>JAAYBJ010000217.1 GCA_012730105.1 Candidatus Hydrogenedentota bacterium
AAGGTGGCGGGTTCGATGTCCGCGAAAACCGGCACGCCGCCCGCGTTGACAATGGCGCCGGCCGTGGCGAAAAAGGAAAAGGGCGTGGTGATGACCTCGTCGCCGGGTTGCAGGGGCAGGGCGCGCAGGGCGAGATAGAGGGCGTCCGTACCGGAGGCCACCCCGATGGCGTGCTGTGCCCGGGCGAAGGCGGCCAGGTCCCTTTCAAAAGCCTCTACAAGGGGGCCGCCACGGAATTGCTGCTGCGTCAGCACTTGCGCGACGGCGTTGTCCACCTCGGCCTTGATGGAGGCATACTGAGCGCAGAGGTCCATCATCGGTATCTTCATGGCATACTTTCGTTTATGAGTCGTGGTAAGCGGGAGAACGGCCCAAACCGATCCCGCCGGATGCTAATGCGCGCCACACTATACAAGGGGGCCGGGAAAAACTTCAAGACCGGGGGAGAATGATCCACCCGCCACGAAGCGTTACCGGATCAGCATGACGTCCCCGTAAGAGTAAAAACGGAATTTTTCGGCCACCGCGCGCCGATAGGCCTCCATAATTAAATCATACCCACCGAAGGCGCAGACCAGCGCGAGCAGACTGGATTGGGGCAGGTGAAAATTGGTCTGTAGTATATCCACCGCCTTGAAAGCGTAAGGCGGATGGATGTACAGGCCGGTTGTGCCGCCGCCCGGTGTGAAACAGTTTCCCGAGAAACGGGTCTCCAGCACCCGCGCGCAGGTGGTGCCCACCGCGACGACCCGGCCGCCCGCGCTGCGTACCGTGTTGAGTTTGTCGGCGGTGTTCTCCGGAAATTCATATTCCTCCGCGTCCACGGCGTGTTCTTCCAGGGTTGCCGCCGTGATCGGTTTGAAGGTGCCGTAGCCTACGTGCAGGGTCAGAAAAGCGTGGTCCACGCCCGCCGCGTCCAAATCCCGGAAAACGCCATCCGTAAAATGGAGTCCTGCGGTGGGTGCGGCCACCGCGCCCGGAGTTCTCGCATAGAGTGTCTGGTAGCGCTCGGCGTCGTGCCGGTCCTCCTTCTTGCGCTTGATATAGGGGGGCAGCGGAATCTCTCCCGCCTGTTCGAGTCGTTCGATGACCTCGGCATGATTGAAGCAAACGCGCCGCTTCCCCTCTTCTACGACTTCTTCCACGCGGGCTTCCAACCCGCCCGCGAAATGGACATGCGCGCCCGGTTTGACCTTTGCGGAAGGGCGTACCAGCGCCACCCAGCAGCCCGGCTCCGTCTCGCGCAGCAGAAACACCTCCACCCGACCGCCGCTGGCCTTATGGCCGTGCAGGCGCGCCCGGATCACCCGGGTGTTGTTCAGGACCATGCAGTCCCCCCGTTGCAGGTACCGGGCCACGTTCCTGTAGACATCCAGCCGGATATCTCCCGAGGCGCGGTCCACCACCATCAGGCGTGACTCATCCCGCTGTTCCGACGGGAACTGCGCGATCAGGGTTTCGGGGAGATGATATTGGAGGTCTCTGGTCAGCATGGGGAAGGTAACACCTGTGTGACAACGGATTTGGTACGTTAAGGAAAAAAGTGTATACCAACGCCGGTGTTTCCGCAAAACCGCGAATCAACGACTGCCGCAGTACAGGCCTGGTTATTATCTTTGAAATAGTTCGTCTATCGTACAGGCGTGTATGGTGGTTGTTTCCCCGGGCGTTACCGTCGACCATAGGGCGCGTTCCGTTTTAGGGTCATAATCACACCAGAAAACGAAGGCAAATGGCTGAGAGATTTTGGTGTAGATTCTGGTTTCAATATTGATCTTGTATAATTCCATCGAGCGTGTCTGGTAGATGAAATCCGTATCGTTGATCCAAAAAGTGGGGGTACTTTCCCTTTCCCAATAAGCATCGCTTCTACCAGCGCGTGCGGGGCTAAATTCGCAGCCTCCGATAGTCTCCCAGAAAAAATAGTCGGTGTATTCTCCTGCATAGAGCAACCGTTGTTTATTTGGAGAAAGAGTCATAGAGCCTATCTCAGGAGAACAAAAAGAAAGAGGATGGACTGCCAGTATTTCACCCGACAGCGGATCCAGTAACACGGCTTCGTTTCCTTCTTTTCGATAGTACAACATATATCCTTCGCGGGTGTTTGTCCACTCAATAAAATAGTGCTCTTGTTCATTAACCTCCGCAAAGGCGGTAAAGACAGAATCCGTATCAAAAAAGTCCATAATTTTACCGTTATTCAGCGCCAGACGGGTGCCGTCGGGAGACAGGCAATTCCTGTTGATTACAGGCGCCAGATACTTCGGGCATTCCACAAATTTCACGTAGGCCGGCGAGTCGTCGATGTATTGAAACAGGCAAAGCAACGCGGTCTCCGTGTCTTTCGGGGTGGTGTCCACTACAAAACGGAAGTCATTTTGGGCCTCATTACTGTAGTGACCGAGGAGTTCCGAGAATTTGTCCCAGTGGGGAAGATACAATACCTCTTTGCCTTTTCTTATCAAGCGTGCTTGCGCGGGGTTGTTGGGCGTGCATGATGGGGCCAGCAGATAGGTGTCGAGGCCGCAGCAGATATAAGTGCGGACACCGGATCCATCCACGCGTTGCACCTTGTGGCTGCTTAGGGGTTCTCGCAGCATAAGCGGCACATGTATGGCGGAAATATAGAACGCCCCTGCAGACAAGAGTATCAGGCACAGCACGTATATGGATCGCTTAAATTTTTCACGAAACCAATAAATAACAAGAAGTACCGTGATAAAAATTGTTTTGACCGTGAGTATGCAGGCGGTTTCGTTCCAACCCAGTAATTGCCGGTAAATGCCAGGTTGTATTTCACGAGTGGAGAAAAGAAGTCGAATTACGATATCAATCAAAAGAAAGCAGGACAAGAATGCTAAGACAAAAAAATAATACCTGCCTTTTCGTGGCGTTCTAAGAATAGTGGCGCACAATGCAAACGACATGACGCCTGACTGAAGATACAGGTGCTCTGTAAAGGAAATAAGCCCGAATTTTTCATATGCCATGATACCTGCAAAAACTGACGCAATAAAAATCCAAGCAAGGAAAAGCGCGAAGAAAGTTTCTTTCCAGTTCTTTTCCCACCAGTCTTTTCCCATTCTCAAAAGCATGGGTGTTCCCTTGAAAAGAATAAATAATCATTCTATATGATGATATCGCGCATGGCGTAATAGAAACAAACAGAATTTTCGCTGGCCGATCCCAGCCTTTAATCTCTATTGGTTTATGGGCCGTGCCTGCGTCAGGAAAATCATTACAAATTCTTGTCTCCCGGTACTTCCGCATTTGAGATGCCGCCGCTGCCGGGATGGAACAGGTTGCCGTAAAGATGGGGTTGTCTGGGGGCATTGGACCCGGGCTCGTCCCGGCGGTTCCAATCCTCTATATAGAGGGCGTAGCGGTAACGGAGGGCGTCACCGTTCCGGCCGCCGTAAACCAGGTTGCCGGTCAAGACGACATCGCCCAGCGGCGGATTCTCCGGGATCTGGCCTTTCAACAGCGCGATGGCGTAGGAACCCGACTGATCCGCGGACGCGCCGCCCCAATTCCAGTACTCGTGTCCATACCCGTAATCTGTAATGATGTTGTTGGCGATGATAGAGCCGCCGTCACTGTTGTCAGGTTTGGCAGGGGTGTCTCCTGAGGCCGGAACCGGACCATGGGAGGCGGCGCCGGGGTTGTACAGGATTCCCCACAAGTCTATCCGGGTGAGGAGGTTGTCCGAGACAATCACGTGTTTGCTGCCGTGGGTCATCTTGATGCCGATCATGCCGCATACCAC
>JAAYBJ010000218.1 GCA_012730105.1 Candidatus Hydrogenedentota bacterium
AAGTACGGATCATCCGGAATCAATTTTAGCGCCAGTAAATAAACCGTTTCCGCTTCATTGTTGTCCTTTTGCAGTTGAGAAAGTTCATACCCACTCGCGATCAGCATGTCCGCGATATCTTCAATGCGGTCAGGGAAACGGGAAACGCTTTGCTCGACAAGCGCATAGGCCTCAGTATATTTTTCGGCAACAAATAGATTACGTATCAATAACCTTATGACATAAAAATCATCGGGATAAGATTTGTGGATATGGTTGTATATTTCAGCAGATTGCGCATGATCTTTAAAGTAATCCAGTAAAATTCCAGCCTGCATTCCCGCATAGCGGTTGTCGGGATATGTTTCAAGAACCTGTAGCCAGAAATCACGCAGCATGGCGGGATCTTCTGTTTCCGCAGATAGTTTGTTCAACCGGTGAGCGGTGTCAAGAAGGTCTGGACGCAATATGATTGCTTTTTTGTAAGCATCGAGTGCTTCCTTGCTCCTGCGGGAATTCTGGAACAACTGCCCGATTCGAACAAAATAAAGAGGATCGTCAGGCGCGAATTCACAAGCGGCCGTATATGCGCCGATAGCGTCTTCGATTCGCTTTTCTCGGAACCACTCCGTTCCTTTATTTGCCAAGTCCAGTGCGGCTGCGTCCGACAAAGCGGTTATATACGTCAGTCGTTGCTGCCATTGCGCCAGATAATCCTTCAGGGTATCCTCCTTCAGCAAGGGAGAAGCAAAGATAGGCGATGCAGGAGGGTACAACAGATCCTCATCCAGTTCCCAGCAATCGTTATTGGTCTGAACCGGATCAATGCTGATTGGCCGCTTCCTGCACCCATCCATCCAGCGGCGCACAGTCCGTTCGACATCCCCGGTCTTATAGGTGCGCAAGAATCTGCGGTCACGAGGGATCTGTATCGTGGGCAGTATACGCACCGCATCATCTATATCGACCGTGAAGAAGCCCGAGAACAGGGCAGCGTGTCCTTCACTTATTGAAATCCCTTCGAAGCGACCTCGTTTCCACCAGTCCTGTTCTTCAAGAGGCCGCGTGTCATCTTGGGAACCGGACCAATACGGGTAAGCGCGTTTAAAGTCGCGCCACAGGTCCAGTTTATAAGACATATCCAGCTCATAGACAGGAAAATACAGATACACCCGGCCCACATCGCCATCGTCTATACCCTGAACCACGATAGTCTGGCTGTAATCATTCATAGAACGCTTCTTGTCATACTCAATCGTTACGGGTATATCCCAGCCGTGCGTGTCAAAGGCCAGCGCCACATACTCACCGGCCGCATTTCCTGGTTCCAACGTCCCGGAACCAACCAAGCCCGGAAGAGGCGTTTTCGGACAAAAAAGAATGGAGTGTTCCCGGATTTTCACCGCCATCTGTGTCGGGGTCATTGCACCTGCTTCAATGGTATCCACAAGAAGGTTTACTTGCCGGGCTTGCCAGAAACGCGATACGGCTATCGGAACCACTAGTACGAATAGAACAACGCCCAGATAGCAAAGTACATTTATGGCGTCCGCTTTCAGGCGGGTTTTCCCGGGAAACCTCCTGCTGTCGCCCGCGCGCACCGCACGCATCAGGAATTTTACTATTACGTAAAAGAAAATTAGGCTGGCCAGAACCGGAAGGACGGCAAGATAGTGAATATACCGATACGCATACATCAGGCTTGAAGAGCCGCCGAACCAGGCCAGTACCCCCGTAAGAAAGAGGGCGCTTGAAAAATGCCTCCCGCTGAACGCGCAGAGTGCAAGCACTATGTACAAGAGGCCCCAGTTTCTTATGTGGGTCAGAATGATCTCTTGAAACCACAAATTGACGCGCATCCAGCGGGGAAGACCGTCATGGGTCCGGCACAGAAGTTCGTGCATGTCGGCGGGAATTCGGGGAACCGAAGCAACCGCCTCCCATGCACGCGTTATGAAATCAGCGGGAAAGGTCCATAGCAGGTCGCGCACATATTGCTCGGCATATTGCGCATATACCTTGCCGTTGAACAAATAATAGGGATCGAGCAGGAGGTTTGTATCCTTGTCTCCCTCATAACGCTTATACTCTCCGCTGTCCTTGTTCAGCATGGATTCGGTAGTGCCGGCGCGCCGTGCATAGGTGGAGATGACGGCCAGATTGGCCGAGTCACCAATCACGGCTGCGGGCATTACCTCGTAAGATGCCCCGCCAAACCCGAGGTCCGATTCAACGCGGGGTGACAGGCCAAGCAGAACCGCGTGCAGGGGCGTTTCCTCGCCGGTAGTTTCATTTCGCAAGAGCACCGGACTGGCGAACAAGATAAACAACAACGTGAACAGAAGCAAAGCGGTTGCACGGCGGCGCAAGGTATACGGTAATTTGACTCGCGCAAAGCACAGCAGTCCGGCAAGGGGCGGGGGAAGACAGATCAAAAGATCCTGGCGGAATCCCATCCCAATTCCCAGCATTCCTCCAGCAAGTGCGGAGAACGCCAGAACGGAACTGGGTTTCCATTGACGAACCGCCAAAGCCAGACAGACGAGAAGCGTGGAGAATAGAAAGGGGGACCGAAAAAAGTAGCGTAACATCAGACCTTCGAAAAGCAGGGCGGGCGTCAGGCAAAGGAATAGCGCCGCCGCCAGGCTGATGCCCCGACAAAGGACAGTCCTGAAAAGAGCGTAAATCACCAGAATGTTAATCGTGCGCAAGAAAACCAGGAGCATAACCAGGGCGTCAAGAGATACACCGAATAATCGCCAGGTCCAGCCAATCGCATATAACAAATACAAGTGGGCAAGGGCCGGTGAGGTGAGAGGAACGAGTCGGATGTCAGACGGGATATTACTGACATCGAACGATTCGGTTTCTCCGAAGATAAACTCCGGAAGACCGGGTATTTTTTCAACATCAGTGGTGCCCAGGCCATGGCCGGCGGCAAAAAACACCGCAGGGTAGAAGTGGGAAAGCTGTGCTTGATAACGGTTTTCCAGAGGGGCGGGCGCACTACGCAAGTAGGCGTGGTTCGTAGCGAAGGCAGCAACAGTTATAAAGGCTACAAAAATGACTTCTATATTTTTTCTCATCGGGATAATCCCGGAGTTGTTGGAAACCGGTTTTTCTGACCGGTTGAAGAAGCCACTGTTGAATGTGTAATGCACTCCCTTGATATCATATCAAAAAATACCGCGTTAATTGGTTGCGCCCAGGTTCATTGGTCCGGATTGTGTGTTGAGAAATCAATCCGAAATTGTACCGTTGTCGCTTTTCAGTGTATCAAGACCAGATGACATGTGCAAACAGACGGACAGACTATCCGAGGATTCATTTTCTATAACAGATGGCTCAAGATATGCGCGTTAAACCGGATACCGCCTCTTGGCCCGTTTCCTGTTCGACAGAGGAAGATGAAGGCTACCCGATAAATTATCATAACGCCCGGGTACTGCTTTATAATGCCTGTCACTTGAAGGTGCTCTCCTGCTTCATAAACGTGTGTTGTCGGGGTGTCATTTCTGGTGCAGCGAGTGCTTTATGTTAACTATTTGAAGGTTATACTCGTGTCGTTGCCTGTTCACAAGGTCTTATTCTTGAACCCGCCGCATGCGATGATGGTGTCCCGACGCTACATGTGCACCTATTATTCTCCCATATTTCTGCTGCCTCCACATGATCTTGTTCAACTGGCAACCTATGCCAGAGAGGTTAACTACGTTAACGTTCATATCCTTGACGCCATCGCTTCGAGTTATTCTCTGCCAAAGGTCTTAAGATTTATTGCGGAACTTTCACCCAACATGATTGTTTCGCTGGCCGGAGTAGAGACCTTTGGGGAGGACATGGCGTGTCTCGACCACATCAAAGAGACTTTTCCTGAAATTACCCATGCCGTATTCGGCTATTATCCCAGTGTTTTTCCGGAAGAAACGCTCCGTAAAAGTAAAATGGATTTGGTCTTGCGCTGTGAACCGGAGGAACCGCTTTCCAATTATCTTGCCGCCAGGGTGCGGGGCACCGATGTGGACACCGTTCCAGGACTTGCAGGGTATCGTGGTGATGGGCTTATTTTTTCAAACCAGGAGCAACGCGTAACTTGTTTGGACGGTATTCCTTTCCCGGACTATGGTCTTGTCGATGTGGAGAAATACGAAGAAGCCTTTTGGGGAGGGCCCTGCGGCGCCATCCTGTCCGCGCGGGGATGTCCTTTCTCATGCAGTTATTGCACCAGCACTTATGGAAGACGCCTGGTGGTTAAATCTCCGGAAACGGTCGTTTCAGAAATGGCGCACCTGAAATCCGGAGGGATACGGTTTATTCGTTTCCTGGACGACACCTTTACCTGTGATCGCCGGCGCGTTATTGATATCTGTAAAATAATCCTGGATACGCGGCTTCAGGTGTCCTGGTCATGTCTTTCTCGTGTGGATACGCTGGAAGGCGAAATGTTGGAGTGGATGGCCCGTGCCGGGTGTAAACGGGTGCTTGTGGGCATCGAGAGTTATTCCCAGAAAGTGCTGGACTATCTGAATAAGCGCATTGATGCGCATATCATAAACGACCAGTTGTTTCTGATCAAGCAGGCGGGAATAGAATCCTTTGGCTTTTTTATGGTAGGTGCCCCGGTCGAAGGAGAAGAAGAATTTCAAGAAACACTGGAAGGCATGCTTTCTGCACCTTTGGATTTTATTACGGTAAATTCCATGGTGCCTTATGCGGGAACTCCCTTTTTTAACCAGGTGGAACAGGAGATTCGTTTTAGCTTGCTGCCGTTTTGTTGTGAATATAAAGACGCGAATGTTCCCAAAACTATGCGAGAACGCCGGCGTCATCTTTATATCAGGTTTTACATGCGTCCCGGGATACTAATGCGGCATTTTTATGCCATTGTGGCACACCCTCTGCGCGCGCTCAAGTTACTGTGGCTGTTGACGACCCGGCCAGGATAAAAGGTTTCGGGTGGTTGATGTCTTATTTCTTGATCAGCAGCTTTACGGCACCGATAACATTTGAACTAAGTTCATGAAAGGAATTCAATTCTGAAATTCTTTTTAGTATATAGCGTGGGCGGAAATAGAAACGGCGGTACGATTCCCGGTGAAGCCGCACGAGTTCCTGATCCGAGAGAAATTCATTCCAGTGGTCCACGCGAAAACCGGGCTGGGGATTTTCTGACCACGCCTCCCAGCGTCCGGCCTCAATCAGTCCCAGCACCACGGCCTCCGTATAAAGTTCCGTGTTCGGATAAATATTGAGGATGCCTATCTGGGCATAGTCGGGATTTAATCGAATCAGGTAATCAATGTTCCGGCGAACATCGTCCTCGCATTTTTCAGTGGGCACCCCAATCATGTAGTCCGCAAGGGACTTGATGCCCAATTCCCTGCACCAGCGGAATGCCTGCTCCACTTGAGCGATCGTAGCCCCCTTGTTAAGCCGGGCCAGACCTTCATCAGTGCCCGTTTCCACGCCAAAGGATATAAGGCGCAACCCCACCGCTTTAGCGCGGGCCAGGGCGGCATAGGTTATTCCATTCACACGGCCGCGGAAATCCCATACAATATGGAGGTTGCGGCGTTCCAGCACCTCGCAAAACTCCTCCACACGTTTGGCAGTGATGTTAAATAAATCGTCATAGAAGTGGAATTCGCTGTAGCCCATAGCGAGACACGTTTCAATTTCGTCAACGACCAATTCAAGATTCCTGGGCCGATACTTTTTGTAGGGTACGTTGCAGAAAGTGCATTTGCACGGACACCCCCTGCTTGTCAATATTGTTACAAGTTTATTTTTAAAACCAACAATACTTTTGTAATTGATATGCTTGATGTGAGAGCGGTCAGGTGGTGGAATCAAATTGATATCATCAACATAAGCGGCCGGAACATGCAGAAATTCATGAAAGCGTGAATCCCGCGTTTTCGGATTGATATGTCGGCGGATGCTGTCTCTTGTATAAACTCCCGTAATATCTTGGTAATCCTGCCCGTTCTCGAGTCTTTGCAACAACTCGGAAAAGGCATACTCCCCCTCGCCCACAATGACGGAATCAAACCAAGGCAGCAGGGTGCTTTCAACCGGAAAGGCCGTCGGATGGTGCCCCCCCAGACATAGGTGGGCATCCGGCAGTACAGACCGCACTGTTTCCGCCGCTTTCACCACGTCAATCAGGGATATTGTATAGCTTGTGATACCCACCACGTCCGGTGATAAATCGCATACTTTTTTTCTAAGTTGTAAATAGGAAATATTTTCACCGACACAGTCCAAAAATGAATACTGATGCTGTGGGAGCGCGTTTTGCGCGAAACTAAGAACATATAAGGCGCCCAAGGGAGGAAACTTGCCGAAATCAGCGGCCTCTAAGAAGCCTTTACCCTGTTCATCCGCAAACTCGGGTACTACGTTTTCCTCAGGGGGATTAATAATGAGTATCTTCATGATATGGAATATCTTAAATAATAATAATCATGGCCGCCTGTCGATTCATGCTGAATTCAGAGGACAGCCGGTGTAATTTTCATGGATTTATGTGACACGATGAGACAAGAATTCAATAACAGACCGAGTCGAATTAAAATTGTAGCCTTTCCTGTCGTTCTAATCAAATTTGCCGGTAGCTTTTGCCAGTAATTTTCTTCGGGTATTGTTCGTTAAAAGCCTTAAATTGAAGTCCCTTAAGGTCAAAGTCCATAATACTTTACCAGAAATTGTGTTTCGTTCTATTAATTATCGTATGGGATTATTTTTAACGGCCGACATGAGTTAATGGTATTGATCTTCAAGGACACTGTGTCAGGTCTTGCAGCCATAATTCTATTACATCAGGAATAAATTTAGTGTACAGCGCATATCAGCGGGCTTGCCGACACCAAAAGTACAGGAGGTTATGTATATCAGCCATCCCTGTACGGGCGGATGCTTCAAAAAGAAACAGGTCTTCCTCTGGTTCGCTGGTACTCCTGTTATTAAAGAATGTATGGCGAACGGGGAATGTCTTGTTAAGCCGAAACCTTAAAATACAGCCCCGCTATTGTCCTGTTATGCTCTTTTTCCTGACGGGAAGATGCAACCTGAGATGCCGCATGTGCGGTGTATGTGATTTAAAGCAAGGCTACGATGACGAAGAGGAACTGAGCACCTCCGAATGGAAAGCGTTAATCAGCGATGCGGCCCGGAATCTTGGTACGACGTTGGCCGTGATAAGCGGCGGCGAGGCCTTATTACGTGATGATGTATTTGAAATAATTCATCATGCGGAAAGTTCGGGAATATCCATACACCTATGCACCAACGCCCTTCTTCTCAGTGAAGAAAAAATGGCCAGGTTGATTGAGTCTGGTGTATCTACTGTTTCATTTTCCGTTGACGGCCCGGTAGCGGACATACATGAACACATGCGAGGATCGAACACTTTTGGTAAACTGACAGATACTATACGCAGGTTCAGGGAATTGGCGCCACAAGTAAATATTGGCATTAATTTCGTTATCACCAGACATAATTTCCGTTATATGACTGACATGCTACGTTTCGCGGAATCACTCGGTGCGAACCAGATTAAATTTGCCCCCATCCACACCAATCTGCTTCATAAAGACAAAGATTTCTCCGACTGCAGAGACCTTGTTTTCACGGAGGAAGATTTGCCCTCACTCGAACTTGAAGTTCAAAAAGCCAGAAAAGCTTGTCTTGAGAGCGGTCTTATAACCACATCCGGGGCCTTTTTTGACGGCATAACGCGGTTATATCGTGAGCCGAACCACATTAAGTGTTATGCCGGGTATGCGATTTGTGCCGTCAGCCCTTCCGGTTACGTGGCGCCTTGCAGCAACATGGACAGCGGTTTTAATGTGCGGGAACACTCTATTTCGGACATCTGGCGGGATCCCGATTTTCAGCGTTTAAGGAACAAGGTGCACACATGTAGTTCCGCGTGTTGGGACACTGCGTATACGGAACTCAGTTTATGGTTGCGCCCTGTTCCAATGGTATTAAATGTTGCTAGAAATCTGCGCGACATATTTTTTTACTTCGGTATCCGGAAGAAATAATGCCAGTCAATATAAAGTTCATCCTTTCGGGGCGGAAAATACTTGCAGAGACTGTTTGCGTAATACTTGTGTTCGTGTTGTCTCTTTCCCTCTATCTGGCGGTTGTGGGTACACGTGAAGATCCTCTGGAACATCCGCTTTTCCTGCAGACGAACCTTTTTTATCCAGCCATTTTTTTCGCCGCAGGCCGCGGTATAGGTACGGCGGATATCAGCAAGATTCCCGGTCTGGAAGATTTTGTCTACAAGCGTACCCTGCATTTTGACACGGACAACATCCCTGAAGACCTGGAAGTTGTCCCGCTGGATACGGTACTCGAAGTAACCCATCTGTATCTGTTTTATTGTATGGGGTGGTTGTGGCGCATTTTTGGCGTATCCGCGTGGGTAGGCGCCTTATATGCCGGACTGATGCGCGCTGTTTGCGCCTGTATTGTGTATGGTCTGTTCCGCCTTGTCCTCTCAAGGACGGTAAGCGTTTTTTCTACCGTTCTGATATTCAGCAGCCCGTTGATGTTGGATAGTGCTATCGAATTACGTGATTACGGGAAAGCGCCCTTTATATTGGGGTTTTTGCTGGCAGCCGCCTGGCTTGTCAGAAAACGCAGATCCTCCGCCTGTGTTCTTTGCGTTGCCACTGTTCTTGGGATATTCTTGGGCATCGGGCTGGGATTTCGGCAAGATGTGCTGGCATGTCTTCCTCCAGCCATCTTTACCCTTCTATTTGTTTCGAAGTTCGTTGCAACGCGGCCTTGGAAGGTGCGTCTTTCTTCCATTCTTGTCTTTGTTGTGTTTTTTATCGTAGCGGCTTTTCCTATTTTGAAAGGCATTGCTTTAGAAGGCGCCCAGGCGCCCGCGCATGCGTTCTTTCACGGGATAAGCCCTGAATCGGAAGCCCGGCTGGATTTTGGTGGAGCTTCTTATGATAGCCTGATTTCAGTTGATCCGGCCGCGTACGGCATCGTAAATGCATACACCCGCAGAACGGGAAACTTTGATTCCATGGTCAATAAAGGAAGCGCGGAGTACCGCCGCGCCCAAGGGGACCTTAACGCCCCACTTCTGCGGGATCCTTACATCTACTTTACCGGCGCGGAATACGGGCGTTATGCAAATCAGGTCATCTGGGAAATGTGCCGCTTGTATCCTGCGGATATTGTCGCGCGTGCCTGGCGTTCCGTGTTCTCCATTCATACGGTCCCCGCGCAAATGTGTACAGACATGCGGAATTGTCCCAAACGAGCACCCGGATGGTTGCGTATCCTGGTTGCCGTTCATGGGGTGCTCGCGTCGCATTTGGCCGGTTTCGGCTTGATTTATACGGTTATCGTCCTCGTTGCCGTTAGCCTCAGGCAGTTCTGGCTGGCAGTGTACATGCTGGCATGTCTTGCCTGGTTTTCCGGCTATCCGACGCTGTGGTATGAAATACGCCACCTGTTTTTTTTGGCGGTTATACCTATCTGGGCTGCGCTGATCTGTGTGGACAGGGGAATACGGATCCTGTGGGCATGCAGGAATGCTGAACAATGCCAAAATTTTATGACCCAACACTTTTCTGAACGGAGATGGGCAAAGCCGGTTCGGAATAGTGTCGTTTTTTTGATTCTGTTCATGGTAATGGTTTTGGTTCCTACATTGTTATTCCGTTTGTGGCAGGGGTATCAGGTGCGATGTCTGGCTGAAAAAATGTCGCAAGCAACCCTTGAACCCATTAAGGTGACTTCTAGAAATCACGATGGACGCCTTTACCTGTACCCGGTCGAGACGTTGCCCGGGCTGATGAATTCGGAAAACCTTCCTGCGGGAGAAACAGCTTGGGAATATGTCGCCTTGGAATTGGATACCGAAGGGAAAGATATCGTTGTCACTATACACTACGATGAAACGCGGGTAATCTATAATTTTACTCAGGATATTTGCGTTCGGGGAGCCAAGGATGGAAAGGATGGTAAAGTAACACTCTTCTTTCCCATTTATGAGGTGGATATGAATTACGGGGGCCAACTGATGGCCGAAGAAATATTAAAGGCTTACCCTTCTGCATCGACAATTCTCAAGGATTCACGACCCATTTCGGAACAAGAATGGTGGAAACGCGGCAGGTTTCAGGGCGTTTCGGTTTCAGAAAGAGATGCTTCTTCCTGCAAAGGTTTCTATAGGGTTCAAGATACAGAAGAATTGACTCTTTTGCCCATATTTCAACTGCCGGAAGACCCCAGATTCCTACGGCCTTATAAAACCGGTCCGTGGGAAAGAAAACTTCGGCAATTACCTCCGTTGGTTCCAGATTACCGCAAAAACAAGGTGATGGCGAAACGCTAAGTGGCTTGCGGGTGGTATTCGAGCCTTAATGTAACAAAATACCTCTCAAACGTCCGGAGAGATTATGGGCTTGTATTCGTGCTGGCCCGATCGGTGTTTTTTCGTCACGGGCCTTTCGGCTGTACTGCCGGAAAATACTGTATAGTGTAATGAAAATCATTGGTCAAAGCGGGATAAGATGTGGAGTGCAATGCCGATGAAAAAGAACCATCTTTCAGGGGGGGCGTTTGTCACGGTTCTGTTTGTGATCGTGTGTACCCCATGGAATGATGCCCTCAGCGAAGCGGATCCTGGCGGCGTGAAGGAATCTCCGGCAAAGGACATGAATCTTCTTCAGTTGGGAGAGGCGGTCCGGTGGGACACTTCAAAAGTGAATGAAGTGATGAACTGGCTTCATGTCGCTCCTTGGAAAGACAATGAGTTTATTGCCCGGCCATCAAACGCGATAGTAGAACATCTTGACCTATACAAAAAACCGGAATCAGAACCGATAAGTTTTCTGTCAGAAGCGCGGCAGCTGGGACTAAAGGGAGACCATGTCAAGGCCGCGCAAACGCTCATCCAATCCGCATTTCGTAACCGCACGCTGCTTTCTTTTCAAAGTCAGCATATGGATACGGTTGCGTTTCCGTTGGTGCGCGCCTTGCTTGAATCCGGAGAGCGACAGGTGGCGTTACAACTGCTTTCCGCCTGCACCGTCATGTCAGGAGACCCGGTGGGTTATTTTCGCGCGTGCTTGTTGCGCTTCACCCCGGAGGAGATTGCGTTTTTATGGCAGGAGGAAGACCCTTTTGTCGTGCTGGTGGATTTTGGCGGTGCAGAGGATGCTTTCTTGTCCGTGCTGGTTGACCGGCAGAAACGAGACAAGATGCAGGCGGATATTGAGTATGCCGGTGTTAGTGGAGGGGAAGACTGCCTGCGCGTTACCCTGTCCGGGTCCAAGTACGACGATTTGTTGATTCTTGGCCGGCAGGAATATTTCATGGCCCTGACCGCCGGTGAGGCCGGGCTGCGCGCACGTGTGCGGACGGAAAACCCACAGCCCCTTGAATTTGTGGTGCAGGTTCTGGGAAAACTTTGGAGCAACGAGCCTTTTCAATGGCTTTTACGGGTGCCTGAGCCCAAAGCGGATGAGAATGGGTGGTTATGCTTTGATACCGCCAGTGTACAAAAAGACCTGCTGGGAGCGCTTTTCCAACAGTATGGCTGGGCGCGCTCGTTTACCATGCATTTTGCAGAGCCTGAGGCGTTGTCAAAGGCGCAGTTGACTATTGCGGGAATGGGCATTGACATTCCGCCGGGCTCGGAAAACACGGTTTGGCTTGATCGAATCGAACTCTATCTACCTCGGGGCAGTTGGCTGCATGAGGCAAAAGCGCCTTCCGCAGCCGAATTCGGTGACTTTTGGCTGACGCCGGGCCCGGTCAGAGCAAAGACCGAGGATGCCGGGGGCAAGGAAGAGGCACTGGAAGCGCTGCGCGCCATGGGCTATCTTGGGGCTGTCACCGCTTCTCATTCCGCGAATGGTGTTACCATCTATGATCCGAACCGCGCTTCTCCCGGGGTCAATTTTCTGGTCAGCGGTCACGCCCCCGAACTGATTTTGACGGATATGGAAGGAAAGCCGCTTCACACCTGGCGCTGTAACTTTGAAAGCCCTGACTGGCCCGAGTCCGAACTTCCGGCTTCTTTCATGAAATCGAGTTTCTGGCGGCGCGCGCATCTTTATCCTGATGGGGAGGTGCTGGCGGTGCTGGATTACATTGTGCTAACCAAAATGGACAAGGATGGAAAGGTGATCTGGGTGAAGCCCGGCGGCTATCACCACAATATGGATGTCGGGGATGACGGTACAATACACGTGTTGTATGCCGAAAAGCAACATCATCCGGAGACAGGCCTAGGACATGAACCCCTGGTGGATTATATTATGGCCCTGGACCCGCAAGGGCGGGAATTGTGGCGCGTCTCATTGATCAAAGCGCTGGAAAACTCCTATTATGCACCTGTTTTACATTCCCTGAATTTTGCAGGCGATGTACTGCACACGAACTCCATCAAGGTGCTGGATGGCGTCCTTGCACAACGTATCCCAGCCTTTAAACGCGGCAATATCATGGTGTGCATGCATCAACCCAGTTTGATTGCTGTAATAGATCCGGAACAGGAAGCCGTAGTGTGGGCCTTGGGAGACCAGTGGCTTTATCCGCACGAGCCCGTGGTTCTCTCCGGAGGTACAATGCTGATATTTGACAATCACGGGCCGCAATGGCATTATATGAACCGCCTCGCATCGCGGATCCTCGAATTCGACCCGGTAACCCGGGAGGTACTTTGGGAATACACCGGGACACGGCAGCAGCCTTTTCACTCCTATTTCTGCGGCTCCGTGGCACAATTGCCGAATAATAATCTACTTATTTCAGAAACCAGCGGTGGGCGTGCTTTTGAAGTTACCCGGGAAAAAGAGATCGTCTGGGAGTATTATAACCCCTTTCGTGGCGGAGAAAATGGGGAGCATATCGCGGTGATTTTCGAAATTATTCGTTTCCCTGAAAGTTATGTGGCATCCTGGTTGTTGTCGGGATAGCGGATTTGAGTAAGGTGGTAATGGAAACGGCCTGTTTGTGCTATGCTTTCAACACAGCGCGTGAAGGTAAACTGTGCGCTACGGTGGCTGTTTTTCCCAATATACGGACGGAGTGATTCAGGAGCGGTTTACGTTGTCAGATAGTAATGCGCTTGCAGGCAGAACAGTGGCGGTAGTCAACCTTCCCCACGCCGAAAAACTGGTACGCCGATATATGTGTACCTACCGCTCTCCCTTTTTCTATTTTCCGCCCCATGAATTGTTGCAGGTCGCGGCGTGCATCAAGGAAGGCACTGGGGCGCACGTGGTGTTTTTGGATGCCATTGCGGAAAACCAGAGGGAAGAGGACGTTGTCCGCTTTTTGCAGAAACACCAACCGGAGTTCCTGATCACTTTGCTCGGAGTCGAATCTGTCGCCTCTGATTTACAGTGTGCAATGGCGCTGCGACAGTCCGTCCCCGGCATGCGGGTGGCGGTATTCGGCTATTATGCCACGCAGTTTCCTTTGGACATTATGGAAGACAGCGAGGTGGATGCGCTATTCCGCGGCGATGCCGAGGCCAGCTGTGTTCCCTATCTCATAGCGGCAGTCCAGGGAAACGCACTGAAAACAATTCCTGGCCTTGTAGGACGTGACAAGACAGGAAGGTTTCTTAACGAACCAGCCTATATCAGGGATTATGATACCCTTCCCCTGCCGGACTACACTATGGTCAATCTCCGGCGATACAAGGAGATGCTGCTTGGAGGTCCCTTTGCCACTGTGCAAACTGCCCGGGGTTGCCCCTATGCCTGCACGTACTGCACCAGTCCCCAGGATAGTCGCTACGTCACGCGAAGCCCTAAACGTATCGTTGAGGAGATCGAAGGTTTGGCGCGCCTGAACGTGAAGGTGTTTCGTTTTCTGGATGACACGTTTACCGCCAGCAAAGAACGGGTCATTACCGTTTGTCAGGAGATTTTGCGGCGCAAGATCGTAATGAAGTGGAGTTGCCTCTCTCGTGTCGATACTCTGGACGCGGAAATGCTCTCCTGGATGGAGGAGGCGGGGTGTGTTCGCGTGATCGTGGGTGTGGAAAGCTATGCGCCCGGCATATTGGGCGTGTTTGGAAAACGTATCGCTCCGGAGACCATTAATTCCCGCCTGCGGCTTATCCGTGAAGCTGGAATGGAAAGCCTGGGATTTATTGTTGTGGGTGGGCCCTTTGAAAGCGAGGCGGATTTCGAACTTACCCGGCGTGGATTATTGTCTTCACCTCTGGACCTTGTGATTGTGCACACTATCTCCATTTACGGAGGCAGCGCTATGGCACAACGATTTAAAAGCGAAATCGAATTTCAACTGATGCCCTACATTAGCAGGTGGAATAATCCTGATATCGACAGAATAGCACTACAGCGTGAAAAAACGCTTTATCGACAGTTTTATTTCCGTCCCCGCATTCTGCTGCGCCAGATGTATACGATATTCCGCTACCCTGCGCGTTCGTTCAGACTTTTCCTACTGCTTATTTCTTTTTTATCTTCCTCTTCTCAAAACAGGGAAAGGAAGGACCTCTTTTAACCGGCGCTGGTCTCAGGGCTTGAGACCTTCGGAAAGCGCCTTCATGGATTCATCATAATGATGAGTCATCAGTTCATTGCCGGGATGTTCTTCGGCAAGCCCCCGCCAGATATGGACACGCTCTTCTCCTGCCTCTTCTTTTACCAGCAGCGTGTCAAGATGTTCGGCTATGGCTGCGTCATCGGGCGCCAGGCGCAACGCCTCCTCATAATGGGACAGAGCGGCCGCAATGTCCCCGTGGATCTCTTCCGCCCGAGCAAGCACAAACAAACGCCAGGGGTTCTTAGGGTCCAGATCTGCCGCCTTACGCAAGGACAAAACGGCTCGCCCTATGCCCCCCTGCTCCAAATACATTTCCCCCAGGCTGAAGCATGCTAGGGCCTGATGTTCGCCTGTTGCGAGAGCACCTGCGTAGCATTCCTCGGCTGGGCCAAACTCTGATTTTTCCGCGAAAGCCCGTCCGAGTTCAATGAGTTCATAGGCTGCCAATGCCTTGGTGTCGGGATGGGCGGCCAAGGTGTCGGCCAGTACTCGGTGCGCTTCGCTCAGGCGTGCTGAAAGGCGCAGACATCGGCTTTGCGCAAGATGGGTGTCAGGCTGGCCGAGATGGTATTTGCTCATCTCACGATAGACCTCCGCCGCC
>JAAYBJ010000219.1 GCA_012730105.1 Candidatus Hydrogenedentota bacterium
CGCCGGTGCTGATCCTGGACGAGCCCACGGTGGGCCTCGACCCGGCCCAGATCGTGGAAATCCGCGGGCTCATCAAGGCGCTGGGCGCGGAACACACGGTGCTGCTGAGCACGCACATCCTGCCCGAGGTCAGCATGGTCTGCGACCGGGTCATCATCATCAGCGGCGGGCGCATCGTGGCGCAGGAGAGCATGGACCGCTTCACGGCCTCCGGGCAGCGCCCCCTGGAAGAGGCGTTCATGGCCGCGGTGAGCTCCGAAGCGACCATGGGGGGGGCGGTGTCATGAAGCGCATGCTCGCCGTTTTCCGCCGCGAATTTTCAGGTTATTTTCTGACCCCCGTCGGCTACGTGGTGGTGGGCATGTTCGCCGCCATCTCCGGCATCGCCTTCACGCTGGCGCTGATCGGCTACGCAAAGATGTCCGTGGCGCCCACCGACTACGGGTACAACACGACCCCCGACCTGGGCGAGAGGCTGCTGAGCCCCTACCTGGTGTTCTGCGGCATGCTGTTCATGTTCCTGAGCCCGCTGATCACCATGAAGATGGTGGCTGAGGAAAAGAACCGGGGCACCATGGAGCTGCTGTGGACCTGGCCGCTGCGCGACCGGGACGTCATCTTCGGCAAGTATCTCGCCGGGCTGGCCATGCTGCTGGTGATGCTCTGCGTCACGGGCGTGCACCTGGCGCTGCTGGGCAACATCGCCCGGGTCGAGCCGGCCATCCTCGTGTTCGGCCTGCTGGCGGTGTTTCTCATGGGTGCGGCCTTCGTGAGCCTGGGCCTGTTCATCTCCTCCATCACCCGCAACCAGATCACCTCCGGCACGGCCACCTTCGGGCTCAGCCTGCTCTTTTACGTGGCGGGCAACCTGGGCGAACAGATGCCCTCCGGCAATCCCGCGCCCGCCGCCTGGCCCGAAGCGCTGCGCGCCGCCGTGGGCGCCCTGTACGCGCTGGTCCGGGGATTGATCCTGGAACTGCCCGTAGACACCCACGCGGGGGAAATGGCGCTGGGCGTCGTGTATCCCAAGGACATCGGCTATTATGTGCTCTTCAGCGCGTTCTTCCTGTTTCTGACCTTCCGCGTGTTTGAGAGCCGGAACTGGAGGACATGAGGGCCATGAAGCGCATTCGCAACGGACTGGGCTGGTGCGGCCTCATCGCACTGGCGGCGGCCCTGAATCTATTGGTCTGGACCCAGCAGTTCTTTTCGCCCCTGGTGCTGGTTCCCCTGGCCGCGGCCGCGGTGCTGGGCCTTGCCTGGCTGGTGCTGCTCGTGCTGGCCATGGTCGAACACCGCGCCCTGGAAGACCGCACGGCGGGCGGGCTCGGCGCCCTCTTCAGCGGCGCCGTGTTCCTCGGCATCTGCATCGTCCTGTACCTGTTTCTTGTTTCCTGGAAAGCCTCCTGGGACCTCACCGAAGAGGGCCGGCGTTCCCTGGCCCCGCAGACCGTCCAGGTGCTGCAGGCCATGAACACGGAAGTGGAGGTGTTCTGCTACTTCCCGCTGATTGACGAGGAACTGGTGGCCATCGCGCGCGACAAGACGCTGCGTTTCCTGGAACAGTGCCAGCGGCACACGCCCCTCCTGAAGGTGGAGTTGCTCGACCCGTCCATTGACCGCGCCCACCTGGAAGCGATGAAGGTCACCCATGTCTCCGTGCAGGGCACCATCGTGCTCCGTTCCGGGGAACGCCAGCGGGTGATCACGCTGACCGGCGGCAGCCCGCGCCTGGAAGAGCGGGACTTCACCAACGCGCTCATCAACGTGCTGCGCGAAGCTGAAACGAGGGTGTACTTCATAACCGGCCACCAGGAACGGGGCCTCATGGACGAGGATCCGCAAAAGGGCGGCAGCATCCTGGGCAACCTGCTGCGCGGCGAGTCGTACACAACGGAACCCCTCGCGATCAAGATCAGCGCCCCGGAAATCCCGACGGACGCCGACATCATCGTCATCAACAACCCCCTGATGGATTTTCACCCGGTCGAGATCGAGGTTCTTGATGAATTCATGACCCGGGGCGGCCGCCTGCTGGTGCTGATCGAGCCCCGGCGCGCGACCACCACGGGGCAGGGCGTGGCCGACCGGATGTTCTCCTTTTTCTCGAACCGGCTTGGCATTAAAATCGGCGCCGACCTCGTATGCACCGACAAGACGGACACCCCGCTGCAACTGGAACTGACCTTGGACAATGCCCCCTTTGAGACGGTGGAAGAGGAGGAGGGAAAATACCGGGGCGCCTTCAGTCTGAAACACCCTGTCACCCGCGGCTTCGACCAGTCCCTGCTGTTCCAATCCGTACGAAGCGTGTCCATAGCCGAAAACGCGCCGGAAGGCGTCGCCGCCGAGGAATTGCTGCGCACCACGCCGGACTTCTGGGCGGAGAGCGACATTGAGAAACTACTGCAGACCCGCCAGGCCAAGCGGGATGACGGGGAGCGCATGGGCCCGGTGCCGCTGGCCATCGCCGCCGTGCTGCCCGTGGACAAAAGCAAGAACCCGAAAGGGCGCACCGACGCGCGCGCGGTCATCGTCGGGGACGCCGATTTCGCGGCCAATGGCAGCATTATCGTTCCGGGCCACCTGAATTTTCTGCTCAACACCTTCGCCTGGCTGTCTGAGAGCGAAGACCTGATCGCCATGCGTCCCACGGGACGGGAATCGCAGCCCCTGATCCTGACGCCGCTGCAGCAGCGCGCCATCGCCTGGGTGTCCATCATGCTCACCATCCAGCTGGTGCTGGCAGCGGGTCTCGCCGTCTATCTCTTGAGGAAGCGCCACCAATGAAACTGCGCCAAAGTCTTTTCCTGCTCGTTGTCCTGCTGGTCCTGGTCGGACTCTACGGCGCCCTGCAATACGGCCGGCGCCATCAGGCGGAACAAGCGGAAGTATCGAAGCAGGTCTTTTCCTTCGCGCCGGAAAACGTGCAGCGCCTTTCCATCACGAGGATCGGTGAAGTGCCCGCCGTCGCGGAACGGGTATCCGCCGAGGAATGGCGCATCATGGAACCGAACCCTACCATCGTTCCCTTCCATCTTATGTGGAACCGGGTCGCGACGCACCTGGCCGGCCTTGCCAATGAACACACCGTGCTGGAATCTCCGGCCGACCTGGCGCCCTACGGGTTGGACACGCCCGCCCTGGAAGTTGACGCCGCCCTGGCGGACGGAACCGGCATACACGTGCGCTTCGGCGCCCTGGAACCCACCGGCCGCTACCGGTACGCGCGGCTGGACGACGGCAATATGTTTCTCGTGCGCAAGGACGTCTTCTTTGAACTGGACCGCGCCCTCAACGACCTGCGCCACCGTTACCTGGTGGCGAACCGGGAAGTACCGTTGGCACAACTGGAATTCGCCTGGATCTGGACCGATCCACCCGTGGACAAGGACGGCAGGCGCATTGAAACGGGCCAGGAAGCCATTGCGATCAAGGTTGAACGGGCCGACGCGTCCGCGCCCTGGCGCGTGATATCCCCCTACGAGGCGCTGGCGCGCCATGAAAAAGTGGAAGCCCTGGCAAGCGCCCTGCAGTTCGCCCTCTGCAAAGACTTTATCGACGCCCCCGAAAACCTTTCCGATTACGGGCTGCAACCGGCCCGGGCGCGCATCACCTTCAAGGACGCGGGCGCGGGCGAAGAACGCACCGTGCTGCTCGGCAAGGCGGACGACAGCCCGGACAAAGCCGGATTGTTTGTCAAACTGGACGGCCAGGATGCGGTCCTCGTCATTGACGCGCCCCTCCTGTCCCTGCTTCCCGCCTCCACGACCGAATGGCGCGATCTGCGCCTGTTGACCGGCCGCGTGTCAGACATCAAGGAGTTGACCTATACCCGGGGCGACACGCGCATGGTTCTGGCCAAGGACACGGAAGGCGGATGGCACCTGACGGAGCCCGTCCTGGAAGCGACCAACGAGTTCGCCGTAAACGCCTTCCTGCGTTTCATCAAGGAAGTCGAGGGGAAGGACTTTGTGGAAGACGCCGCGGCGCAGGACCGCCTGAAAAATCCGGAAGTCCGGATCTCCCTGCTTTCTGACAACGATGCCGCCTCTGAAATCCTGCTGGCGCCCGCCGACACCGCCGGGGCCTGGTATGCCCGCCAGGACAGCGGCGGCATTGTGTCCCTGGACGGCGTGGCCGTAAACATGCTGCTGATCAGCCCCGACACCTTCCAATCGCTGGAACTGCTGCGTTTTGTCAAAGGCGGTGTCCGGGAACTCCAGCTCACCTTTGAAGGGCGGGAATACCGGATCGCGAGACGCCATGACGTCTGGACGGCCACCGCGCCCGAAGGTTTCCAGGTCGGCAACCAGGCGGATGTGGAGACCCTGCTGGACACAGTCTGCCCCCTGAACGCGATAAGCATCATCGAGGACACAGGCGGGGATGCGGCCGTCTTCGGACTGGAAACGCCGGTCTTCTCGCTGACGCTGTTCCTGGGCGGGGCGGAAGGCCCCCCGCAGGAAGAACTGTCACTGGACATCGGCGCCGTGTGCCCCGACAACTCCAGCGAACGCTTCGCGCGCAGCAGCGCGCGTTCCGGCATATTTACCATCAGCCAGGAGGTTATGGACAAAATCCGCGAGGCCCTGCGTGGCTTCAAGTAACCCATGCCAGGCCCGCGGCATTACCCGGCTTCACGGCCAAACCTTCCCAAGACCACCGCAATGAAACTGATCTCCCACGCGCAGGCGCCCGTCGGCGCCTTTATACACGAATACCGCGATGTATCGTGGCGGGGCCTCCTCTACGCCGGACTGGGATTCGGCAGTGTTGCCGGCTTTATTCTCATTCCCAGGTCCGGGGGAATCTTCTGGCAGGGCGCCGTGATTCCCGCGGCGCTGGCCCTCCTCTGCTTCTATTGGAGCCTGCGCCGCCGCATGAACCGCACCCGCGCGTGGTTCATGAAATCAGCGCAGGAGGGTCTGTACCTCAACACTGATTACAGTGACGGCTACCCGGTGCCCGGTGCCCCGGGCGGCGTGCTGTTTATTCCGGCCGACTGGGTGTCGCGGGTCGTTCCCGTGCGGGAGGTGCTGCGCCTGCCCCATCGTTTCGGCCTCACGCGGCACCACTTTTCCTGCCTGGATATCGTGTGCGGACGCGACCTTCCGGAAGAGTTGTTGCGCCATGTGGAAGCGCGCCAATCCTGTTTCGCGAAAGCAGGGAAATCGGGCCCCTATCCCATACGGATCGTCGCACCCGGGCGAATTCGCCTGAACTGGGGCTGGGTCCAGCCGGATGCCGTGGAAGCGGTCCGGCAACTTTCCGTCAATTACGCGGACGATACGACCCGTTCCATTGTTTTTCCGGACTGGCACAGGCTGGACAAGACACAAAAAGAACTGTATCTGGATGAATTGTGGCGCATGGGATTGCTCAGCGAATGCCTGTTTCTCGGGCGGGAACACTATCGACGAGCCAGCGCGGAAGTCCGGCGCATCCTGGAGGACCGCAATCACTCCGGCGGGCAAAGGATCGGTTAGGCGCTTAAGACCATTTCGCTGACAATTGATTATGAGTTCTGTGTTAAGTATAGGTAACCGAGAAGAATGTCATGTTTTGATTTGTCTCAAAGACCCAAAAACAACGCGTCATTCCGGTTTTTCGCGGTGGGAAAAAGAAATGTATCGAAGAATGTGCCAGGCCGCGAAAAGACC
>JAAYBJ010000220.1 GCA_012730105.1 Candidatus Hydrogenedentota bacterium
TAGCCCATCTTCCGCAATAACAGCCGTTTAAATTTTTATCTTCTTCAAAAAAGGCATGTTAATGGAAAAAGTCTGCACTACATTTTAAATCGTTTATTGGATTTCCATAGGCTTGTTTGGCAGGGGCAAGCCCAATTTGTGCAACAAAATAGCCAGGTGATTTTCCGGACGGCTTACCGTGCGCAACCGAATATCTCGTCCTGCATCCGTGGGCATTACGATATCCAGTGAACGTATTTCCGCCAGATGTTCAAGTAGTTTTCTTGGGGCGGTACCCAATCCACATCCTTCCATCCATTGCTGGAGTGTGCGCCACATGACCAACGCCAGAAAACATACGAGGATATGGGCTTGGGCGCGGTCCTTTTTCTGATGGAATATGGGGCGAATTCCCAAGTCATGCTTACTGATGCGGAAGGTATCTTCTATTTGTGTTAATCCGATATACGTCTTCCACAGGGTGTGCGCGTCATAGCCTTTAAGATTGGTGCGCAGCAGATAGCACCCGTCTGATAGTTCCACCCAGTCATCGAGTTCTTTGCGGGCAGTAATGGTTATTGCCAAGCGTTTTTTGCTTTTATGCCCACAGTCCTTGATGGTTGTGATCGTCACTTCAAAAAAGCGGGCGGCACGCGTATATTTCTGAAAAAGACGACCCACGCGCCGTTCTGCCGTGCTGCGGTTGCGCAAGGTACGCTGGGGCGCATCTATTTGCGCCTTGAGCTTTTGCAGGGCTTCATTAAGACGCACACGCTGTTTTTCACGGATAGCGCGTTCCTTCTCTATCCGCCCTTGGGAACGGCACAGTACATACGTTTCTTGCGCGCCGTCAGGAGCAGCGCACAACTTTATTTCCACACCGGGTTCTACTATGTCCCAGTCTGCATCCAACAGTTGCCGCTCAAACTGTTTCAGTAAACTCTTTGGGGTGCCTACCAGGTAGTGGGCGCCGCTATCGCGCAAGTGTTGGAGGTTTTCTTCACTCACCATGCCTCTATCCATCACCCAGGTACGGCGTGCCTGGCCATATTTCTCCCGCATCACCGACACAATCTCATCCACCGTAGTCACATCCGTTCGATTGCCATCAAAAATCTCGTAGGCCAGCGGAAGCCCTTCGGGCGTTACCACCAGTGCTATACACAGTTGTACGCAATCCGGACGGCCATCACGGGAATACCCACGTCGCGCCTGGGTATTGCCTTTCATGCACCCTTCGAAATAGGTAGAGGTAATATCGTAAAGCAGCAAATCAAAAGTAACCCCAAAAAGTTCTCCGTAAACGCGTTGAAAATGGCGGAACAAAGCATCCTTATGAGGAAGCAAAACGTCCAATGCCCGGTACAGACGGTCATCATTCACATGCTCGGGCGCAATCCCAAGTAAATCCGGCAGTGCGGTCTTGCCGTACCAAAATTCCGCTATATGAAGTTCCGAAGAAGGCGAACAAAACCGGGCCAAAACCAAGATGCAGGCCATCGTCTGCCAAGGAACTACTTCTTTGCCTTCAGGAAAAATGCCGGCAAAAAATCTATCCAGTTGCAGCCGACGCCATAAAGCCAAACCAAGGTATACTTCCCCAAACCGGCGTAAACGTTCCACCCGGGTTCGAGACGTATCCACGCGCGCCCAAACCGGCGGATCGGGGGAAGACTTAAACAAATCCCCTTGAGGTGGGCGTCCATCCAGAACATCCCGGATATGCTCCCATCCTATCCGAACATCCTTGTTACGACCTGGTAATTTGCCCAAAGACGCTACAGTGCGCTGGCGTGGGCCGTCAGGAGTACGGATACATTCTTCGAGCGTCCAGTATTCATAAAGAACGCCACTCTTCCGACGTGTATGAGGACGTAAGTACATCTTCGATATACTCTCCAATACCCATTATGATCGCACAAAACCAGCCGCTTAACAAGGGGGTGGTCTGCACTACACGCCAAAAATAAAACGCACAGTAAGCACCGCAACAACTTAGAAATCATGGAGGGCTAAAAATCGCTGTTTAGGGAAAGCAACTGCGGAAGATGGGTTAGAGCATTTTAACTATGAGTGCGTACGGCGATATACTGTTTGGATGAAACCAATTTCTGTTAACTTGCGCAAGCGTGTCGTGGCCGCACGCCTTGAAGACGGTCAAACCATGGGCCTGATTGCCGAGCGCTTTCGGATTCCGAAGAGTACCGTACAAAACATCCTTAGGCGTTACGCGCAGGCTGGCACTGTGGAACCCAAGCCCCACGGAGGTGGACGACAGCCGATATTTACCTCCGATGCGTTGCGCCGCTTAGAGCGAGATGTCGAAGAACATCCAGATGCCACCCTTGAAGAACTTCGGGAACGAAGCGGCGTCAGCGTATCTCTGGTGGCGTTCTACAAACGTATAAAGCAACTGGGCTTTACGCGAAAAAAAAGTCTGTACGTGCGCGAGAACAATGTCGTGCGGACGTAGTGGCCCAACGCCAGGCTTTTCACGAGAAGCTGGCCGGTGTGGACCGCTCCCGCTTGGTATTCCTGGACGAAACGGGAGCCAAGACCAACATGACACGCCTATACGCCCGTGCTAAGAAAGGGAAACGTGCACTGGACTACACGGCCCATGGACATTGGAGTACCACCACGCTCATCGCGGCACTCACACTCCAAGGTGCTAAGGCCCCCATGGTACTTGATGGTCCCATGGATCGTACTTGTTTCGAGGCCTATGTGGCACAGGTACTGATTCCTGCTCTTGCCCCGGGTTCCAATGTGGTAATGGACAATCTGGCCGCCCATAAATCACCAGACATTGTTCAGAGATTACACGCCGCCGGAGCCCAATTATTGTACTTGCCCCCCTACAGCCCGGACTTCAATCCAATCGAATTGATGTGGTCTAAAATCAAAACTGCTTTGCGTAGTGCAAAGGCGCATACTCAAGAAGCATTACTGGCAGCCATTGCACAAGCACTTGGAGACATTACCCCGGAACGCAGTTACAATTTCTTTTGTCACTTATTCGTATGTTTGCAAAATTAATACGCTCTAATGGATGGCATAAAGCTCAGGCTGATTTTGATGGTGACCACGTTACCTCTGATGGTGGCACGCTATTGCAGCCGGACGGAAACACAAAGCCCTTTTCATTTTATTTATACATATCAGGCGGCATTGTGGCCCTGTTGTTCTTGTCGCTGCTATTCGCTTTCCGCTATACCCACACCAGGAACACCAGCACGCCATGCAGATAGAACACGGAGAGCAGCCACGCGGGCACGCAACACAGGAAGATCAGCGGGATGGCGACGAAGCGCCGTGACCGGGTAAGCAGCAGATAGGAAGCGGCGCAGGCGAGTGCAAGGCCGGCCAGCGCAAACAGGGCCAGGCTCATCACGGAAACGGACCATACCCAGGATTCGGGCATTATGGGTTTTTTCCCGAAGGCCAGCGTCGGCGCAAAATACAGAAACGCCCCGGGCAGGGTCTGGAACAGCAGCGCGGCGGGAGCGAGCAGCAGGTGGGCGTATCGTTTCATGGCGCCGTGTCCCCCAGCCGCAACCCCACATCACCCACTACGGACGCCCTGCTTTCCTTCATGAGCGCTTCGGCCTGGAACCGGCCAAAGGTTGTCCATTCCAACTGCCGGAACTTGAGGTGCATGCCGTCGTTTCCCAGGGCCAGCGCTTCTTCGAGCGTGGCGCCGTGTAGCCAGTGGCGCAGCAGGAAGAAATAGAAAAAGGGCGATTCGCTCACACCGGGATGGCCGATGTAGGCGTCCGCGCCCAGGGCAAGCCAGTCCTTGCCCTGCGGTTCATTATGACAGCCCGTGTTATAGACAAAGCGGATGCGGCTGCGAAGTTCTTCGGGCAGATCCTTGACCCAGCGAATGTAATGGTTGGTATGGGCGAGCAGGTAGAGGTCAACAGCGGGATAGTTTTCCAGTGCCTGTTTCAGCGCGGACGCGAATTCTTCCCTGCAGTCGCCTTTTGACGCCTGGGTAAAATACCAGGATTCGGCGTAATGCTTCCTGAGGTACTGCCGGGTGAACAGCAGTGTGCCCCACTTGAAGAAGGGGATGACATCGTCGCGAATGGCCAGGGCGGCCCTGCTTTCCCGACCCGGCGGTGTTTTGGAAAACACAAAAAGCCGGTCCCCTGCCAGCAACACCACGGAGCCATACAAAAGACAGGGCAACAGCAGGGACACGGCAAGGGCTTTGCCGGGGCGCATGGGCCGGCGTGTGTGGTTTCCGATGGTATCTTGGGGTGGCTGGTCTGTCACGAAAGGGAAGCCTTTTCTGAGGGATATATTCCACAACAACGGCATGGTATATCAAGCGGCGATGTGGCATCAACCGGGAGGATGGGCTTTGGGCTTAGTATACGCGGGGGCGGGTATCGTTGGGTGGATGATGTGGAGGGGGTGGACTGGGTGGACGATGTGGGCGGGGTGGACGGTAAGGAAAGGCATGTCAGGGCACGGGCCTGATTAGTGCCTTGACTTTCCAAAGTGTCCGTGGGCATCATAGGCGACAGGTATAGGCCGGGGGAGTTGTAGTGCGTGATTGCATCGGTAACAAGGAGAACAAATGGTGTGCTGTTTTCAGGTGTCTCGGTATGGGTGTGTGCTGGCCTGTCTGCTCTGTTCTGTTTCCGGGGCCTGGGAATTGGATGAAAGCCCCGCGGAGGCCCAGGACTGGGGATACCGTCCGGCGGAAGCCGCCGTGGCGGAGGTGAATCCTCCGTCCTTCACCTGGCGGCCGGACGAAACCGCTGCGGCCTATGACCTTGAAATTGCCGGGGATGCCGGGTTTGAACGTATTACCTACAGTGCGCCGGGACTGCCTTGGTCCGCCCATTGCCCCGATCAAGCGCTGGCGCCGGGCAGTTACCACTGGCGTTACCGCGGCGTGGATGCCGATGGCAACGCGTCCGGATGGAGCAAAACGCGCGCTTTCACCGTTCCGGAAGACTGCGTGGCATTCCCCATGCCGACAAGAGCGGACCTGGTGGGACGCATCCCGGCGGAACATCCGCGCCTGTTCATTGATACCGCTGAGGTCGTCCGTCTGCGCGGCCTGGCGGATGGACCGCTGGCAGCGCGCTGGCGGGAACTGGTCAAGCAGGCGGACAAATTGCTTGCAAACCCGCCGGACACCAGCGAACCGCCCAAGTATCCCGAGGGCACCGAGCGTAAAGGTAAAGAATGGCGGCGCATCTGGTGGGGCAATCGCACCCATGGAATCAAGGCGGCCGACGCCGCGGCGACACTCGCTTTTGTCTACCGTCTCAGCGGCGACCGGCGTTACGGCGAAGCCGCCCGGGCCATTCTGCTCGCGGTATGCGCCTGGGATCCGAAAGGGGCGACGAACTACCGGTACAATGACGAAGCCGCCATGCCCCTGCTTTACCTGCCCTCCCGCGCCTACACCTGGGCCTATGACATGTTTACCCCGGAAGAACGGGAGCGGGTGGCGGCCGTCATGCGCGTGCGGGGCGAAGATTGTTACAACAGCCTGCGCGGCAGAAAGCACCTGTGGCGGCCATACAGCAGCCACCACAACCGGGCATGGCACAAGCTGGGCGAGCTGGCCACGGTGTTCTATGACGTCATCCCGGAGGCGTCGGAATGGCTCGAATATGGCATGACTATTTTTTATACCTGCTATCCCGTCTGGGGCGATGCCGACGGGGGCTGGCACGAAGGACAGGCCTACTGGCTCAGCTACCTGAGCCGTTTTCTCTATTGGGCGTTGGCCATGGACATTCCCTACGGCATCAACGCCTTTGACAAGCCTTTTTTTAAACATGCCGGTGACTTCGGCCTCTATTCCTGCCCCCCCGGTACGGAAACCGGCGCGTTCGGCGATCTCGCGCAAAACTCAGCGTCAGGAAAAATCGCTTCGTTCATGGGCCAGATGGCGGCGGTGGCGGACAATCCCTACTGGGTGTGGTACGCGGCGCAACACGGCGACAACGGCCCGGGCGGTTACTTCGGATTCCTCACGGCCGCGCGGGAACGCACGGTTGAGGTCCGTCCGCCCGATACGCTGCCGTCCTCAAAAGCCTTCCGGGGAACAGGTCTGGCCGTGTTGAACAGCCGCCTGACGGAGGGCAAAGACAACGTCCAGATACACTTCAAGTCGAGCCCCTTCGGCACCCAGAGCCACGGGTATAACGCCAACAACGCTTTTCTTCTGAACCTGCGCGGGGAACGGATGCTGATCCAGTCGGGCAGTCGGGACATCTACGGCAGCCCCCACCATGAGAAATGGATGTGGCAGACCAAGTCTGACAACGCCATTCTGGTCAACGGTGAAGGGCAGTTTCCCCACACGGTGAAGTCGCAGGGCCGGATTACCCACTTCCATACGGACGGCGCCTTTGACCTGGTTGCGGGCGAGGCGGGCGGCAGTTACGCCAACCTGGACCGCTGGGTCCGGCGCATCTTTTTTTTCAAACCCGGCGTCATCCTGATCCATGATGTGCTGGAAGCGCCCGAAGCGGCCACGTTCCAGTGGCTGCTCCACGCGAAGCATCCCTTTGCCCTGGGCGACCGGACCCTTCGTCTGGAAGCCGACACAGGAAAACTGGACCTGGAGTTCTTAAAGCCCGCGGGATTGGCCTTTTCACAAACCAGCGTATTTGATCCTCCGCCCCATGAGTGGGCTAATTTGACCCTGGAGGAGTGGCACTTCACCGCTGCGACACAGACGCCGGAAAAATTTATGGAATTCATCACGGTCATACGCGTGGACGGGGTGGACGCGTCCGCATCCATGACGGAAGAAGGAGACGGTACGGCGCTGTCACTTGCGCTGGCTGACAACACCGCGCGGGTCCTGCTGCAAAAAGAACGGTTCCAGGTCCACTATGGATCCCTGGATACGACGTGGGAAGACAACGAAGACGGCAGGAAGTTTTAATATGCACCCGGCAATTGAAACGAAGCGGCGCGCTCATGAAGCTTTCTGGTGTGGCGAGGGGCCCAGCCTGATCCTGATACCGGCCGCGGAACAGGACTTGTACGATTTGGACGGCTATCCGGCGCGCTTCAGGAATCCCCGTGCCATGTGGGAATCCGAAATGCGCCGCGCCGAACCGGTGCTGGACTGGCCCACGGACGGCATTCCCTGTGTGCGCCCGAACCTGGGCGTGGTTTTTGTGCCCGCTATGGCGGGCCTGTCCTACCGTCTGCCGGAAGGCAGCATGCCGTGGCCGGGCGAAGCGCTTTCACGGGAGGCACTCCGCGCCGCGCGCGCCGTTGCCGTGGCTGCCTCGGAAACCATGGGCCTTGCGGAAAAATTTTACGCTATCCACCGCGACTCGGGCCGGGACGAAGTGGCCGCCTACCAAGCCGACAACCAGGGCATCTTCGACATTGCCCACCTGCTCTACGGCGATCAGCTTTTTTATGACCTTGCGGATCCGGATTCCGCGTCCTGGTTGGAAGAATTATTCCAGCATTGCCGCGACCTGTATACCCGCGCCACGCTGCATGTGAAAGGCCTGCTGGGTGAAAGCCCCGGTAGCATGATTCATGGACATGGCACGTCCCAGGGTGTTTACTTTCCCACAGCGGGATCGCGCTGTTCGGAAGACACGGTCACCCTTATTTCTCCGGACATGATCGAAACCGTAGTGCTTCCCCAACTGAAACAGATCGCGGAAACCTTCGGCGGGCTTTTCGTGCATTTTTGCGGCAGGCATCCGTCCCTGCTGGAACAATTGTGCCGATTGGAGGCCGTGCGCGCCATCGACCTCGGCAATCCCGAGTATCACGACACACGGAAGTTCATGGAATGCTGCGCGGCGACGGGAACGGTGTTGCACAGCCGCGTAGCCTCACTGCCCGGCGAAGGCTGGGATGCCTACGCACGCCGTCTGGCCGGACTGGCGCGTGAAACGGGCGCGCGCCTGATTTTGCGGCCGACGGTGTTTCCCGGCACACGGGAAGAAGCCAAAGACTTGCTGGCCTTCTGGCATGAGAACACCTGATACAAAAAGCAACGGGTGTAGGTCCTATGAGTCCTATAGGTCCTATGAACGCGATCTATCCGCCTGCTTGAACAAACAGAAAGAATCTTTTATGGCACGGTTTACTCTTTTTGCCAGGATACTTCGTTGCCTGGCCCTACTTTTGGCCACAGCCTCGATTGCCGGCGCGGCATCGCTGGACCTTCCTGACGCGCGCCTGGAATTTGAAGAAACACAAGGCAGGCTGGTGTCCCTTCGGGACATGACGGCAGGGCACGAGCATATCGCGCAAGATGCGGTCGGCAGCCTGTGGCTGGTGGAACTGCCCGAAAGCGCCGGGGGCGCGCTGCGTCCTTCGGATGCTTCGGAGTTTGACTGGCATCAACCCGTGGACGCCTCCGAAGCACTGCGCTTGACCTGGCGCGGCTTTGGCCGGCCGGCACTGCCGGCGCTGTCGCTGGAGGCGGAACTCCGTTACGATCCTTCATGGTCCGCCGCCGCATGGAAAATCAGGGTCAGCGGCCTTGGTGATACCACGCCGACAGCAGTGCGCTTCCCACGCTTCCCTGAACTTACCCGGCAGGAAAATGAGGCGCTGGCCGTGCCCTATTGGATGGGAGAGATGACGACGCATCCCCGAACCCTGCTGTCGCCCGAACCCGGCCACGGCGCCCGTCGGGAATTTGAGTATCCCGGGCTGCTCTCGCTGCAGTGCATGGCCTTTTATCAGCAGGACGGACAGGGCCTGTTTATCGCCTCGGACGACACCGGCGCGCGCAGTAAACGCTTTGCCGTGTTCGGCGACGGCCGGGAAGGTATCGGCCTGGAAGTGATTCATCTTCCCGGCGCGGATGCCTTGAAGGACGGGGTGTACGCGCCGGAATATGCGGTGTTGAGCGGGGTGTTTCAGGGGGATTGGGTCACCGTCGCGGAACGCTACCGGTCCTGGGCGATGAACCAGCCTTGGGCGCACAACAGCCGGATCAAACAGGGCGGCACGCCCGCGTGGGTGACAGACACGGGCTTCTGGGTGTGGAACCGGGGCCATTCTGAAGGCGTGCTGCCGCCAGCGGCTGCGCTGCAGCGCTACCTGGACGTACCGGTCAGCGTGTTCTGGCACTGGTGGCACGGCTGCGCCTATGATGTGGGCTTTCCGGAATACCTGCCGCCGCGCGAGGGTGCGGACGCTTTCCGCGAGGCAGTCCGCAAGGCACGCGAACAGGGCCTTAATCCCATCGTGTACATGAACCAGCGGCTGTGGGGTATGACCACGGAAAGCTGGACCATGAGAGATGCCGAACGTTACGCCGTCAAAAAGCCGGACGGCACGGTGCAGCCGGAGGTCTATAACACTTTCACCAAATCGCCCAACGCGAGCATGTGCATGGGCACCGCCTTCTGGCGGGACACCTACGCCGAGCTCGCCGACTCCGTGTACAACGACCTGGATGTGAGTGGCATCTACATGGACCAGGCGTGTTCCAGCCTGGTCTGTTACGATAAGAACCATGGCCACGCGCCGGGTGGCGGCACGTACTGGATGGAAGGGTTCCGCAGCCTGGAAGGGGACATCCGCGGGCGTTGCCCCGGGGTGGGCCTGGCGGGCGAGGGCTGCGGCGAAGCGTGGCTGCCCCATCTCGACCTGATGCTGAGCCTGCAGGTCAGCCGGGAACGCTACGCGGCGCCCGGAGAGTGGGAGCCGATCCCTTTCTTTCACGCCGTCTACCACGGATACACCGTGCTCTACGGCAATTACGCCTCCCTTACGGAACCGCCCTATGACCCGCTCTGGCCGGCCGAATTCGCGCCGGAACAGCCCCTGAAACTGCTTGATGAAAAATTCCGGCATCAGTTCCGCCTCGAGCAGGCGCGTTCCTTCGTCTGGGGGCAACAACCCTGCCTGGCGAACTTTACGATGGAATTGTTTGAACAGCGCGCCGAAGACCTGGCTTATATCCGTCAACTGGCGCAATTGCGTCGGGCCGCGCTGCCCTACCTGCTTCACGGCGCCTTCGCGCGCCCCCCGAGGATGGATATTCCCGACATGGAAATCGATGTATCGCGCCTGTCCATTTATGCGGGCCGGGGAGGATCGGTGCAGGAATACCGCAAGCGGGCGCCTCAATACCTGGTATGCGCCTGGCGCGCGGAAGACGGCGATGTGGCGGTTGCCGCCGCCAACATTACCGACACGGACCAGACGCTCTCGTTTCGGGTCACCTCGGCGGAACAGGGACTGCCTGCGGAAGGCGCCATCTACAAAATTCTCCCCGATGGCCGCACGCGGCTGGGCGCTTATGAAAAGGGAGAAGCGGCGGTGTCTGACGTTCTGCTAGGAGCGGGCGCCTGTGTCTACGAATTCACGAAAGACGTCGGTTGAGCGGAAGCCGGGTAAGGCCTAGGACGCGCGCTTGATGGTGCAGCCCCAGGCGGGCACATGGGTGGGGTTCACCAGGATTTCAATCAGCAGCGCGTCAATTGCGTTGGCCACGTAGCCAATGGATCCAGGCCTGTCGGGGATGAGCCGGTTGTCGAAAGCGCCGCGATAGGCCAGTTCGCCTTTCTTGTTCACAATGAATATATCGGGTGTCACTAACGCGCCGACGGCATCCGCGTAAGCGTTGCCCGGGTCGCGCAGAATCGGGTAAGGCAGACCCATGGCGACTGCGTGGGCACGGATTTCCTCGGCGGTGGTGTCATAATGGGAGTCTATCCCCAGGAACACGATGTTTTCGTTGTTATCATGGGAACGGGCCAATGCCGCCAGGTCCTGGTCGATGCCGCGTGAAAAGGGGCATTTGTGCGAACAGAACACCAGCACGACAATCTTCCCCGCGTATTGTTTCAGCGTGTGGGTTTTGCCGCTGTAATCGGCCAGCGAAAAGTCGGGCATGGGATCCCCGACTTGCACGGTGGCGGACACGTCCGAAAAGGCCCCGGACAGTTGGAGGGGAACCAGGATAATCGCGGCAACCAGGGCCAAGGCCAGCACCACACATACAATCAGCACCCATTTATTCATCAGACACACCCTTTCGATTGTCGGCGGAAGACGCCGCCGGGCCCTTCCGTCCGCGGATCAGGAATATGATGGTACCATATCCGGCGTTGAAAATCATGCCAGCGGCACGGTGGTGAACCCGGCGCGGGAATACAGGTACAATATCTGGAGATGGGCGGGAAGGGGGCAAAGGTGCGGAAAGGGCACAGTGACAGTAATGCGCGCGGCAGCGGCTATAGTTCTCATCGTTCTTGTTTTCACGGCGTCGTTTTCGCTGAAGAAAGCGATGCGGCCGCGGCCGTCGTCCACTGAACCCGGCGCGCCCGTGTCCTGCGCGCGGCTGGTGTCCATGTCTCCGGGCATCACGGAAACACTGTTCGCGCTGGGCCTCGGCGGCCAGGTGGTGGGCGTGACCCGCTATTGCCTGTACCCGCCGGAGGCGGCGGAACGCACCCGGGTCGGTGGCTTTCTGGATCCCAACTATGAAGTGCTGCTGGCTTTACACCCCGATCTCGTGCTTTTGACCCCCTTTCACCGGGAGTTGTGGCCGGAGCTGGATCGGCTCGGATTGCGCTACGAAATCATCCGGCAAGATACGGTCGAAGATATCCGTGAAAGTTTCCTGAAGATGGGTGCGCTGTGTGGCCGCGAAGAACCGGCGCAGGCGCTTGTGTCGGCGCTGGACGCGCGCCTCGCCGGGCTCAGGCGTCGCGCCGCGGGCCGGCCCCGGTTGCGCGTGCTGATGACCACCGGCCGCGAGATGCACGCCGGAACCCTGAGCGAAACCTATGCCGTCAGTTCCGGATCCTTCCTGAGCGACCTGCTGCAGATTGCGGGCGGGGACAATTGCGTGACGGGCGAAATCGCCGAATATCCCGCCCTGTCCGCCGAGGGGATTCTGCAACTTAACCCGGACGTCATCATCGAGTTCGGGCAGGAGGATTCCGACGCGGCCGACGCCGACGCTCTCCGCGCCTGGCAGGCGCTGCCCGGGCTGGAGGCGGTGCGCCGGTCGCGGGTGCATTACCTGGGCGGGACGAAATACACCATTCCCGGCCCGCGCATTTTAGAAACGCTGGACGCGCTGGACCGGTGCCTTGACGCGGACGGGGAGGCGCCCATGCCATGACCGTAGCCGCCTATGCCGTGGAACATCTTAATGTCGCGTTGGACGGCCGCAAGATTGTGGAGGACGTTTCCTTCACCATTGAACCGGGCACGTCCATGGCGGTTATCGGCCCGAACGGCGCGGGCAAATCGACGCTTGTGAAGTGCCTGCTGCGGCTGCTGCCGGCGACCTCGGGGCGCGTCCGGCTTTTCGGCAAGGAGATCGCCCGCTATAACCGCCGGGCGCTGGCGCGGGTGGCGGGCTACGTGCCGCAGGCGGGAGAGGGCAACATGCCCTTCACAGTGGAGGAATTCGTGCTTATGGCGCGCTATCCGTATCTGGGCGCCTTTTCCCATTTCACGGACACGGACCGGCGGGTGGCGCAAGACGCCATGGCGCACGCGGATGTGGCGTCCCTCGCGAAACGCATGTTGTATACCTTGAGCGGCGGCGAGCGGCAGAAGGTGTACATTGCTGCCGCGCTCGCGCAGCGTCCGCTGGTCATGCTGCTGGACGAGGCGACGGCTTTTCTGGATTACCGGCACCAGGTGGAGATCCTCGAACTCACGGAAAAACTCCGGCATGAAACCGGGATGACGGTTATCGCGGTCACCCATGATCTGAACCAGGGCCTGACGCGCTACGACCATGTGCTCGCGTTGAAAGAGGGGGCCGTCGCCTATTGGGGGCCGCCCCGGGGCCTGCTTGAAGCGGGGCGGCTGGAGCAGATATATGACACCCCGTTCCGGTTCCATGAGGACCCAGGAACGGGCGCGGTGTATGTGATGCCCGGGGAGCGCCAGCCATGAAAAAGAAACGGATGCTGCTGATCCTGGGCCTGCTGGCGCTTCTGACGCTGGCGGCGGCGCCCTTCATCGGCATTACCCCGGTGTCCCTTGACGATGTGCTGCATCCTTCAGGCGGTTCAACGGGAGCCGTGGTGTTCTGGCATATTCGCGTGCCTCGCGCGCTGACGGCCTTTCTCGCGGGCAGCGGGCTGGCCCTGGGCGGCATGGCCTTCCAGGCCTTGTTCCGAAACCCCCTGGCGACGCCCTTTACGCTCGGTGTTTCGGGGGGCGCCGCGTTTGGCGCGGCCCTGTACATGCGCCTGGGGCTGGCCTTCGCTTTGCTGGGTATTCCCGGGGGCACCTGGGCCGCCTTTGCGGGCGCGGCGTTGGTGATCGGGCTGGTCTATGCGCTGACCCGGGCCCGAGGCGGCTTTGCGACGCCCACGCTGCTGCTGGCAGGCGTGGCGCTCAGTTTCTTCCTGTCCAGCATGATCCTGGCGCTGCAGTACAGCGCCAGCCTCCATGATTCGTTCCGGCTGGTGCGGTGGCTCATGGGCGGGCTGGGCATGGTCGGTTATGATGCCGTGCTTAACCTGCTGCCCCTGGTGGTGACGGGCGCGATTATCCTACTGATGCTGACCAACGAGCTGAACCTGCTGTCCGTGGGCGAGGACCTGGCCGCGAGCCGCGGGCTGGACGTGCCGCGCACCAAAAAACTGCTGTTTTTCGCCGTGTCCTTCATGGTAGGCGGGATTGTGGCGGTGTGCGGGCCCATCGGATTCGTGGGCATGATGGCGCCCCATATCTGCCGCCTGCTGGCGGGGTCGGACCACCGCAACCTCTTCCCTGCCACGCTGCTGTTCGGCGGTATGTTTCTGACCGCCTGCGATGTGGTTGCCCGCGTGCTGTTTGCGCCGGCGGAAATACCCGTGGGGGTGATTACCGCCATGATCGGCGGGCCCTTTTTCCTCTACTTGCTGCTGCGCCGCGACACCGGCCGTTTGTTTCAGTAGAAGGTTCCTGAGTTGTAGGCCGGGTGAAGCGAAACGTGGGGAATATCTTTATACTTTCCAAGGCCACACTTTGCAGCAATTTATGCAGTGCTTGAAATAGTAGAGCGTAACCCGCCTTACTGACCGATACCGATACCGATACCGATGGCGATGGCGATGGCGATGGCGATGGCGATGGCGATGGCGA
>JAAYBJ010000221.1 GCA_012730105.1 Candidatus Hydrogenedentota bacterium
GCGTCTTGTTCTGTAGTAACACATTGACAAATTCCTCTGCCGTAGATGAAAGTGAACATGATGGATGCTGGGATGAAGCCGTGAAAAGCGTCAGGTCATTATTTTCCAAGGCATACCAATTAAGTTGCTCCATCGTTTTCCTTTGTATCGCGGTGCCTAAAGCCAGTAGGTTCATTATAGCGCTTATGTTGTCGTTAGCCATATAATTGGCGATGGATGTACTGTCCGTATTCACAGTCGCTGCCGCACCGCCAATAATGTTGACAATGGTCGTGCAAAGCGACGGCGCAAACCCGCAGTCATTCTGTAATTGATAAGCGGCAAAAAGCGGGGTATCTTCATAGCCTTGACCAGTTGCAGAATCGTAAAACAAACCATAGGCGTTGGGGTAATTCTGGGGATTGCGACGGCGTCGAAAAAGTCTCCTTCTTTCTTATCTCCCGCAAAAACTGCGGGACAGACCCGAATTTACTGCGTAAATTCTTGCGTCAGTCCCGTTTTTCGCTTGTGTTTTTGTTTGGTCGTTTTTTTCAACAGATTCATTGCTGCTGAATTTAATGAAGATTCTTTTATGGGACTTCATTCGCGGTTTGTTCGTTGGTTTCCTCGGGAGATTTTTTAGGAATTTCTTCCGGGGGCGGTTTGGCGACAACCGGCCCGAATCCGCGGGCAATCAGGGCGATTCGCTTTTTCTCGGGATCCAGGATGCAAATCTGGTCTTTTCCAAGCAAAAAAACGGCATAATCACCAGCAATATGGGTGCCATTTCGAATTGACCACTGCACAAAGGGTGCATGTATCCAATAAGAGGCAAAGATACTTTTTCCCGGTTCCCGTGTGGAACTGCTTCGCCTTTCTGCAGAGGTATAGGGGTGATCTCCTTTTCTGACTTGAGTTACCGTCAATCTCCCCCAGTAGTCTGAATAATACTCCCACTTTTTAGCATCACCAAAAGTTTTAAAACCTTTGTCATCCCATTCTGTTTCAGTATCCCAAAAGCCCAAGTATTCACCATCAGATAGCAATACCGCTGAGCGCGCGGAAAAGTTTTCTATGAGCAGTGTTGTTTTATACACATTGTTAACATTCATTAGAACATACAAATCGAATCCGCTTTCCCAACAAACGCGTTGAATGGTTTCGGGGTAATCTTTGTTAGTCCCTTCCTTTGTTTCTTCAACAATTTTCTTTGGATACGCGCACAAACGATCCGGTATGCCGTCCATGTCAAGTGTTGCAATCACTTCCGTTTCCTTACCGGCCAAATTGCTTCTTAGGACGTTCTTTCCATCAGGAGAGATGTAGTACAGGTCATAGTCTTCTTTCATTTCAAAGATTGATACCGAGACCACCTCCAGTTCTGTGACCAAGCTTATTGATCCCTCGCCTGTGTAGAAGAAGAACAACAGTGAATAGCTTATGCAATGCAGGAAAAGCGTTGCTGCCACCGCTTTCGGAACCAACCATTTACGTCCGTGTAAGGCCCAAAGGAAGAAAGGAAACTCAATGATCATGGTCAACACAAAAGTAACGTACACCAAAGTCCAGAAGGCAGGTTTTAAATTCTCAATGGTCACATCGCCCATAATGCGAGCTGCAACTCCACTATTAACGAATAGAGAGCCAAGCAACGCGGAAGCAAAATTGGCGGTAATCATGGAAATGAATATTCGAGAGGTTGCTGAGTTTAGTCTCCAAGCGCGGAAAAGCGTGCATAGTAAAATACCTTCTCCAATACCAACAATCCAAGTGAGAACCATTAAATGAATACTAAATTGAATTACGATTGCCGGTCCCATATTCGCATGCGCGACATTTGACAACGTCGTGGCCAAAAGCGTAAATAACAATATCCGCTGAAATTGTTTCATTGTTACTCCCAATCTACGTCTTTGCTTTTACGTTATTGGGTTATATCGTTCAGGGTGAAGGGACATACGCCTGAAGTACCTGTAGAATTTCAGCGTCTTTGTCCGTGGGCCAATCCGGTAATACCATGGGAAAGGTTAATCCTAGTTGCGACCAGTCTTCGCCGATATAGTCTAAGAGTGTTTCCTCTTCGGTGACTTGTACGGTCGGGTCCGCACCCAGGGGCAAAAGGAAGTTTACCAAGTCCAGATTTCCCTGGGCACACGCCAGAATTAACAGCGAATCCAGAAACCCATCTTCTGCGCATTCCCAATCTGTGCAGGCATATTTCACATACACATAAAATGACCGGTTGGAATAATTTCGCATCAGGTTTATCCAACCTTGATATTGCGTTTTGTTTTCCATCAACTCATTAAAGAAATCCTCTGCCGTGAAAAGCAACGAAAAGGACGGATGCTGGATTGTAGCCGTAAAAAGCGTCAGGTCATTATTTTCCAAGGCGTACCAACTAAGCTGTTCCATCGTTTCCCTGTATATGGCCGTGCCGGAAGCCAGTACATTCATTATACCGCTTACATTGTCGTTAGCCATATAATTAGCGATGGACGTACTGTCAGTATCCACAGTTGCTGCCGCGCCCGCAATAACAGTCACGATGGTCGTGCAAAGCGACGGCGCAAACTCGCAGTCATTCTGTAATTGATAAGCGGCATAAAGCGGGGTATCTTCATAGCCCTGACCCGTCGCAGGATCGTAATAAAAACCGTATGGGTTGGCCCCTTTAGTCAACAGAAAGTCAATCATATCAATTTGGCCGGTTTGTATGGCGTAATGAAGCAGTGTTTTCCCATACGAATCGGTCGCGTCGATATCCCCTCCTGCGGAGAGGTATCCCTCAATATATGTGGTATCATTTTGTGTGATAGCGTCTTGAATCGAATAGCAGGAAGTGCTTTTGGGAATGGAAATTGGCACCAACTTGGATATGTTGTTCTCTGATGGAAGGGTGTTTTCTACCAACCGATATTCTTCTTCTGTGCTTTTTCCGGACAAACTGATTTCTTTGTTAGTAGATCCGCAGAATTTTTTGGGATTCTCTTCAGATGTTGGTTCAGAGGATTCACGATGACGTATTTCTTGGCACATCGCTGAAGGCATGGGGATATGTGGTCCTCCAATCAAATATGGGGATATATCTTCCCCAGTGGCTTCCTTTATAGCTTTTGACGCAAATGAAGCACAATTATGAGATAAGGTACTATACGGGTAAAAATAAGGTCGGAACACTTCGTCCTGATACCATCTAATAAGTTTCTCTAAGTCTTTATATTGTGGTAATGTTATTTCATAATATCTTGATGCTGTTATTGTTGGTAGGCCATTAGCATCATGGTACTCCAATTGATTGTCGTAAAAACCATATGCCTTATACTGCAAACCACATTTGACACTGTTATGTACTACTTCTATCCAGGCATGACCGTGATGTGTCCATGGTGGGAAAACGAAGCACGGACCGTTCTTAGATTCTATTACAACCCTTAAAGCCAATTTTGCAAAACAAATTTCCTCAAAAATCGGCTTTACCGACCGGCTTTTGTTCATTATTATGCTGATTGTTGGGGAGGTACATCCATTGATTGATTCGGGAGCACTCATGTTCCCATTAGGGTAGCACACCCCGTCGCCGCCCCATCCTATCCATTCCTTGAAACCGTATCCTGGTAATGGCACAGCAGTAATTTTGACGATTTCCGTCCCCGGGCCTTCTCCCATTCCAGGATGATAATAAAACTTGGCGTTCTCAACGGGCGCCACATAGCCCTCTTGTCCGCATCCATAGGCGGACAACATGAGCGCATTATTCATCAGATATGTAAAGGTGGCGCTGGTCGGCGTCGAGACGCTTTCATATCCTACATAGAAGAAGCCATAGGGCCATTCACTAAGGAAGGGACTGCCGTTGCAGGCGTAACCGAGCGGCAGGACGGTCTGTCTTGCGAAGGAATTCGCATAGGTATAGGTTTTTCTAACCGGTGCGATAGCGATATTGGGTATTACACGCGTCGTGGCAGTGCGCGTACCCTGATAAGGCCGAAATCCACAACCCACCCAATAAGATTGCAGGTTGTCCTTTGAGGGCAACAACGCATCACTAGTACAGTTGACGATATGTCCATGTTCATCTCGAAACCTGGGGCTCATGCCATAATCGCAAGAGGAAAAGGATACGCGAACGACCTTTCCCGTCTGGGACATCACGTTTCTACCGATAAATGCGCCGTTGGAACCGTAAACATTCTCAAGGGCGGTTTTGGGCCCGGAAATGCGCATGCCCATACCTTGCGGAATATTTTCCGCGGGTACAAAGACGGAGGTCTGGGATACATCTTCATAGATAGCGTAAATGCTGACTGGCCCGGACACAACAAAGGATGCCGTAGGGCTGGGGCATCCATCGATGAAGGTATCCGTCGCCTTCCAGCATTTGAATTCGACCAGATCCGGGTACAGATTATTCGTGACACTCACGGTCACTGTGTGCCCATAGCGTACTTGTGTGCCATTGTAATTGTTCTTAATTAAATCCTGTGCATTACAGTCGTCAGTAGTGCCTTCGACTTCCAGTACCACCCCCGGCCCCGGAATCATCCAAGCATCGTAAAGTCTAACACATGCTGTGAGGGTGTTACAGTCGTCATTCACGAAGACAGTACAATCGGCTTTATTTATTCCCTTTTCTTGTATTCCGCCCGAGGCGCCCGGGTCAAGAACCTGCTGGGCGAAGGCTTGGATGGCAGTCATGCCCGTGCCGCCATTGTTAACGACCGCGATCCATGCCTGCCGGTTTTCGATGCCGTCGAAATTGGCGTCCCCGTTCGCCGCCAGCCACCACGTCGCTTCCATATCGTATCCCTGTTCCTCCAGGATCACCCCGTACTTGTCTTCAATAATGGGTAGAATCGCACCGCTATAGCCCAGCGTCATGTAGGCGGCGACAGTGCGTTGAACTTCCAGGGGTTGCTGCGGCAGGTCCGAACGCACTTCGGACATGTTATGGGCCCAGGCTGAATAGACCATCCCGCTGTGAACGCCATGGTTCACAGTGAGGTCAAGGCCTGCAGACTCCAGGATGTGTTGCAGCAGGTAGAATTCCGCCGTATCCGGGAGGTTGTTGCCGTCCTCCTCGGTAAAACCACCCAGGTCCCAGTTGCACTCGAGCACGTCCCCGGCATTCTCCAGGGCGCCAATGTAAACCAGGAAATTTCCCAGATGGCTGATAAGGTCCAAATCCGCCATCTCCACCCGGGAGTCGAAGAGACCCGTCAATTCCGTGTCGCCGGTCAGGGGCACCGTGAGTACAGGCTTCATGAGGCGCCATAGACGGTCGGGTGTAATATCGCTGGCCTCCATAATCTCGCCGAGACTCCCGTCCCGCAGTTCCCAATAATCCAATATCCAGTTCTGCCCAGGTCGGGCTTCCACATACAACTGAGCCGCCCCACAGGCAGCCCCCGGATTGTCATGTTCAGGATCGTTGTTTTCATCGGCAATCCACGCATACCAGTCCAGCAGATTGTATTTTGAGAGATAACAGCTTCCCTCAAAGGGGAGGAGGACACCTTCCCCTTCCCTGTTCAGGGTAACCCTGACGCACGTCGGCGTGCGCCGGTCCGTCGCCTCCGGATCGAATACCGGCACCATGGCGCTGTTGTTCATGTACAGGCTATAAATATCCAAAGCCGAATACTGTAATCCCTGGGGGTTGGAACAGTCCAGGGCATTTTCCACCGTATCCTGATAGCGATGCGCTACATAAAGGGATTCTTCGAGGTTGGTGAATCCATCACCATCGAGATCCGCCATCTGCTGTAATTCCGGCACGATGGAGAACGTGCCCGGCGGCACGGGCACACCGGTACCATAGAGTCGTGAGACATGCACTCCATAAAAACTGGCCGCGAGCGGGCCAGCCAGGGCATCCAGGGTGGCATAGGCGGCCAACACATAAGTTACCCCTGCAGGCGGCGCAACGGATTGGGGAAGGGCCGCCGCCACAGAATCATGGTATGCCCGCCATAGTGCAAGATTGGCCAGATAGGCTTCCATGACGGGTACGTGCAAGGGGTGGGAGGCATCCTTGAGAATCGCCTCAAGGATATGAAGTTCGACGATGTCCGGCACCGCCATGCCCTGAACTTCCATATTCAGATTCAACAACCCAACGCACTCGACGGCCAGGGGACTATTCTCCATCTGCAAGGCGCCATATGCCCACGCAAGCCAGAAATTGTACATAGTGCCCCAGTTCAACGTCAGGACATAGGCATACATGGCTTCCGGGTCATCCCGGAACCATGCCAACGTATCCAGCGGATTGGCAGCATCCGCATCCCGCATAAAATCCATCCACTCCTGCAAATAAACGGGGAGATTGAAATCTTCCCCAAAAATGCTCGCGAAAGGCGCGGTAACTGCAAGGCTGCCCTGTACATTGGTATCCACGCGGGGATTATCCGTATTCCCATCGCTCCAGGACACGAAATAGAAGCCCGTATCCGGCACGGCCTGTACTGTGGTGCCATCCTGTCCATAATACACGCTTTGCGTGGTCTGGCCCAGAAGCGAACCATTTTCCCCCGCCGCATAGGAAAGCATATAGGCATTGGGTGCAAAAGAAGCCGTGACGTTTATGTTCGCCGTGACATTCATGTCTCTTCTGATAGCATTCAGGAGACCTCCACCAGGACTAACCCAGTTATCACTCCATCCGGAGAAATGATAGCCCTCATCTGGCA
>JAAYBJ010000020.1 GCA_012730105.1 Candidatus Hydrogenedentota bacterium
TACGCGAAAACAAAGGACATTTGGCGCGTTACCAATCACAGTAGGATGCTATAGCAAAGCCCAAGGCTTGCCGGCGCTGCCGCCCTACAAGAGTATCATCGTGGGGGATCGGGCACTTTTGCCCCCAGGCAGCACGCCCCCTGAGGGCATGCTTGGCCGCGGTCTGCTATGTACGGATGGAGACTTTTATTGGCCAAGCCCGAAAGCACCAATGATCGCTAACACCATTTGGGTCGTGAAATGGAACGACACGTTCCAGTTCGTCAAAGAAACGGAGGATTCCAGGCAAGAAGTCTATGCCTCCGTATACCCCAACCGGGAGATCGTCCTCGCCCCGAATACATACACAGGCCCGAAAGCATGTTGGGCATATCAGGATGTTGACGGAAACATAACGTATTGGCAAGGGGATGGGGAAAGAAAAGGGCCCTTCAGTGCTTGTGGTGAAGACCAAATAGTTATGGCTGTCCATCCAACGTCCGCCCCTGACAATTTTATAACACGTATTCCCATTTCCGTTTTTATCCAGCGAATTAGAAACGCCGGAAATGCGCCCGTTAATGGAAAAAAAGGCCTTGTTTGTGGTACCCTCTTTTCGATGCAATCCCCACATGAAAGGCTATTCATGAGTAAAATATCCGAGAAAGACGTGTCTTACGTGGCAGCCTTGGCGCAATTACGCCTGGACGACGCCGCGCAGGAGCGGCTGGTCCGTGAAATGGGCGATATCCTGGCCTACATGGACAAATTGAATTCCTTGAACACCGACGGCGTGGAGCCCATGATGCACGCCCTTGAAATGACCAATGTGCTCCGCGACGACAAGACAGGCGCCCCCCTCTCCCATGAGGACGCCTTGATGAACGCGCCCGTGGACAACGGTGACTACTTCATCGTGCCGAAAATCCTGGAAGGGGAGGAAGGCGGATGACTATGGACTGGTATTGGAAATCAGCAAGTGAGATCAGCGCTGCGGTCCGGAGCGGCGTTGTCTCCGCATCCGACATCACGGAAGCCCAGTTACGGCGCATTGACGAGGTGGACGGACGGATAGACGCGTATACCCAGCGCTGGGACGACACGGCCCGCGCCATGGCCGCGAAAGTGGACAAGAAGGCCTCCCGGGGGGAAGCGCTCGGACCGCTGGCGGGCGTGCCTGTCGGCTTGAAGGAACTGCTCTGCACCCGGGTCGGTAAGACGACTTGCGCGTCAAAAATGCTGGAACATTTCCGCAGCCCTTATGACGCCACCGTGGTGAAACGGCTGGAAGCGGCCGATGCCGTATTTCTGGGCAAGGTGAACATGGATGAATTCGCCATGGGTTCTTCCACGGAAAACAGCGCCATCAAAGTAACGCGCAACCCGTGGAATCTGAAATGCGTGCCGGGCGGTTCAAGCGGCGGCAGCGCGGCGGCGGTAAGCGCGGGCGAATGCGCCATTTCCCTGGGAAGCGACACGGGCGGCTCCATCCGGCAGCCCGCGTGCCTCTGCGGTTGTGTGGGCATCAAGCCCACCTACGGCCGGGTGTCGCGCTACGGCCTGGTCGCCTTCGCCTCCTCGCTGGACCAGATCGGCCCGCTGACACGGACCGTGGAAGACGCGGCCCTGACCCTGAACGTCATCTGCGGCAGGGACGAAATGGACGCCACCTCCGCCGATTTGCCTGTTCCCGATTTTACCGGCGCCCTCACGGGTGACGTGCGCGGGTTACGCATCGGCCTGCCCAAAGAATATTTTACCGAGGCGCTTAGCGAGCCGATGCGCGAACGCATCGAACAGGCCGTCGATGCCTACCGCGCGAACGGCGCGGAAATCGTCGAGGTGTCCCTGCCCTGCAGCGAATACGCCATCGCCGTCTACTACATCATCTGCACGGCCGAGGCCAGCGCCAACCTGGCACGCTTCGACGGGGTCCGCTACGGATTCCGCCATCCGGAAGCCAAGACCATGCAGGACATGTACGTGATGAGCAAAAGCGCCGCCTTCGGCCCCGAGGTGCGCCGGCGCATCATGCTGGGCACCTATGTGCTGTCCAGCGGCTATTACGACGCCTACTACCTGAAGGCGCAAAAAGTGCGCGCCCTCATCAAGAAGGATTTTGACGCCGCTTTCGAGAAGTGCGATGTCATTGCCGGGCCCACCTCGCCCACCGCCAGCTTTGAATTCGGCGCCAAGTCGGACAATCCGCTGGAAATGTACCTGAGCGACATTTACACCATCTCCGTCAACCTGGCCACGCTTCCGGGCATTTCAATTCCTTGCGGCCTGACGGATGCGGGGCTGCCGGTCGGCATGCAACTGATGGCACGACCCTTTGAAGAAGAGTTGCTGCTGAAAACGGCCCATTTTTATGAGCAAAACCGCGGTTTCGACATGGGCCGCCCCCCGATTGCCTGAGGAGTCTGTCATGAAATATGAAGCCGTCATCGGCATGGAAGTGCATGTGGAAATCAACAGCAAGTCGAAGGTGTTCTGCGCCTGCCCGACGGATTTCCACGCCCCGCCGAATACCAATGTATGTCCCATCTGCCTGGGCATGCCCGGCGCGCTGCCGGTACTGAACCGGGACATGGTCGACAAGTCGGTCGCCGTGGGACTCGCGCTGAACTGCAAGATATCACGCTGGTCAAAGATGGACCGTAAAAACTATTTTTACCCGGACCTGGCCAAGAATTATCAGATCAGCCAGTATGATCTTCCCCTGTGCCACGGGGGGAGCATCGAGATCGAGGTGGACGGTGAAACCCGGCGCATCGGCATCACCCGCGCCCACATGGAAGAAGACACCGCCCGCAACACGCATACCCTCGGCGGCGGCCAGAGCGGCATCGACTTCAACCGCAGCGGCGTGCCGCTGCTCGAAATCGTGACCGAGCCGGACATCCGCAGCGCGGCGGAGGCCTACGCCTACCTGACCGCGCTGAAACAGATACTGCAATACCTGGACGTCAGCGACTGCAACATGGAAGAGGGCTCGTTGCGGGCTGAAGCCAATATCAGCATCCGGCCGGAGGGCCGCGCCGAATTCGGGGTGAAGACGGAAGTTAAAAATGTCGCCTCCTTCTCCGGCGTCCAGAAGGCCATCGACTATGAAATCGCCCGGCAGGAAAAGGTGCTGCGCGAAGGCGGCGTCATCGTGCAGGAAACCCGGGGCTGGGACGCCGACCGGGGCATAACCGTCAGCCAGCGGTTGAAGGAATCCGCCCATGATTACCGCTATTTCCCCGAGCCGGACCTGCCGCCCATCGTGGTGGATGAATCTTGGGAAAACCGCATACGCGAGGGCCTGCCGGAACTGCCGGCCCCGCGGAAGAAACGCCTTGAAAGCCAATACGGGCTAAGCGCCTACGATGCGCATGTGATCACCTTGTCCAAGCCCGTGGCCGACTACTATGAGGCCGTCGTCGCGGCCGGTGCCGATCCTAAAAAAGCTTCAAACTGGCTTATGGTCGAGTTACAGGCGCTGCTGAGCGCCGCCAAACTGGAAATCCAGGCCTGCAAGATTGGTCCGGAAGCGCTGGCCGCCCTGCTCAAACTCATTGACACCGGACTCATCAGCGGCAAAATCGCCAAGGAAGTGCTGGTTGAAATGTTCGACTCCGGCCTGCCGCCTGACACTATTGTGCGGGATAAGGGATTAAGCCAGATAAGCGACACGGGCGCCATTGAAGCGGCCGTCAAACAGGTCATTGATGCCAGCCCGGAACAGGTGGCCCAGTTCAAGGCGGGCAAAGACAAGGTGTTCGGCTATTTCGTCGGACAGGTGATGAAGGCGACGCGCGGCAAAGGCAACCCGCAGTTGATAAACGATATCCTCCGGCGTGAGTTGGAAGGATAGGAGCATTCCGAAACTATTCATGACAAAAAAAGCAACAGCCGACAAGAAAGACCTCCTGAAAAAGGTGCAGGCCGTGGCGGAAGCCGTGGCCGGAAAAAAGGCCAAGGACATCAAGGCCTATAACGTGTCCGGCCTGACACTGATCGCCGACGCATTCGTGCTGTGCACGGCAAACAGCGAGCCCCAGCTGAAGGCGGTCGCCAACGCCGCGCGCGAATCCGTGCGCGAGGCGGGCTACCATGTCCTGCGCGTCGAAGGCGACCAGCGGTCCGGCTGGCTGGTGATCGATTTCGGCGACGTCATACTGCACGTGTTCAGAAATCAGGCACGCGTGTTTTATGATCTAGACCGCATGTGGGGCGACGCCCCGGAAATCGTATTGAACTTGGACACGGAGTAAGGAAGGAACGGCCGCCATGGTGGACAGCCAGTACACCCCGGACATTCCGAAACTGTATCATTACAAGCTCCAGCGCGTTCTCGGCGAGGGCGGCACGGGAAAGGTGTATCTGGGCATAGACATGAACAAAGGCGCCCCGGTCGCCATCAAACTTTTCCATGAAAACTTCTTCCGCAACCGCCTGCATGTGCGCGATCTGGCCAAGAGCATCATTAAATTCAAGCGCTTCAAGCACAACAACGTCGTGCAGATATTGGATTTTATTGACGACACCCAGGGCCGCTGCCTGGTCATGGAGTATGTGGACGGGCCAAGCCTCAAGTGGTATCTGTTGAACCGCCCCTACCGGCTGAACGAACGCATCAACATCGCCCTGCAGATATGCCAGGGCATGCAGTACCTGCACGACAAGGGATGCATCCATCACGATTTCAAGCCGTCCAACGTGCTGTTCACCCGCACCGGCATTGTCAAAATCGCCGACTTTTCCCTCTACGGCAACACCTTTCTGCTGGAACTTATCGACCGCAATGTGGGCGAGCAAATTACGCCCATGTTCGTCGCGCCTGAATTTATACGCAAGGAAAAAGTCACCAACCAGAGCGACATCTATTCCATGGGAATCACCTTCTACATGCTCTTCACGGACAAGGTGCCCTTCCCGGTGGACAGCCTGAAACGGCTGTACCAGTGCCACTTGACCATCATGCCGGAACATCCCTCCCTGGCCAATCCCGCCTGCCCGAACACCCTGGGCGACATCATCATGAAAATGATCGCGAAACGACCCGAACTGCGCTTCAACGACTGCGATGAGCTAAGCGTCGCCATCACCCAGATGTCCCGGAGCCGGATTTAAGACCCGGTTCAGAAGCCGCTGGCACGCATTACAGATTCAATGCCCCAATTGTCTGCCCATAAATGACCTGGAACACAAAAGATGCGCTTCCCCTGCCCGGGCTTTGCCCGAATAGTCAAGGCGGTTTTGAGCCATTCAACGGGGTCTGTTATACTTCCAGTATCGGTTTCTCATGGTGAAACCGGGTGTTTCGCGGATATTCCCATGCCTATCCAGTGCCGGCGTGCAGTGGATTCGGAAGTATGTTGTTCACACTTTACTGTGCGTGTCGTGTGCAGCCTTTGAGGGGCACGCTAAAACGCGAACGACATGCCAATCATTCTGTAATGACAACGATTCGATAATAACGCAAGTGTCCAAGTAATAAAGGAAGTATCATGGCCATAACGCCCCACGGCGGCACGTTGGTAAACCGTTTTGCCGCTCCCGAGAAGAAAACAGCCCTGCTGGAAAAAGCCGAGAAACTACCGCGCATCAAGGTGGATGCCTACGCAGCCTTCGATATTGACGGCATCGCCAAAGGCATACTCAGCCCCCTGACCGGATTCATGGGCGAGGCGGACACGCACAGTGTTCTGGATAACATGAAGTTGAGTACCGGCGTGCCCTGGACCATTCCCAATCTGCTTCCCGTAAGCGCCGAAACGGCGGACAAACTCGAAATCGGCGGCAAGGTGGCCATTGAAGACGACCTGGGCAACCTGATCGCCCTTCTCAGCCTCCAGGAAAAGTTTACCCTGGACAAGCAGCACCTGGTAAAGCAAGTGTACCGGACGGACGACGCGGCCCACCCGGGTGTGGCGTACACCTTGTCCACGGGCGATGTGTACCTTGCCGGGCCGCTGGACGTGCTGGCCGACCGTAAGGTAGAACACCAGGAATATAACCTGACCCCGGCCGAGACGCGGGCTGCTTTTGAGGCGCGCGGGTGGAAGCGCATCGTAGCCTTCCAGACGCGCAACCCCATCCACCGCGCCCATGAGTACCTGACCAAGTGCGCCCTGGAAATGTGCGACGGCCTCCTGATACACCCGCTCATGGGCACCACGAAAAGCGACGACATCCCGGGCGAGGTGCGCATGCGATGCTATCATGCGCTTTTGGCCCAGTATTATCCGAAAGACCACGTCATGCTTTCGATCATGCCGGTGAACATGCGCTATGCGGGCCCCCGGGAAGCCATCATGCACGCCATCATCCGGAAGAACTACGGCTGCACCCACTTCATTGTGGGACGCGACCACGCGGGTGTGGGCAATTATTACGGCAGCTACGATGCCCACTATATCTTTGATGAAATCGACCCGACCGCCCTGGCGATTACGCCGCTCTTTTTCGAGCACTCCTTTTTCTCCAAACGCACCAATGAAATGGCCACGAAGAAGACCTGCCCGGGTTCCGACGCGGATCATGTGTTTTTGAGCGGCACGAAAGTGCGCGAAATGCTGGCCCGGGGTGAAGCGCCCCCACTCGAATTCACACGGCCGGAAGTTGCCGAAATTTTGATCGCATGGGCAACCGGCCGGGAATAGTGGAACCGCTCCTTCCCGTTTTTTGAATACAACGAACAGCGGCGCCGGTTCCGGCGCAGCCCAGTATCGAGTGCGGATATTATGCTTGTTGGAATTTACATGCCTTCCGGTTCTTCTCAGCGTAACGAGCCCGCCGCGGTGGACGGGCTCGAAAGCGACTTTTTGCGCCGCGCCATACGGGGCGTGCTTCGCGCGAAAAACCGGACGGATGCAAGGTTCCTCTGGTTCACGGAGGAGGAAAATGAACCCGTGGACCCGGACATTCCCTGTGAATGCGTCACCCGTCATGGAACCCTGATGAACCTGGTGCGCGGCGGCCACCCCTCTCTGGAAGACGCCCTGAAAAAGAACCAGGTGGACACGCTCCTGACGCGGCTGGACATGCCGCCACCAGGCAAGAACATCCCGAAAGTGCTGTTCACGCTGGATATGCATTTTTGCGGCGATGTGACCCGAAACACCAACATTCCGCCGCCGCCCCTGCCCCGAAAAATCAAACAAATCTGCGCGGAGGCCAAGGGCATCCTCTGTCCGAGCGAATATGTGCACAAAGCCTGCGCGTCACGCCTCGAAATGGGGCTGGAAAAGGCCGCCGTGGCGCGGCCGGGCATCGAGGAAGTGTTCAGCCGGCCCCAGGATTCCATTATTGACGGTCCCTTCGCGCTGTTCGTGCTAAACCGTTACACGGAGCCTTCCATCCCCATGCTGCAAGCGGCGATAAAACGGAATCCCTCGTTGTTCCCGCCCAGCCTCGTGGTGCTGGGCGAAGTGCACCCGGGCGAACCGGAAGACTGGGGAATACCCGTTGTCCGCATCGAGCGCTGTCCCGACAACATGACCGCCTCCCTCCTGCAGCACGCGACCATGTGCCTGTATCTCTCCAAGGCGGAGGGTTCGGGCATGATCGTGCTGCAGGCCATGATGGCAGGCGCCATGCTGGTCACCACCAAGTCGGGCGCCAATTTCGAGGTGGCGGGCACGGCCCCCTTCTACTGCGAGTCTGACAATCCCTTTTCCCTGTTGCAGTCCCTGCGCCGCATGCTCGATGAATCCCCGAAAGAACGGGAAAAACGGCGGCAGATGGCGCGTACCCTGGTTCTTGACAGCACCTGGGAAAAGTGCGGCAATAAAATCCTGTCCGTATTAAGGCGCAGCCTGATATGACGGCCGGAACATTGGCGGCACTGTTCCACAACCATCGGCCTTGTTTATGAACACACCCCCTTTCGCGTTTGTAAAAGAAAACCACCCCCTTGGGCCCCACACCTTGTACCGGATCGGCGGTCCGGCGAAATGGGCCTTTCTGCCCCGGGACGCGCACGAGGCGCAAACCGCCTATACGTGGATCATAGATCAAAAGGTTCCCTTCCTGGTTATGGGGGCCGGTTCCAACATGCTGATCGACGACCGGGGCTTTGACGGCGCCGTGCTGTTCACCACGGAGTTGAAACATCGGGAGGCCTGCGGCGGGGACCGGTTCCGCCTCGGCGCGGGGCTTCCCCTCGCCGACATGGTGCGGACAATTATGCTGCCCAACAATTACGCGGGAACCGGGGCGCTTACCGGCATCCCGGGCTCCCTGGGCGGCGCCCTGTTCATGAATGCAGGAACCGTCAACGGCACCATCTGCCAGTTCACGGAAACGGTGATCCTGCTCACGCCTTCAGGGTTCACCACCATCGCCATGGCGCCGGAACTCTATGGCTACCGCGGCCAGGCTTTTTGCGGGCCGGACGCCGTCATCGTGGAAGCAGTCTTACGCTTCACGCCGTCTGAAAAAGATGAAAGTGTCGTGTATCACCATTACATTCAGCGTCGACTAGACACCCAGCCGCAGGGGTGGTGTTGCGGAAGCGTGTTCAAAAATCCCCCCAATGATCATGCCGGCCGCCTTATCGAATCCTGCGGGCTCAAGGGAACGCGCCGCGGCGGCGCCGTCATCAGCGAGAAACATGCCAACTTCATCATGAACGAGGACAACGCGTCCTTCGAAGATGTCCTGGGGCTCATCCAACTGGTAAAAGACACCGTTTTTGCGCAACACGGGGTGAAACTGCAAGAGGAAGTGCGGATTATCACCCCGCGGTCCGGGCCAGGAGTTCCTCCGGCGTAGCGGCCCCTTCAAGATTCAAGGCAGCGTCCGGCGCTGCCCGCTTCCCGAACTCCCGAAAAAAGGCGTTCTTCTCGCGGGTCGTCGTGAAGGCGTCTTTCGCCCACGCGCTCAAGTATCCCATCCCCCCATGACGCTGCAACACGGTGTGGGCGTGCAGGATATACATCCCCTCCTGAAACACATCATAAAAGGGCGCCAGTTCCAGGGCATCGAAATCATCTACACGTTTCTGGCCGTGTGCGTTCATCTCGGTCCCCACCAGTATGGGCAGATCGCGCTCCTTTGCCTGCCCGATAAACTCGCCCAGGTTACGCACCTTGAGTGCGCGCGTTTCCGGATCAGCAATGTTCCAGTTGCGGTCCGGGATAATGTTCACGGCGGCCACACCGGAGGCGGTCATCACGTCCAGCAGTTCCCCCATACGCTGCTCGCCGGAAGAGGTACCGTCCAGGAACGCAAAGGTCGGAATCGCGCCGTTGTCCAGGATAAAGCGGTTGACATCCTCCAGGCGCGGAAAATCCTCGCCCCTGGCCGGAATATAACCCACCCCGCCTGACTTCATGGTCTTGGCGCGAATCAGTCCCTGCAGTACCGGCGGGCTGTCGATCGCCTTTCCCAGGGTATCCGCAGAAACGCCCAGTTTGGCATGCCAATATTCGGCCAGCGCCGCCTTGTCCGCAAACAAACCGCGCGCTTTCGTGTCATAGGCCGCGCAGACATGCCGCTCCGTCGGGTTGCCGTTCGGCGTCAAGGACAGCACATCTTCCGCATAGTCGAGCCGGATCTCATGCAGCAGTGTATTCACACGTTCGATAATGGTCCGGGTGCGGTTCTGTGCCAGCGTCTTCAGGTGCTGCAGCAGTACTGGGTCCTTCACAGTCGACGATACAAAGCCGATGCCTACATGGTAGGCGACCCCGGGCTCCCCGGGGGAGTTAATTTCGTCTTCGGCGAATTCGGGCACGAACACGCGAGTTTCCATGCCGGCCCCGGAGCGAAGCCCCAGGCAAGATGCTGCATCCAGGAACTCGTCCACCCCGTCCAGCACGTCAAAATCCACCAGCGCCATGGCGCTGAGCCCCAGTGTCCGTCCACACCAGGTCAGACCCGAGGGTGAATAGCCGTAGCCGTTGAAGGAGAAAAACGAATGGCAATGAAGGTTGAACGCCCGTCCCGGTTCGGGAAGCGTAATGGCGCCGGTCGCCGCAGATTCAACCAATTTCTTAAGGGCCTGCGCCCGTTCCTGCCGATCGTTGCTGTTTAATTGTTGTTCAAGAGAATGCTGCATAGGAGACTCTAATAATCTTTCTTACCTGTAGAGACACTTGTTGATTTTGTCCACATTGAAGGCGCATGCGACACATAACACCAAACACACCGTGCCACACCCCCATACCATACCAGAAAAAAAGAAAGCGCTTCCACAACCGGAATGACGTTGGGGTGAAGCGTTGTAAATGAATCTAGGTGACATCATTCCTTAACACCAGTACGAAGAACCTTGGAAACAGACAGACTAACACAGAAGGGACATACCAACAGATGCTCAGCAAAGTATTCCGCCCCTTATGCCGAACAACCCCGTCGACTGTCATTCCGGTTTTTTCGCGACTAGGTGCTTCGGTCGAAGGGCTGTACCCGATAACGCGGAAAAGACCGGAATCCAGATGGGGTGCGCCTAAAAGAATGCCGATCGACCTCTAACGTAGAAGTGGCTTCCAGACGCTTTGAAACGCGGCAAGGATGCCGCGTCTACGTTCAGCATTCATCCTTCAGCCTTCAAATCCCCCTTCCCCAACGGCTTCAAAAGATGGGTTCCGGTCTTTTTGCGGTCAACTACACCCTCTGATACCCGCCCTTTCTCCACCGCAAAAAACCGGAATGACGTTGGGATGAAACGTGGCAAATAAAACAGGGTAACACCGTTCTTTAACGCCTATACAAACATCATAGAACAAGCGGAACGGCACGGACCGGCACAAAAGGGAAACGCTTGTAACCGCCCAGCAACGTATTCCGCCTCTCACACCAAACAACCCCGACAATCGTCATTCCGGTTTTTTCGCGACCCGGCGCTTCGGTCAAAAGGCTGTACCCGATAACGCGGAAAAGACCGGAATCCAGATGGAGAACGCTTCAAGGGTCACATACCCGAAAAAAAAATGCGCTGGGCGCTTCGGACAGCCCTCCGGCTTACCCTACCACGCCCCGCGCACCGCTCCGTTATTTGTCCGGCCATACCGGAACAGGATACCAGCCGGGTCATCACCGGTGCACGACGCGGACATCCGTAAACGCCCGCGATCTGGCGGCGCGATGAGCTGGAGAGGCGGAAGCCCACTTTGTTGTTCGTGTTCGACGGGGTGTTGTTGTTGCGGTTCGCTGAACGGCAGTTGTTGCCGTTGTTGTTCCAGTTGTTGTTCCAGCTGCCGCCCCGTTTCACGCGGTTCGAGCCTCTTCGGCCGGTATCCAAAATGTAGACGCGGCAGCCTTGCCGCGTTGCTAAAGCGGCTGGAAGCTGCTTCTACATTATACGCATCCAAGCCATTGCCGCCTCAACATCAGCGTATTCGCATGGGAAATATGGGCGATTAAACTGCCCGTGCTCTGTATCAGGGCTTCTTCGGTGATGCGCCCCCGGGTTAAAGCCTTCTCCCGATGTTTTAGTTTCCGATGGCAACGTACCAAAGACATTCGGGAAAGGCGAATCGTACCGGGATACAGGCGCATGCCCAGGAACGGGATGCCCTGAGTTACAGGCGCGATATAACACTTGCGATCTTTTAAGCGCAGGCAAAGCCGTTCGTCCAGGAACTCCCGGACTTCACGCAAAATCAGATGTAATTCCTCTTTGCTGTCGGTAAAACACAGAAAGTCATCCATATACCGCACATAGTGTTTTACTCGTAACTGTTCCTTGATGAAATGGTCAAGCCCATCCAGATACAGGTTCGCGAAATACTGGCTGGTCAAGTTGCCGATAGGCAGACCCTTGCCCGGCGCATTATGGGGCGCGTTATGGTCAATAATGTTTTCCAGCAAGGCAAGAAATCGCTTGTCCTTAAACAATCTTTGGACCCCGTTTTTGAGTATATTGTGGTCCACCGAGTCAAAATACTTTGCCACGTCGCATTTGAGAAACCAGCCGTGCTTCCGGGTAAAGGCCCATGCCCGCTGTATGGCCCGGTGGCTCCCCTTACCCTTCCGGCAGGCATAGGAATCATGGATATA
>JAAYBJ010000222.1 GCA_012730105.1 Candidatus Hydrogenedentota bacterium
AGCAGTCCCCCGATGAAGCCGCCATAGAAGACGAGTCCACTACCGGTTAAAAAGAACAGCTGACAAAGAGGCCTATCGAATTGCACCAGGTAAAACAGGCGGGCGCCCATGATCGCCCCGAGAAAAGTCCACACACCGATATCGGGACGTACCCGTAGCGGCGTTGCCGAACGGCGATCATACCAAACCATTCCAAGAATGCAGAAGACAAAACTGAAACACAAGAAGTAGGTATAGGCGGGCACGGGTAGTCCCCACGCGTAAAACAGAATCCGTTTCACAACCGCCGTCCCCTATTCCAATGTGACAAGAGCAGCATCACAAGGCAATCTCCTATTGCTAAAGACTTCCTCAACGAATAAAACACGACGTTATGCTTAAGTATATATCACCACATCACAAATGTCAACACTATTTATTTTATTTATAATGTACCCAATGGGAATGTATATTCGGCTTGTGGCGGGATATCGCATCTCCCTGCAATTATTAGCTAATTTTGCTTAAACTGGCGTTACCTACAATCCAGTTTGCTTTTGTGGTGCAGGCAGGATGCCTGCCGGTCAGGCGCTGATCAAGGAAAAAGGCCGCAGGCAGGATGCCTGCACCACAAAAGAGTAGAACAGCAGGCAAGATGCTTCCATCATAACTCCGGGAGTTGATGAAGCATTGTGGTCCACGGGGTTGAGGAGATAAAGAAGGAAAGTGAATGTCCGCTTATTGAGGAATAGTCGTCATTCACGATAGGGAGGGGCGGCGTGCATCGGTCAGGGCGGGAGGGTGTGACTGGATCTTTTTGAATTTCGAGGACATGTCTGAATGGCACTAAATTAAGGCATTTGCTAATCGTAAATATTAGTATATGATGAAGCAAAGGAGGGACTGACCCACAAAAAACGTACTCAAACCCTTATATTCACCAACAACACGATTCTTTTTTTGGGGTCTGTCCCTCCTTTGCGGACATAAATTAGTGCCATTCGGGACATGTTCCCAATTGCATATTTATGCTTGGGAGTAACACAAAAGGTTTTGAATATAATTGGTAAACATATCCCCGGAATTCAACCGCTCGAACAGGAATTCAGGAGGAAACAGGACGAGATGTTACCCGGTCGGCACATTTCATCCCTGTCTCAGCTGACGCCGATTTTTTCCAGTTCCTTTTTGAGTTCTTCTTCCTGCAGCATGCCTTCCTGGCGTTTCACCAGGTTACCCTGGGCGTCATAGAAGAGCAGGAGGGGTATGCTAGAGGCCTTGTGGCGGTTGGCCAGAAAGGGCTCGTTGTCCACATTGACCACCACCACCGTCAGTTTGTCCGCATGGGTTTCTTTTAGGGCGTCGATAGCAGGCTTCATCAGTTTGCACGGTCCGCACCAGTCGGCGTAAAAGTCCACGAGTACCGGCTTACCCTGGGCAAGTGCCTTGTCGATGGGATTTTCCTTGAACCGCGCCGCCATGGTTTCCACCCACGGCGCATTCAGGCTTAAACCGATAGACTTGCCGAAGTTCATCAGGTGTTCATTGAAAGCCGCTTCCTGCTTGTCGCGGCTGAGATACGCCTCCAGTTCACCCTTGACCTCTTCAAAGGAAGCATCCCCCATCATGGCCTTGTTTTCTTCATAAAAAGCGGTCATTTCCGCTTCGGTGGGCTTGACGTCGGCGACCACCTTGTCCACATAGTCCCGTACCAGCCCCTCCCAATTTTCATCGCCGGGCTGGGCGCCGCTATCTCCCCGCACCTGGCGGTTGAGCAGGGGCTCGGTGGCCATGCTTTGGAGAATGAAAAAGCCGTAGGGCGCATAGTCCCCGCGCACTTCCTCGGGAATCTTTGTCAGTTCTTCCTGGAACATCGCCTCGGTAATCACCACATCGCCTGACGAAAGCAACTCGCCCGAGTTCAATTCCTCCAGCACCGCAGCCGCCAGGATGCCGTCACCGAGATCAGGATACGTTTCGGAGAGCAGGACGCCTTCCTTGACCGGCGGGATGACCGGCGGCGGCAGCGCTTCCCTTGTTTCGGAATCCTGCGCGGGTTCTCCCTCCGCCGTTGCTTCGGGCTCCTCAGTCACCACCTCGACTGGTGTTACGGGCTGGGCCGGCGCCGGTTCTGCTGCTACGGATTCCCCTTCAACCTCTTTCTTGCCCTGGCCGAGACAGGCCGTCAGGAGAATTGCCATGCCAAGGGCCATGGCGGCGGAAAAAAATACTTTTCGAAAAGCGCGCGTCAGCATAGAAATCTCCTTGTTGCTTGTTTCCAGAGTAAAGCGACAGCAAGTGCTGTGATGCCAGAGGACATGCGTTTTTTCCTGCGCTTACGGGCGCAAGCCCGGCCCCCTCCGGCGGTCTGCTATCCCACACCGTTCAGGACGGATCCTATTGTACCTTAAACAGGCGGCCCGGTGCCTTTATTTCCCCGTGGATCATGCCCCTCCCCCGGATCGTCGGATAAGTAAGATATATCGTGTGGACTCAAGGTACAAATCCGCCTCGTTGATACCCATCAAACGAAACATGATTATCAAGCGGGCCGGGGCTTCCGTGTCCCGCTTGACGTTGACCCGTGTGGAGTGTCATTGTACTTGTCATAACACACAGGAGATTCTGTCATGCAGCAAACCACACCGCTTACCCGCCGCCATTTCCTCAGGACTTCAGGCGCGGGGGTCCTGACCCTGTTCGCGGGATCGCTTTTAGCCCGGGCAAATGAAACGCGTCCGAATCTCGTATTTATCCTGGCCGATGATGTGTCCCCCAACGACCTGGGCTGTTACGGGAACGGCGGCATACAAACGCCCCACCTGGACCAGATCGCCCGGGAAGGGCTGCGCTTTGAAAACGCCTACACCGTGACCAGCAGCTGCAGTCCGAGCCGGTGCAGCATGATCACGGGCCGCTATCCCCACAACCACGGCGCTCCGGAATTGCACAAGGGACTGCCCCTGGACCAGGTCACCTTTCCACAGTTGCTGCGCGACGCCGGGTATCACACGGTCCTGTCCGGCAAGAATCACATGGGCGACGTCCGCCGCGCCTTCGACGTTATTTCAAAGGGCAAAGGTCCTGGCAAGGAGGGGGACTGGGTAGATTTGTTGCGGGAGCGCCCCAAGGACAAACCCTTCTTCTGCTGGTTTGCTTCGACGGACGCGCATCGGCCCTGGCAGTTTAATGAAGACGCGCCGCGCTACGGGCCGGAGACGGCGGCCGTGCCACCCTACCTGTTTGACGGGCCGAAAACGCGCGAGGATTTCACGGGATACTACCACGAGATCAGCCGGCTTGATCATTATGTCGGCGCCGTGCTGGCGGAACTTGAAACACAGGGAATTTTGGACAATACCTGGCTGGTTTTCTGTTCCGATAACGGGCGGCCCTTTCCCCGGTGTAAAACGCGGTTGTACGACTCCGGGGTGGAAATGCCGCTTCTTGTATACGCCCCGGGCCGGGTGAATCCGGGCACGGCGGCGGGCCTCGTGAGTACTATTGACCTTGCGCCCACCTTCCTGGAACTGGCCGGCGTGGCCGTCCCGGAAACCGTTCAGGGCGTCGGCTTCCGCGCCGTGCTGGAAGACCCGAAGGCGACGGTGCGGGATATTGTCTTCACTGAGCATAACTGGCATGTGTTTCAGGCCCACGAACGTATGGTGCGCCGGGAGAACTGGGTGTATATCCGCAACGCCTGGCCGGAACGGCAGAACCTGTGTGTGGAATCCACCGCTGAATATCCCGCCGGGGAGGAACTGTGGGCGGCGGAGGCCCGGGGCGATCTGCAACCGCACCAGCGCGATATTTTCACCGTGCCGCGCGCGGCGGAAGAACTGTATGATATCAACACCGATCCGCACCAGATGAACAACCTGGCGGATAACCCCGCCCACGCGGAGACGCTGTCGCGCATGCGCGGCCTGCTCGATCAATGGACGGAGGAAACGGGCGACACCATACCGGAACAACCCACGGGCGACCGCCAGGACAAGCACGGCACCAAGAACCCCGATTTTAAGGTAAACGAATTCCCCGGCGCCGCGCGCAACGCCGTAAAGATCAACCGCCCCGGCCCGGTGCGGGAGGAAAGAACGGCGAAATCATCATGAGTGCTTTTTTTAAGCGATTGTAGGAATGATGTGATTTTTCTGATACTATAGACTACACAGGTGATGGGATTTCGTCATCTGTAAATCGGGAAACATTAATGATTGGGACAAAGACAGATATCGTGAATACACTGCGACAGCATGAGGAGCACCTTAGGTCTCTGGGTGTAGCCAGAATCGGCCTGTTCGGTTCGTTTCTTCATGGGGAACAGCGTGAGGACAGCGATATAGACTTACTGGTTGAATTTGTGCCGGGAAGAAAATCGTTTGATACATTCATGGAATTGTCATTCTTTCTGGACGAAGTACTGGAACGCCGGATTGAACTGGTCACTCCCGAATCTCTTAGTCCCTATTTGGCCCCTCATATCCTCCAGGAGGTCGAATATGTTCCACTCGCCGCTTGAGTATCTGCGGCACATGCGTGATGAGGCCGAATATCTTGCGGGACAAACTGCGGACTTGACAAGGGAACAATTCCTGGAAGATGCCACGCTAAAACGCGCCTTTGTGAGAAGTATCGAGATTATCGGGGAAGCGTCAAAAAAAGTACCCTCGGATATTAGGGCGCGTTATCACGGCTTGAACTGGAAAGCAATAGCAGGAATGCGGGACCGACTTGTTCATGATTACTTTGGCATAGATTACGAAATCGTCTGGGATGTAGTGGAAAACAAAATTCCCCCGCTTCTTGAGGTGATCGTAGAAATACTGAAGAAGGAAGATAACCGCGGGGTTTAGTCCTGAACCTTTTAAAATTCTTTCTTTTACATCTTACGTAGTAACAACGTTTCTGGACTAACGGACCTTTTCATGCACAAAAGACAGTGTATGAAAAATAGTGCCAATGAATACAGTCAGGGAGGGGACGTTTATGTATAAAGATTTACAGTACATCTTGTCGGCAATACTCTTGTTACTTGTCGGCTTTTCGGCAGGGGCGGACGTAACTGTTAGTTATGACGTGTCAGCCTTCAGTGCCGTGGGGGACGGCGTCACGCTGGATACCGCCGCGCTGCAGGCGGCGATTGACGCCTGCCACACAAACGGCGGCGGCGTGGTGCGGGTGCCAACCGGGCGTTTTCTCACGGGAACACTCACCCTGAATGATGGTGTGAACCTGCACCTGTGCCGGGGTGCCGTGCTTTTAGGCAGCACGAAGCTGGACGACTACCCGAAACGCAAGGCGCGATACCGTTCCTATACGGACAATTACACGGATCGTGCCCTGATCTATGCGGAAGACGCCCGTGATATCGCAATTTCCGGGGAGGGCTTGATTGACGGTCAGGGCGCGGCCTTCTCGGGTGAATATCTCGTGCGCCCGTACATGCTGCGTTTTGTCTCCTGCGAGGGCGTATCCCTGGAAGATGTTACCCTGCGCAATGGCGCCATGTGGACGGTGCATTTCTTCGCATGCGACCGCGTGTATGCCCGGGGCGTTACCATCCGCAGCCGCTGCAACAAGAACAATGACGGGCTGGACATCGACAGTTGCTCCAATGTGCGGATTGCCGACTGCGACATCAGCAGCGGCGACGACGCCATCGTATTGAAAAGCACTTCAGCGCGCCCCTGCAGCAATGTCGTGATCACGAACTGCGTGCTCAGCACCGACTGCAACGCCCTCAAGATGGGCACCGAGTCCAACGGCGGTTTCCAGAACATCGCCATCACCAACTGCGCCATTTACGACACGCGCCTGTCGGGGATCGCCCTGGAAGTCGTGGACGGCGGGCTCCTGGACGGCGTCACCATTTCCAACATCACAATGCGGAACACGGGCGGCCCCGTTTTCATCCGCCTGGGTAACCGGGCCCGGCCGTATCAGAAGGACATGGAGGCGCCTGGTGTCGGCGCGCTGCGCAATGTTTCCCTGAGCACGATTGTGGCCACGGGCGCGGACGCGACCGGATGCTCTATCACGGGCCTGCCCGGCCATCCTGTGGAGAATATTTCCCTGCGCGATATTCGGATCGCGTTTGCGGGCGGCGGCACAGAGGAAGACGCGAAATGCATTCCCGAAGAACTGCCGGAGAAGTATCCCGAATACCGGATGTTCGGCACGCTGCCGGCCTACGGCTTCTATATCCGTCATGCCCGGGATATCCGCATGGATGGCGTTTCCCTGACCACCGACACCGCAGACGCCCGGCCCGCGATCGTACAAGAGGATGTGGAGGGGCTGGCGCTCACCGGAATCCGGGACAACAGTGACATGTCGCCAACTACGAATCCATGACAAGTACGGGATTGAATCACCATGATACGACCTTGTGTGGAAACCGACCTCGAAAACATGTTCTTAATCGTCAACGACGCGGCTATCGCCTACAAGGGCGTCATCCCGGAAGACTGCTGGCATGAACCCTACATGGCGATGGAGGAACTGGCGCATGAAATCCGGGACGGCGTAATTTTCTGGGGTTGGGAAGAAGACGGCGAGCTGCAGGGCGTCATGGGCATCCAGGACCGGGGACCGGTCACCCTCATACGCCATGCCTATGTGCGCACGGAAAGAAGGAACAGCGGCATTGGCACAAAACTGCTGCGGCACCTGGAACAGCTGACCGAAACACCCATCCTCATCGGCACCTGGCTGGCGGCGAACTGGGCTATTCGCTTTTATGAAAAAAACGGTTATCGTATGTTGTCGAGGGTGGAAACGGATGCCCTGTTGCGGCGGTACTGGCGCATTCCCGAACGACAGATAGTCACTTCCATCGTGCTCGCGGACAAGAAGTGGGTACCGGTAGAGGGGAAGGCTAACTTAAGCCCGCAAAGAAGGGACTGACTCCACAAAAACGCACCAGGGCCTTATCATCATTAATTACACGAATGTTTTTGGGGTGTACCTTTCTTGCGGTCCTATGCGAATATACTTTAAAAAGCGCCGACCTGTATTCCGAAAAGGCATTTAAAAAACCTGTCGGGATCAGGGAGTCTGAAATCAATGGGGCGCCATCAAGTCGAAGGGCCATACCGGGAGGTTCCTGAGAATCCCAAACGCGACCAGCACCGCCGCGGCAAACCAGGGCACCCAGGTCAGGTAAGCCCAGCGGGGCCGCAGCAACAGCGCCGCCAGAAAAGGCAAGGACAGTACCAGGAGCGGGTTCATGTTGAACGCGGCGATCAAGCGTCCATGGAGCAACAGGTGAACCGCACGCAATGCACCGCATCCCGGGCAATACAGCCCCGTCGCCCAGTGGAAAGGGCAGGGTGGGAAAAGGACGGTATCGGCGGGGTTGAACAAAAATAAAACAAAACCGGCCGCCACCACCAGGAAACATCCCAGTATCACCGGAAAATTCTTTCTGCCAATCCAGGTAGGCATATTAGAATTCTGTAGTCATCCCGGTGGAAAGGCCTAACAAAACCAAAAAAACATAGATAAGAACCACGGCAAACCCAAGGCCGAAAGCGATCCACGACCACATTTTGGCTTTATTGGAGCAGTCCAGGGCGCCTTGTATGTCTCCCGCCTGAAGTCTTCCGTTGACCTGGGCGGCAAAAACAATGGCGACAATGCCAAAAGGCAGGCAACAGAAAAGAGTTACGAGGATCGCGTGGACCAGGTAATTCGGAATGGACCGATACATGGGGAGTGGCGGAACACCCGGCATCGGAGCCCCCGCGTTTGCGTGTCGCAGGAATGCATTACACCGGATGCACTGGTAGGCGCTGTCATCATTTAAGGCGCCGCAATTACTGCAATACATACGTTCTCCTTGGGATTGATCCTGTTTAAACAAGACGACTATTTATGGGTAAATATACCAAAATCGAGTGATTATACCGTAATTTATGATAGCAAACCATACGCATGGTAGCATTCCCCTGTAGTGCCCGGGCGGGTATTGTCTAAAATCAGAATAGAATAGGCTTTATTATGGGTCTCCTATATTGGACAGATCTATAAATTCTTGGAGGATAAGGCCCGCTGGCGAATCAGCGCGTAGAATGGGCAAAGATCTTTATTTTTTGGTAGTTGTTACCTGACGCTATCACTGCTGTCCATAACATGAATTGTACCGATGCATAGTGCTATAGTTTTCGAGGGAATGCCACCTGATGGGGCGAGAAATGATGGAAGCGTTGGTATAAAGGGCTCCGGGACATTTTTCGTCTCTGAACAGGAAGGAGAACAGATGCATACCATCTTTGACCTTTGTACACCGCGCGAAGACGTGCTCGCGGGACGCGTTAAGGACGAGGAATTTGCCGCTGATTTGGCTGCCGTTGTAAATGGTAAAGCCACAAAGGAATATGCCGACTCCGCGCTCTTCTTCAAGTACACCTATCCCACACGGGGGTTAAAAACACTGCTGGAAACGGTTTGTCGGCGGCTCAGCGGAAAAGGTGGAGAACTGAATTCCGTTGTCCGGCTTGACACCCAGTACGGCGGCGGTAAAACCCACAGCCTTATTGCTTTGGTCCATGCCGTGCGTGGAATGCAGGGTGTTGCGGAAGCCAATGAATTCATTGACCCAAAACTGCTCCCCAAAGGGAATGTTCGTGTCGCCGCCATAGACGGCGAGAATGCCGACCCCGCCAACGGTCTTAAACTGGAAAAGGGTCTCTTCGCACGGAGCATCTGGGGCGAAATGGCCTATCGTCTTGCCGGGCGTGAGGGCTATGAACGTGTCCGCAAAAGCGATGAGACCCATGTCGCGCCGGGTACGGAAACCATTGTGGAACTTTTCGGCGGCGAACCGACCCTTATTCTGATTGATGAAGTGTCCGTTTATCTCCGTAAAGTCGCCCAGGTCTATCCTGATGCCGTCAACCAGTTCCCGGCCTTTATGCAGGCCCTCATTAAAGCCGTTTCCTCGACGCCGAAAGCCGCATTAGTGTGTACCCTGGCTGTTCGTGCGGCGGATGAAGAGGCCAGGGATGCGTACAAAGCTGAACATCAACTTGCCTTGGCGGCATTTGCGGAAGCGGAAAGTATCGTATCACGCAAACTCCTTCAATTGGACCCCACGGAAGAAGATGAAACTGTGGACGTATTACGCCGCCGTCTGTTTGAGGACGTGGATATAAAAGGCGCGACTAAAGTCATCGAAGAATACACGGACCTCTGGGACCGGAACAAAGATAGTCTCGCGCCGGACGCATTTAGTCCTGAGACCCGCGACCAGTTCCGTAAGGGATATCCATTACATCCCGAGACGTTGAACGTCATGACGGAGAAGATGAGCAGTCTGTCCACGTTCCAGCGGACCCGGGGCATGTTACGCCTTCTCGCCCGGACGGTCTACTGTATCTGGAAAGATAAACCCGCAGACGCCTATTCCATTCAACCCCATCATATTGACCTGGGCAACCCGCAAATACGCGCCGAAATTACCACGCGGCTGGGACAGGGAGCCTATACTGCCGCCCTGGGATCGGATGTCGCTTCCGTAGCAGGAAAAGACCCTTCCATCGCCCAACGTCTCGACCAGACCAACAACCCCGGTCAGCCTCCCGTCACCAGTTATGTGGCAAGAACCATCTTCCTGAACACATTGGCTTTTGGCGAATCCGCCCAGGGCATCACGCCGGATCATCTGCGCTATTCTATCTGTTCACCCGCCGTGGAGCCTTCCTTCGTGGAATCGGCCCGTAAGCAGTTTGCCGCGGAATCGCTCTTTCTTGATGACCGGCCTGGTGCTCCCATGCGCTTTCGTGTGGAACCCAACCTGACACAAGTCATCAATCGTGAAATGCGCGAAGTGGACGCGGATGAAGTCCGCAACGTGCTGAACACCCGTATCAAGGACTTGTTCGGCAGCGGGAAGAGCGATTTCGTACTCATCCCGTTTCCGGCAGGTCCCTATGAGATTCCCGACGATATCGGAGACGGACGTCCTTATCTCGTGGTCTTGAATTACGACGCCTTCGCCCTTTCAGACACGCCGGCCGAACTCCCACAAGAACTGGTGCGCATGGCCACGAAAAAAGGGGTCAAGGAAGAGTTGCGGACCCTGCAAAACAACCTCATCTTTCTTGTGGCGGATAAGCGTCTCAGTTTGGACATGAAACAGTCTGTTCGCCGCCGTCTTGCCCTTGAAGCTATTGTCAACTCCGCCAAGATTAATGAGCTTGCCGATTACCAGCAGCGCAAAGTCCGTGAGGAATACGAGAAGTCACGCAGTACCGTTGCCATCGCCACGCTGCAATGCTATCGCCACCTTTTTTATCCAAGTAATGTTCCCATTGGCTCCGGCGAGGCCCGGCTTGGCCACACGACAATTGAACTTCAAAATGCCAGCGATTCCCCGGGCAACGGACAACAACACATTAAACGGGCGTTGCGGGAACAGAAGAAGCTTTTGGCGTCGAGTGATGAACCGGACGCGCCGAGCTATGTACGGGACCAGACGCCGCTTAAGACCAAGGGCCAAATTACGACGTTGGAATTGCGCAACGAATTCCGCCGGGCTCCAAACCTGTCTATCCTGCTCGACGACGACCCGCTTATCCGCTGCATCCAGTTGGGTATCGCCCATGACGTATTTATCTACCGTGAAGGCGAATTGGTTTGGGGCAAGGGTGACCCATCGCCCTCGATACAGATTTCAGTCAATGCTTTTGTTCATACGCTTGCCAACGCCAAGGAATTGAAGTTGTGGCCGCGTCCGCCAAAAGAAGAGCCGAAGCAGCCGCAACCCGAAGAAGCAGGTAAGGAGGAAAACAAACGTGTTGCGGAGACGCCAGGCGCTGGGACTTCGACCCTCGGCCCTCGACCCTCGACCCTCCTGTCCGCGGAAGGTCCGTTAAGGCAGGCTCTTGTGGAGTTGTTCGACAAGGCCCGAAGCCAGAAAGTCGAGTATCTAAAATCCATTTCGATGCGATTCTACGAAGCCAAAGGTGCCTGGAACGCCCATCAGGCTGTGGCCACCTATCGTGATTCCGAAACCATCTGCCAGCTATCCGTGGGCATCGAGGGCGACGGAATTGAATCGTTTGAAGTCCAGTTCTCAGGGACATTGAACAAAGCCAACAGCGTGAAATCATTCCTGGAGCCGCAACTTCGCTCCGCTACCAATGCCACCTTCGAGGCCAATTACACGCTTACCTTTGCTACACCCTTTGCCACCGTCAAAGAAAAGACAAATGACTTCATCGCAGCCATGACGAAATACGGTGCGTCTGAAGCCTATGTCGAGGCGGAGGCGGATAGGGCCGAGGGTAGAGGGTAGAGGGCCAAGGGTCGAGGGTCGAGGGCCGTGGTTAGAGAGTAAAGGTTAACGTTAAATGGCGAAATCATACCGGGAATTACAGGTTTGGCAAAAGGCCATGGACATGGTAGTTGCGGTTTATGAAGTAACCGCTGGGTTCCCGACAGAGGAAAAGTATGGATTGACAAGTCAAATACAACGAGCGGCGGTTTCTGTCCCCGCTAATATCGCAGAAGGATACGCCCGGGTTCATCGTGGTGATTATGTCCATCATCTCAGTATCGCCCGGGGTTCACTTGCGGAACTTGAGACGCATCTCACCATAGCGGTCCGCTTGAATTTCATTCAACGGGAAAGAGCCGTTGAGATTTGGAGTATGACCCAGGAAATAAACAAAATGCTTACCAGCATGATTCTAACCCTCCAAGGGAAGAAGCGTGCTTCTTCCAAGGAACCATCCAATGAAGAATAAATCCGCGACCCTCGGCCCCCGGCCCTCAGCCCTCGCCCCTCGCCCCTCGGCCCTCGACCCTCGACCCTACTATGAACTCAACGCCCAAGGTATAGGCGGTGGACAGCTTGTGCTGGAAATCTGGCAACTCCCCAGCCCGGCCACGCCACGACTTATTGCCAAAGAAAAAACAGCAGCTTTGAAGGGAAGGGCGCTTGAAATTGTTGAGGCCAGGGTGTTGCGGCAACTAAAGAATGCGGGCATCCGTATCCCAACACTGAAAAAGGGCGAAACCAAAACCTTTCCGCTGGATGAGGATATCGCCCTGAACATGGCCCTGTTGTTCAGAACGCTTGCTCCCATGACCAGTATTGAACGAATTCGGCAGGTAGCCAAAGGGATTGACGAGATGAGCCGGGAGGAAGCGGGGTACTGGCTCGGTATGGCGGTACACCGGAAGTATCCAAGGCGGGTGCTGGCGGCATTGAGGATGTTGCTGACGGCATGACAGCTATGAATGCCCGCTTGTTATTTTGGGAAGAAAATTTGACAATGCATTACAGCCTGTACATATAATGCCAAAAAGAGGGTATATCGTCAATATTTTGTATTTATTTTGATGTTTTTAAGCAACTTCGCTACTATATGTAGTTGTTAGGTGGTAAGCAGAAGCATATTTTGTGCATAAATAACCAGATATGCTTTGAGTGAATGCAATTACTGAATGCTGTGGGGACTGTAAAGGACAACTGAAGGGTGGTAAGATGGAAAGGCGACAGGCGCGTGTCTAATAAAGAGATGTCTCTTGAAGATGTCCAGAAAGCCTTACTCAATGAGATGACGACAGGCGCCCCGCACGAAAAACGCGTTGTAATTCATTTTTCCAATGACGATGTGGATCAGTACTTGAAATTGCTGGGTCAATACGAGAACCAACCCAGCAAAAATTTCATATTGGTAAAATAATCCACCCTAGGCTCTTTGCCAGATGAAAAATTCAATCCAATAATCAATGCACAGGGAGAAACGGGAATGAGCAGCGAAAAATGGAATGCCTGTGATGTGTTGCACGGGATTCTTTCTAAAATGAATGGTCCCAAAATACCAGCATCTATACCGATCTTGCATAATGCCTTCCACGCATTGGCGCAGGAAACGCAATTTCATCCGTTTTTCGACGACTATCTTTTCCAGAAAAGAATAGGCTTCTTTTTTTCTGAGAAGATGCAAGATTATCTTGAAAACATGGAAATGGCCAAATTACTTTCCTGTGGTAATCCTGCTTTTGAGACGTATGAAATTAAGGACAAACTCAAAAAATCCTTTGATGAATACGTCAGACAAAATTTTTCTGAACAAGAAAATGAACTATTAGGGAGGGCTGCTGAAGAATTTGCTAATAAGATATCCAAAGAACATGCAGCGTGATTCTGGGGGAACCATTTATTGTGAATGGAAACACCATCTCGGGCGAGGGGAGCGGCTATGATTCCTTATCCCAACTGCGCATTGAGATAGATCAATTTGTTGCGCAGTTTTTACCTGAGACGGGTAGCACTCAAAAAATTGGCCCCAAGGTAGTACATGATGGCTTATGGGGAACCTTAAGGCTTGAACCTTATGAGGTCGCCTTGTTGGACACTCCACTTGTACAGCGCCTTCGGCATCTGCGTCAAACGGGTCTTAGTTTTCTTACATATCCATCAACCACACATTCCAGATTTGAACACACACTGGGGGTGGTTCTTCAGGTTATGAAACTCGGGGATGCGCTGCTCAGGCCGGCACTGGAGCCAAAAAAGGATGACGGGCGGTTGACTCAGGACCATGTGCGACAGATGCGGTTGGCTGCGTTGTTACATGATATTGGCCATGGCCCCTTCAGTCACACCAGTGAAATGGTTTATGGCGACGCCCCTTCTTTGAAAGAATTTAAGAAAAAACATCCCAAAGCAAATCCGCATGAAACTATGGCGAATCTGATTCTGACTTCAGAACCATTTAGGAAATATTTCAGAGAGGCTATGCAGAAGGGCAAGGAGCAGAATCACAATATAGAAGAGATCGCAAATACCATAGTGGGTGATGTCAACAACGAGAATCCCTATGTCACAGAACTTCTAAACGGCCCTTTTGACGCAGACAAATTAGACTATATCTTTCGCGACAGCCATTTTAGCGGATTACCTCTGGATGTGGATTTGGATCGACTCTGGTATACGGTCCGTCTTGGCAAAACAAAAAAAGAGGGGGATGTAGACGATCACCTTGTTGTGTTGCAGGGAGGTGTAACCGCTCTGGAGCAGGTATTTTTTTCAAAGATGGTGTTGACGGCGACAGTATATCAACATCACAAAGTTCGCGCCTGTGACTGTATGTTTGCGGGTATCATTGAATACATGCGAGAGCATGGCAAAACGATGGAGATAAGAGACAAACATCTCGCTTTTCATTCTCCTGCCGATTTTTTATGGATTACGGATGATGAATTCCTCTCATACGGTTTTCGGACGGATGACGACCAACTACACGAATTAATCCATAACCTCTACTTCAGGCGCTTACTGAAACGTGCTCTCATTATATCCTGTCCAACGGTCAATGTTGAGGAGGAAGGGGCGCTGGATAATTTTAACAGGCTTTTGAATACCCATGAGGATGCCCACTTACGCAGAGAAATCTCCAGGGAAATTTGGGAAAAAGCAGGGCGTCCGGGTATGAAAGAACAGGTTTTCCTGGATATGCCCAAAAGACCGAAGTTTGTAGCTGCAGATGAAACGTATATCTACCACGCCGAACCTTCGGATACTGCAACTAATAAGCCCATTACCCTCAATGATCTCATCAAAGTGGATTCCTGGGCAAAACAATATATGGAACACCGGTATCGGGGGCATGTTTTCTGTCCACCCGAACACAGAGCAACCGTTGCAAAGGCAGCTATTGAAGTCTTGCAGGAACGCTTTGACATAAAATTTAAGCCCGAAGCATACCAATGGTGCAAAGTAGCACTACCAAGTTGAGCACTTTCGTCATCAGTCCGCTTGCTTTTATCACGGGTACCAATATGTCCCGAAGGAAATCATATGGATCAGCGGAGATTGATTGAAGAATGGATGCCAATCGCCTACCTGAGTGAAGAGTGTATCCGAGAACGTCGCTCAATGACGGCTTTGCCGCCCACTTATTACCTCCACGTCTGGTGGGCGCGTCGGCCTTTGGTAGCATCTCGCGCGGCTATTCTCGGCGCACTCCTGCCACCTGACGCCGACCATGAGAAATTCCTTCATGTTCTCGGGATTCATGGCGACCCGGTGGCGGCAAAGAAACGGATGGCGGCTGCGGGTAAGAACGTTGATGCTGAAACAGGTAAAAGAGAGAACCTGGGGACGAATCCCTATGGTTACGGACGCGCATTCAAATACGTCCCATTGAAGACCGATTTGGAGTCTCTTGGCTATAGCGGAAACGCACTTGCAGTCTTGGACCCGACTGCTGGAGGTGGGAGCATACCTTTTGAAGCCATGCGGCTCGGTTGTGGTACCTATGCCAATGACCTCAATCCTGTAGCATGGCTCATTCTTAAAGCCACGGTCGAATTTCCTGCCAAGTTTGGTGCCGAACTTCTTGCACGTTATGAAAAATTAACCCAACACTTCATAGAGCGTGCCTCTGAAAGATTTGAGGGTATTTTCCCACGCGAAGCGGCAGGTACTACAGTTGACGGCTACCTTTGGGCGCGGACAGTAAAGTGTCCCTATTGTGGGGGGATTGTGCCGTTGAGCCCGAACTGGCGGTTAAGCAGCGATGGAACCGGGGTTCGTTTAGTGCCAAGGGTCGAGGGCCAAGGGCCGGGAGAGGAGGGTCGAGGGCCGGGGGTCGAGGGACGAGGGGGGCGGGTTGTGGATTTTGAGATTGTGAAGGCCGTGAAAGACCAATCTCCCGGCACGGTTTCAGGCGGCAACGGCTCGTGTCCCTTTCCGGATTGCGGGCGGGTGATTGACGGGGATGAAATCAAAGCGCAGGCGCAGTCCGGGCGGATGGGGGAACAACTGTATGCCATCGTCTATAAGGAAGAAACAGTCACCGGCTATACGAAGGCGGGCAACCCGAAGATAAAGAAGGTGCGGGGGTTCCGTGCGCCACGGCCGGAAGATGATGTGCGCGAACAGGTCCAGGCGGCGCTGGATGCCAAACTCCCTGAATGGCAGGCCAGAAACATCATTCCCGATGAGGAAGTCATTGAAGGCAACAAAACGACCGAACCTATTCGATATGGCATGAAATTCTGGCGCGACCTGTTTTCCCCCCGCCAGTTGTACGGTCATTGCGTCAGCGTCGAGGTGTTTCAGGAACTTGTGGAGGAATGCGGCGGCGCAGGCAATCTCTCGGAACTCGACAAAGCCGCACTGACGTATCTGGCGCTGGCCGTGGATAAAATCATCAGTTACAACGGCATATTATGTAGGTGGGATGTCGTTCGTGTAGCCATTCGTGGCAAATTTGATAGACATGATTTTGCTTTTCAATGGAGCTATGGGGAAATGGCGCCCACCATCACGGGCCTTGGTTATGACTGGGCGGTGGAGCAAACAGGCAAATCCCTGAAAGAACTCATCGAACTCACGGGCGGTTCCGCCGCCCCTGCCGCATCAGAGCCAGACCTGTTTTCTTCTCCCTCGGCCCCCGGCCCTCGGCACTCCTCCCCCCTCCCCCACATCGTCATCACCAACGGTTCCGGCGACCAGCTGCCCCACATTGCCGACGCCTCCGTGGACGCAGTCGTCATGGATCCGCCGTATTATGATAACGTGATGTATGCGGAATTGGCGGATTTCTTTTATGTCTGGCTGAAACGAACGGCAGGACTCCTGTATCCAGAACCATTTTCCAACTACCTCACCGACAAAGACCGGGAAGCGGTGGCGAACGTGGCGAAGTTTAAGGATTTCACCCAGGTGAAAGGCACAGGCGGGGCGAAGAAACGGGCCGGCCGGGATTACCAGGAACGGATGCAGGCCATTTTTGCCGAATGCCGGCGGGTGCTCAAACCGGATGGCGTGATGGTGCTCATGTTCACCCACAAGGCGACAGGTGCCTGGGATGCTTTGGCCCGGGGGTTACTGGATGCGGGATTTACCATTACGGCAAGCTGGCCCATCAACACCGAAGCAGAAGGTAGCCTGCATATCAAGGACAAGAATGCGGCGAAGAGTACGATATTTCTGGTGTGCCGACCAAGGAATGCCGAGGGCCGAGGGTCGAGGGTCGAGGGAGAAGAAGCGAAGATAACGTACTGGGAGGAGGTGGAGCCGAAGGTTATTGAAACCATCCGGGGCGGGGAGGGGAAGAAAGGGAAGGTGGCGGAGTTCCAGGCCTACGGCATTCGAGGGGTGGACCTGTATCTGTCCTGTTTCGGCCCGGCACTTCAAGTGTTTTCGGAGCATTGGCCCATGCAGCGGGGCCGAGCCATGCAGCGACCGGAACCCGCCCGGGGCGCTCAGTTGAAACTGGTGGAAGACGAGGAATGGGACCCCTATGCGGTGCGGCCAGAAGATGCCCTTATGGCGGCGCGGCGGGCGGTGAAAGACTGGCGCATGGAACAATTGGCCACGGTGAAACGCCAGGCGCACCTGGACCCCGTGACGGAGTTCTTCATTCTGGCCTGGGACGCCTTTGAATCCCCGGAATTCCCGGCGGATGAGGCGTTGAAACTGGCGCGGGTGGTGGGTGTAAGTTTTGACCAGGACTTAAAGGACAAGATTTTAGAAGTCAAGAGCGGCGATGTGGTTCTGTGGGACAGCGCAATGCGGGCCAAAAAAGGAACCATCGGCGCGCCGAAGCATGACCTGCTCCTCAACGCGCTGCATCATGCTGCCCGGGCCGGACGCGAACAGAATACCGGTGTCGCCAAGGACCTGCTGGAAAAGGCCGAATTGACGGAGGAACCAGCGTTTCTCATGGCGCTGGAGGCGATTTTGAACGTGTTGCCTGCCCCGGCCCTTGTCTCCAGCAGCAGCGGCCCCCTGGCCTCCGCCGCCGCCGATGCAGATGCCTTGGAGAAGTTAAGGAAACTCGCCTTTGCCAAGGAAGTGCCTGCGCCGAAGCAGCTGGGATTATTGTAGGGTTTCGAGGTTCGGGTCTCGGGTTTCGGATTACGGGGTTGAAGTATGGCGTTAGAGCTAAGGGGTATGGGAACGCAAATTGTTGAAAGTTTAAATTTTGTTAATCCGGTAGCGCTTAAATACATTGCCGTGTTATTGATCGGGAACGGATACCCAATAGGATTGGATTAATGTCTGCAAGGAAAAACGTATCGCGGAAAGATGTCAACTTAAAAGTTGACATGGACGTTTCCCTTGAGGATATAATATGTGTGCAAGACGTAACGAATGACAGGAGAATCTGTGCGCTCAAGATAGGTAAAAAATCATCCGTTCTAGCGCATCTTAAAGATCTGCAGGCTTCCAATCCGTCGGAGTACAACAAAATTCTGAATGTGGTCCGGCTGGTATCGAAACATCATGAGATTTTCAGTAAGCATGTGAAGCAAGGGAAAGGAATCTATAAAGGCATCTACGAGATGCGCAGCGGTCAGGTACGGCTGTTCTATTTTATTGATTCTTCCGGGAAAGCGATTGTGGTGTGCACAAATCTCTATTGGAAAGCAAAATCCAGTCCCAAGGAGCAGAATCAGGCATTCAAACTCTGTCTTGATCTAAGAACTCTTTACAACAACACAAAAAAAATAGAAACTCCATAAGCAATAAAAAGCAAAGAAAGCAGATCCATGACAAAGGAACTATGTATTTCCCCCGAACTTCAGGCTATGTTGGATGCCACTCCGAATACGGATGGTCTGGCGGAGCAGATCCAAGCGGATGTTGAAAACCTGGACAGCGACCCTGAATTTGTTGCTGAATTTATGAAGATGCAGTTCGTGGAAGACATTTTCAGAGCAATGCATGAACAGGGCATTAACCGCAACCAACTCGCGACAAAACTCGGCAAGTCACGGCAATATGTCGGCCGTATCCTGAATGAGAACGCCAATTTCACTTTGGAGACGCTGGCGGAAATTGCCTGCGCCCTAGATATGCACGTAGCCGCAAGATTGTATTTCAAGGATGAATACATGGTTATACAATCTTTCCCAAATCCAATTTCACTGCTCCATTTTCCCAATCCAGAAACTCTTGTGAATCAGGGCAAACAACCCAACTATACAACGGAGCAAGAAGATGTCAGCTATAGTGCAGCTTGAAGATTTTTATATGATGCGACTTTCGGTGATCTGGCATGACCCTACACCTAACGTCAAAAGTCCTGTACAACTTGAAAGCAAGTACACGATAGACTATGACGTATTCCGGCAAACACATGACCTGAAGCGTTTTATATTGCGTTTTCGTTTGAATCTTGATTCTTTCAGGACGGGTAAACGAATGGGCTATGCAATTGACTCCGAAATATTAGGTATATTTCGTTTCCCTGAGTCAATTGCAGAAGAGGAAATGCAAAAAATAATTCGTTTTAATGGTACCGTTATTCTGTATGGGATTTTGCGCGGAGAGATAGCGGCAATAACAGGTTCTTTTCCAGGCGGAAAATTCAATTTGCCAACCGTCAATATGGTTAATATAGTCAAGAAAGTAGAAAATCGAAAAAAGGCTGTAGCCGCATCCCAAGTTAAGCAGACCGTGAAGAAAATTAACAAGAAAAAGACAAATTAATGCTCCTTCAGGAAAGAGATTGGCAACCGACCTATAGCCATGAAGACGGCGACTTGGTGGACTTGTTTTTTCTACCCGCGCTTTCCTGTTCCAAACTCTATCGGCGCGTCACCGGTTATTTCAATAAGGAAGCCTTGTCGCTGGCGTCACGAGGGCTCAACACACTCATCCACAACGAAGGGCGCATGGAGTTGATTGTGGGATGTACCCTAGAAGAGGAAGAAGCGGATGCCATCGGAAAAGGCTATGAACTTCGCGACATCGTCGTGAAGTTGAGCCATGACCGTTTTCAGAAGATCTTTGAAGATGCCTTTGCGTTGGAACGTCTGGGTTGGTTGTCCTGGATGGTTGCCCACAATTATCTTGATATCAAGGTAGCCATCCCGAAAGACCACGAAGGCAAGTACCGTGCGGGGCTGGGCTTGTACCATGCCAAAGCAGGATTGCTTGTGGATGCGGCGGGTGATAAACTGGCCTTCCGCGGCTCGATAAACGAAACCCTTGCCGGATGGAAACAGAATTGTGAATCCTTTGACGTAAGTTGCTCCTGGAGGGGGGAATGGGACCTTCAACGCGTAACCCGGACAGAAGATGAGTTCAAAACACTTTGGGCAAATAAAGCCAAAGCGGCGGAAGTACTGGAAGTGCCCGAAGCGGTCAAGCAGGAACTGCTTAAATTTTTGCCCAAGGACGATACGTTTGTGATTGGGCCGAAAGTGGAGGGTCTAGGGTCGAGGGCCGGGGGTCGAGGGCCAAGGGCCGAGGGCCGAGGGGGAAAGTCAGGTTTTGAACCCGAAACCCCATGCCTGGAACCTGAACCCCGAGACCTGGAACCTGAACCCCGAGACTCGGAACCCGAAATCCAAGATCCGAACCTCGAACCCCCAGGCCCGGAACCCGAACCCCGCGACCCGGAACCCGATCTTCTCGACCCTCTACCCCCGGCCCTCGACCCTAAAAAAGTCTGGGCCTTCATCCGGGATGCCGCCAAGCGCCCGAACGGCGCCCTGGTCGCCGTAAAGACCTGCACGGTGGAGCCGTGGCCGCACCAATTAAAAGCATACAAGCGGATGTTGGATACCTGGCCGTTTCGTTTGTTAATTGCGGATGAGGTTGGGCTTGGGAAAACGATTGAAGCGGGCCTCATTACCCGCCATGCGTGGATAAGCGGCGCTGCGAAACGTATCCTCATCCTCGTGCCGAGTGCATTAATGACCCAATGGCAGGCGGAGTTGTATGAAAAATTCAACCTGCTTGTTCCCATGTACACGGGCCGGTCCCTTGTCTGGCCCAAACACCATTTCTGCCGGCAGCCCTTGGAAAAGAAAATCCCACGCGACAAGTGGACGGAACAACCTTTGGTAATTGCGTCAAGCCACCTGATGCGGCGCAAGGACCGGCAGGCGGAACTGGTGACTGCCGAGAACTGGGACTTGCTTGTGGTGGATGAGGCGCACCATGCCCGGCGGCGAGGTGCAGGGACCACCCAGGAAAAGGGACCCAATCGCCTGTTGCGACTACTTCTGGACATTAAAGACAAGGCCAGTTCTCTCTTGATGATGACGGCTACACCGATGCAGGTCCATCCGGTTGAAATATGGGATTTGCTGAGTGTCTTGGGGTTGCCGCCGGAATGGGACGCTTCCGTTTTCACGCACTATTTCGACGTACTGAATCAGAATCCCGATGAAAAAAGCCTGCAATGGCTGGCACATCTGTTTCAGGCCACGGAAGCCGTCTATGGCCCCTTGGCAAAAGAAGCGATAGACCGTGTTGCGGATGGTTTTGGCCTCAGCCAGATTGAACGCAAGGCTGTTGTTAAAGCATTGCGGGAAAAGGACAGTCTTATTCCGATAAAGCGACTGAATGCCAAGCAACGCAAGGCAGCGTTGGCCTTATTGCGGACAACCAGTCCCGTGCGGTATCGCATGTCACGCCATACCCGTACACTCCTGCGACACTATGCCCGTAACGGGCTCTTGGATTCACCGATAGCCGACCGGGTCGTGGCAGATATTGCCATAGAAATGGCTCCGGGTGAACGTGCCTTGTATGAGGCGGTTGAGGAGTACATCAGCAAAACCTATCAGGCTGCCACGCCCGGGAAACGGACTGCCGTAGGTTTTGTGATGACTACCTACCGGCGTCGCGTTGCCAGCAGTTTCCATGCATTGCGCAGGACACTGGAAAAGAAACTTGCCCTGATGGATACCCAAGGGAAACCGCCCGTTTTGGATGAAACTCAACTTTACGAGGATGCGAGTCAGGATGAATTGCTCGACGAAGTGAATTCACCCGAAGATACGGCAGACTTGGAACAAGCAGCGTTGGCGTTTGAACAGAAGGAAACCATTCGGTCGCTTCTAAAATCCATTGCCAAGTTAGGTACAGACAGTAAAGCGTTGCGGTTGATTACGGAACTGAACCGTGTTTTTGCAGACGGTTATGGCGGGGCTATTATTTTTACACAGTATGCCGATACGATGGAGTTTCTGAAAGACTTTGTCGCGGAACGTGTAGACCTGCCCATTGGATGCTTCAGCGGAGAAGGCGGCCAGCGGCGGGAACCCTCGGGTGCCTGGGGAAAATGTTCCAAAGAGGAAATCAAGCGGCTCCTTCGCACCAATGAAATCAAGGTGCTTATCTGTACGGATGCCGCCGGAGAAGGGCTGAACCTTCAGTCATGCGGCGTGCTCGTCAACTATGACTTGCCGTGGAATCCCATGAAGGTGGAACAACGGATAGGTCGTATTGACCGCATTGGGCAAGTGTATCCCACCGTGAGAATCATAAACCTTGGCTATGCTGATACCGTGGAAGTGGACGTTTATTTCGCCCTGCATGAGCGCATTGGCCTGTTCACGGGCGTTGTGGGCAAGTTACAGCCTATCCTTTCGCGGTTGCCGAAGGAATTCGAGGCGGCGGTTCTGACAGGACCGGAACAGCGCGACCAAGCCCGGCACAAGGCACTTTCCAATGTCAATGTGTTGGTGGATGAAGCCGAAGCCGCCGGGTTTGATATTGACGAGGTAAGCGAAGCGGACCTGCAGCCTCCAAAATTCCCTGACCCGCCGTTTGTGCCCTCGGACCTGGATACCGTGTTGCGTGATGTCTCATTGCTACCCGCAAGTATTGAATGCAAGGAACTGGAACCCTCGACGTATGCGTTGCGAATGCCGGGCGAGAAAGAACTGGCCCGCATAACCACCAACCCGAGCATTTTTGATGAGCACTTTGAAAGCCACCAGTTGCTATTGCCTGATAGCCCGCTGTTCAAGCGGATACTGGAAGCAGTGGAGGCGCCTCCGGAAACAGAGTCATTAGACGAGGCCTTCGACTTTCGCCATCTACTGGGTTGATGCCCAAAACCGTGATTGGTGAATCGTTCCTCAACGATCTTATACTAAGAATTTTGAGCGTTTATGTGGATTTCTAAGGGTACGTTTTTATTACCACTCCATGTCAAACACGCATAATCATCAATTCCGCTGATTGAGCGGCGGATGATGGATGTGTTACCATCTGAAATTCCCTCGGCCATGAAATACCGGGGATATCAACGGTTTACAGGGGGGCGCACCTCCTCGAAAAAACGTTTGGGCTCGATTGGCAATGACGACAACTGAACAACATTCCGGCACGCACATTGTGGCCATAGACGGTCCCGCCGGTGCGGGAAAAAGCAGTGTGTCCCGCCAGGTGGCACGTGAACTGGGCTTCGCCTTTCTGGACACGGGCGCCATGTACCGCGCAGCCACGTGGCGCGCCCTCACCAACGGCGTGCCCTTGGACGACACGCAAGCCCTGGTGGCTTCCACCTGCGAGATGGCGCTGGAATTGCGTGAAGAACCGGACGGGTTGCAGGTCTTTGTGGACGGTCGGGAAGTGACCCGCGACATCCGCAACCCGGAGGTCACCCGGAATATTTTCCGGCTCGACCAGATTTCCGGCGTGCGCCGGCGCCTGGTGGACCTACAGCGGGAATTCGGCTGCAGGCGACCCACCGTGGCCGAGGGGCGCGACATCGGCACCGTGGTGTTCCCGGCGGCCCGCTGCAAAATTTACCTGGATGCCGCCCCGGAATGCCGCGCCCGGCGCCGGACGGCGGAACTGGCGGCGCAGGGCAAAGTGGCCGAACTGTCCGAGGTGCTGGAGGAAATGGTGGAACGGGACGCGCAAAGCATGAGCCGGGCGGATTCGCCGCTGCGTAAGGCGGACGACGCCGTGCTTGTGGACACGACCGACATGACTTTTGAACAGGTGGTGGCCACGCTGGTCCGGCTGGCGCGGGAACGGTTATGAGTCTTGCAAAGCCCACTCACCGCTGGGTAATCCCCCCCTTTGACGCGAAACGTGCCGCGGCGTTGGGCAGGGCGCTGGATGTCCCGCCTGTCATAGCGCACCTGTTGCTGCAACGCGGCCTCAAGACCGCATCGGAAATGCGGGATTTTCTTCAGCCTTCGCTCAGCCAATTATCCGACCCCTTTGACTTGACCGGCATGCATGCCGCCGTGGATCGGATCCTTGCCGCCCGTGAACGGGGCGAATCCATCCTGGTCTTCGGCGATTATGATGTGGACGGCATCACGGGGGCGGCCATCCTGGCGCGGGGGCTGCGCCGCTTCGGCATCAAGCGGGTTGACTGCGACATGCCGGACCGCTTTGCCGAGGGATACGGCATTTCGCCGGAACGGGTGGAGGAAGCGCAACGCAACGGCTTCGACTTGATCATCACCGTGGACAACGGTATCAGCGCCCACGCGGCCGCAGAACGGGCCCGTGACATCGGCCTGGACCTCATCATCACCGATCACCATACCCTTGAAGACACCCTGCCCCCCGCCGTGGCGGTGATCAATCCCAAACGTGACGATCCCGGTCATCCCGCCCACATGCTTTCCGGCGCGGGCGTAGCCATAAAACTGACTACCGCATTGAACGGCACCGCGAACGATCTCGATATCGCCGCCCTGGGCACCGTGTCCGATATCGTGCCGCTTCTGGCCGAAAATCGCGTCATCACCGCCCTCGGCATCCGCCATATGATCAAGCACAAGCGGGTCGGCCTCGCGAAACTGGCGCGCGCCGCCCATTTCGACATCAGCGAGGTCAGCTCCCAGAGGATTGCCTTTCAGCTCGGACCGCGCCTGAACGCCGCAGGACGCCTGGACACGGGGCATACTTCCCTGGAACTGCTGCTGACCGAATGCGAAGCCCGGGCCGCCGTGCTGGCCGACGCTCTGAACAAGGCCAACGAAGAACGGCGCGCCATTGAACAGAAGATTTTCGACGAGGCCGAGGAGATTCTCCAGGCCTTCCTGACCGAAGCCCAGCGGTCCATTGTCCTGGCTGAGGATGACTGGCACCAGGGGGTCATCGGCATCGTTGCGTCACGGATACAGTCCCGGCACCAGCGGCCGGTGGTTATCTGCTGCCGCGGCGAAGACGGCCTGCTTCATGGATCCGCCCGTAGCAGTCCCGGGTTTAACATGATCGAGGCGCTGAACGTGTGCGCCGGGCACCTGGTCACGTTCGGCGGCCATGCGGCCGCCGCGGGTCTTGCGATGGCGCCGGACGCGCTTGAAGGGTTTCGCACCGCCTTCGAGGAACAGGCTCTGCACCAGCTTGGCCCCGACAAAATCGAGCCCCTGCTCGAGGTGCACGCCCTCATCGGGCTGAGCCAGATAAACAGCGCGTTCATCCGCTGCCTCGACTGCCTGGAACCCTTCGGCCAGGGCAACCCGGAACCCCTGTTCTGCGCCGCCGGCGTCACGGTAACGCCGCAATCCATGCGTATCCTGAAAGAGCAGCATCTCAAGTTCCAGGTGCGGCAGGACGACACCGCCCTCACGGCCCTGGCGTTCAGGATGGCGGAACGGTATTTTACGCAGGAAATACCAGAAAAACTGGATATTGTATTTACACCCACGCTGAATACGTACAACGGCGAAACCACCGTTCAGCTGATTATCAAGGACATGCGCGCCGCCGCGTGAAGGCGAAACATGTATAAAAAGTTGAGAAACAAGGCCGGTAACAGGTACTGTATAGCCGACCCTGAACGGGCATACCCTCCAATACCGCATAGTAGCGGGCATTGCATTATAGGCGTGCCAACAACCAACCTGTAAAGGAACCAAACATGAAAGTCCATCGAGTTTTAACCACCCTGACAGCGCTGGTATTTCTTATCACCGCGTTTGTTTCCATACCCGCCTGCGCCCAGGATGATCAGGCGGCCGCAACGGCCGAACCGGCCGCGGCGACTGAAACGGCCGCGGCGACTGAAGAAACAGCCGCCCCTCCCGCGGAGGCCAGTACCGCCGTACTGGAAAGCGATGAAGCGCGCGAAAGTTATGTCATCGGGCTGCAGCTGGGCGAGTCCATCAAAAAAAGCGGCCTGGAAGTTGACACCGCGGCCCTGTTTGTCGCCATTGAAGACGCCTTGAAAGGCCGCGCGCCCGCGTTAACACAGGAAGAGATGATGGCCACGATGCAGGCATTGCAGGGAAAAATGCAGAAGCAGCAGGAAAAAATGCAGAAGCAGCAGGAAAAAATGATGCAGGAAATGCAGTCCGAGTCGGAGGACAACCTGAAAAAGGCGGAGGAATTCCTCGCGAAAAACGCGGGGGAACCCAACGTCATGAAAACGGACAGCGGCCTGCAGTATATGGTCATGAAACAGGGCGAAGGTGAAAAGCCCGTAGCGGCTTCTAAGGTGCGCGTCCATTACAAAGGCACCCTGCTGGACGGCACCGAATTTGACAGTTCCTACAAACGCGGCGAACCCGCCGAATTCCAGGTAGGCGGCGTCATCAAGGGATGGCAGGAAGCGCTTCAACTCATGTCGGTCGGATCGCAATACAAATTATTCATTCCGCCCGATCTCGCGTACGGCCCCCAGCCCCGTCCGGGAATTCCGGGGAACTCCCTGCTTATCTTCGAAGTCGAGTTGATCGAAATTGTCGCTTCCGCGCCTGAAACGGAACAAGGCGTTCTGATTCAATAAGCGCCGTACGCTCTGAAACCGGATCAGGCATGCGCCTGAACAACGAACTGCAATGGAGACCGGAACAGATGGTTGAAATTCGCGGCTTTCATGGGTTCGTTTTCGATGCTGACAAGACAGGCCCGCTCGATAACGTCCTGACACCGCCTTATGACGTTATCGGGCCGGAAGAACGCGCCCGGCTGGCGGCATCAGGGGCGTACAATATGACGCACCTGATGCTGCCGGTGGGCAGCGAAAAGGTATCCCCCTATACCCAGGCCGCCTCCTTGCTGAAGGCATGGATTGCGGAAGGTATACTCCGGCGGGACACGAAGCCCCACCTGTATTTGTTGCGGCAACATTTCAAAAGCCTGGATGGAAAGCACTGCGTGCGCAGGGCTTTTTTTGCGCTGTTGCGGTTGCCTGAACCGGGAGAGCAGTTTATCCTGGGACACGAGCGCACTTTTGACCGGCCCGTAGAAGACCGGCTGGCGCTGATGCGCGCGGTGCAGGGCAATCTGGAACCCATCTTTCTCATGTACACGGACCCCGGATTGCGGGTTACGGACGGTTTATTTGAGGTCATGGCATCAACAAAGCCTGAATTGGCCGCCAAGACTGCCGACGGCGCCCTGCAGGAACTATGGCGGACGGATTGCTCCGCCGCCCTTGCGGAACATCTTCGGGAACAGACCCTGTATATTGCCGACGGCCATCACCGCTTCCGTACCGCCTGCCTTTACCGGGATGAATGCCGCGCCGCAGGCATGCCCCCCGGTCCGCAAGAGTACGTCATGGCTGGTTTCGTGGCCTTTGAAGACCCTGGGCTCAAAATATTCGCCGCGCACCGGGTCGTCCCGGCCGCCTTCGAGTTGCCATTCCAGGAAGTGCGACAACGGCTTGCGCCGTGGTTTGATTTTCGCGCCCTGGCGCCTGCTGAAATTACAACCGCCAGTCTTGACGGCCCCGAAAACGGGTGCCGCATGCTCTTATACGCGCGCGGAGAAGGCGGCTGGTTGTTGACGCTCAAGGAAGAACGGCGCGGCGAACTGCTTGCCACCGACAGGGGCAGCGCGTGGTGCGATCTGGATGTGGCCGTCCTTCACCGGGGCATACTGGACCGGCTGCTGGAAGCGCCGGAAAGCCTGGCCTTGTCCTATGAAAAGGACGCGCGGGAAGCGTTGGCGCTGGTGGACCGGGGCGCGGGCGCGCTGGCTTTCCTGCTTCGTCCCACCCGTTCAGAGCAGGTGCGGGACTGCGCGGAGTCCCGCGAACCCATGCCCCAGAAGTCGACCTACTTCTTCCCGAAAATGCCCTCAGGCGCCGTCCTGAATATCTTTGCCTGAACAACGGTACACGGGCCTTGAGCGACAGGGTTCAGCATAAGGTTCCGGCGCCCGGGCAAGTGGATGTTGTGTATGAGCGATTGTCCTGACAGTAAAATTCCGCAGTGCGACGCGGCCGGGAAAAGCCCATGGATGAGCAGGCGCTGGATGCTTATGTTCGTCCTTATCCTAATGGCAGGGGCAGCCGTGCGTTTCGTTCATATCACGGGGGAAAGCGTCTGGTGGGATGAGTTCGCCACCGTGGCCTTTCTAAAACCGCCCCCGGAATATGAGGCATCCCCCCATTACCACCGTTGGAATCAGGTGGTTATCCGGCAGGATTCACCGACGCTCGGGGCGTTTCTTCGCCAAAATAAGACCCTGGATCCCGCCGCCATGCCCCTGTATCTGGCCGTGGAATACTACTGGAACCGTTTTGTGAACGCTTCCACCCTGTCCTTGCGCCTGTTGTCCGTCCTGATCGGCCTGCTCACCCTCCCGCTCCTGTTTCTCCTGGGCAGGCATTTGTTCGGCAGGAACGTTGGCCTGATCGCCATGTTCTGCGCGGCCCTGTCCCCGATTCACATACAGTTTTCCAGGGAAATTCGCATGTACGGGCTGATGACACTCCTGGTACTCATCGCCGTGTACGCCTTTTGCCGTATTTTTGAAGGGGGTGGCCGGAAATGGTGGTTCCTGTACGGAATTGTTATGCTCATGCTTTCCTGGACACATCCTTTCGCGCTGCTGCTTCCGCTGGTCATGGGCGTCTTCTGGCTTTTGAGCCGCCCCCGGGATCTTTTCAGGCTTTTCAAATGGGGGCTGCTCACGGGGCTTATCGCGCTGCCCGCCGCGGTCTGGGTATTGACCATCCAATTTTGGGGACAGGACAGCACGGAAAGCTGGATGCGCGCGCCCAATTTTATCGAACTGGCCAATGACATATTTGCCGATGATGCCATCGGCGCCACCTATCAACTCAATGCGACGCCCCATGCCTGGGCGGCGCTTGTGGGCCGTCCCGCCGCTTTATGGATCCTATCATGGCGCTGGGCCGTCGGTCATGCCATGGTGTTGGGGGTTACCGGATGCCTGGCGTGGCTGTTCGCCCTGGCATTCTTAAAACGGGGACGGAGCCTTGCTTCGCCGCAACGGGACGGCGCTCCGATAGCGCCGCGGGTGTGGCATTTCTTCCTGAGCCTGTGGCTCATCCTGCCGCCGGTGGTTTTATACCTGCTCTCGGTGGCGTGGCGCCCCTGCCATCAGCCCCGCTATACCGTACACGCCTCGCTCGCCCTGTATCTCGTTGTCGGCTGCGCCATAATGGCCTTGTCCCGGCGTTGGCTTCGGGCGCTATGCATTGCCATGGTTGTGCTTTTTTACGGCTATCAGCAGATGCTGATGCTGGGACAGCCCCAGCATCCGGACTGGCTGGGCGCTTCCCGGACAATTAAAACCGAGGCCGGGGAGAACGACTTGGTACTTTCCCACAACTGGCTCTGGAAACGGGTGTTCGCCTATAACCTTGGTCCGGTGCCCAATATCGTCTGCTATGGATCCACCTACGATATTCTTGCGGAAAAAGCGGCGTTCTTCCTTGATGCCGCCTTTCCCGCCGATGAGCCCGGCACGGCATCGCGGACCGTCTGGACCGTGATACAGACCGATTACTTCACCGAGGGCACGATTGAACCTTTTGAACAAGCGTTGACTGCTCGCGGCCTGGCGTATGAGACCCGGATTTTCGGCGGCATGCAACGGGTCATCCTGTATCGGGTGGAACGGGGAGAACACACCGCGCCCTATGAACCCCGTCTGACGGCGGATACGGATGCGCCCAAGGAGTTTGGCGACCTGGCCATGGAGTACTGGCGGGCGGGTAACTATGACAAAGCCATCGCGGCCGCCAATAATGCGGCCAGGATCAATCCACGGTATGCCCGCGCCTGGTCCTATATGGGCATGGCCTTCAAAGAGCTGAATCGGAACGAGGAGGCCCTGGCGGCCTTTGAACGTGCATTGGAAATCGACCCGGCCGATTACCCCTGGACGTTGAACAACCATGCGGAACTGCTTATAGAGGCCGGGCGATACCAGGAGGCGGTCGCGATCGCCAATAAGGCGCTGGAAGCGCTTCCCGGTGACCCGTGGTGCCTCGCCCTGCTCGGCCGGGCGTTGCATTATCTCGAGGAGTATGAGCAAGCGCGTCAGACCCTGCTGCAGGCAGCCCAGGGTGAATCCGGCGACCTCCGTATCCGCCAATGGCTTGAAGAGACGGAACACGCGCTGGCCGGAGGTCCGCCCCATGAATAAACTCGGACGGGCGTTGTTTTATGGCTTCGTGTTGCTCCTGTGGGTATTGCTGGCGGCCCTCTCCCTTGAGGGATGGGTACGCTGGCAGTGGAGAAGGATGGAGACCCGAAACCCTTTTGTCGCGTCACGGGTGCGGCAAGAACTGTGGCCCATTCCTCGTATTCCCGAAAACGATTTCTCCGCTTATCTCACCGACCAGGAGTTCCGCAACCGCTACCGCGGACAGGGCAAATCCCTGACGCCCCTGCCCGTGCCGTCTCCAGAGGAAGAACTTGCGGCGCGTTTCCCGGTATTCCTTGAACAGGAGGACGATTTCGGCCGCGCCGTGTTTTCGAACGTCTATGGTATGAATATCCTGTCACTCGACCCGGACAACCGGGTGGAACAATGTTTGTGCTCCCCTGAGTATGCATCCAGCGGGTCATTGGAAACCGTTCTGCCGGAGGCGGACCGTGCGCCCGCGCTTGAACTTCTAACCAGAGCGACGGATTCCCCTGAAGCCCAAGTTTGCATTGATGCTCTGTCCCTGAAACAAGGCGGAGGATTGGGTTACTGCCTGTTGTCAGCGGAAGCGCCCCCCCGGGCCGAATCCGGCATGCCGCCGCGCTGGCTGGTCTTTCCCAGGAAGGACGTGTGGCAGCCGCCGGACCTGGATACCATCTGGGAGCTGCCTTTTTTCACCTATCAGAAGCATGTGGAACGAAAAGACCGGATCAACGCCCTGGGCATTACGGAGGATTTCCGGATCAATAATTTCGGTTTCCGCGATGCGGATATTGTGATGCCCAAGCCCGACGGCGCGTACCGGATACTTTGTATCGGCGCATCCACCACCGAGGAAGGGCCTGTCAACGACCTCACCTACCCCGGTATCCTCGAGACGCTGCTGAACAGGCATTTTGGTTTCAACCGCGTTGATGTGGTCAATTGCGGCCTGTCAGGTATGAACTCCCTGAAACACCGCATGCGCATGGGTGACTACCTGGCGCTGGACCCGGATCTGATTGTTATTTATAACGCAGTCAACGACATCTGTCATGATCTCTTCCCGGTATGGCTCAAGGACGCCTCACCGCTGCAAAAGCGGCTGCGGGAATCCCGGTTCTTCTGCCGATACTTCGGCCGCCACCTTCTCCCCGGACCGGAACGATTGTTGCACGATATTGAAACCAACAAAATGGTCAACCTGGAGTTTATGAGCCGCTATGCCCGCGACCATGGCGTGGAAACGGCCGTATGCAGTTTCGCGGCACCGAATCCGGAGGCCCTTTCCCGGGTGGAACGGGAGTACTATGAATATTATTCGGTATTGGAGTGGACCGGACGCTATTCGAACTTCGAGGCGTACCGGGTCGCCCTGGCCCTTTACAACGAGGCGTTGCGGCGGCTGTGCGACCGCGAAAAAATTCACTATATCCCCGTGGAGGAAAACATGCGCGACGGCGTCATCCTCTTCGGCGACATCTGCCATCTGCGTAATCCGGGCATTGAAAAGAAAGCGGGCATCATCGCGGAGGCGCTGATACCCGTCATTGAAAAAGAACTCGATCTGCAAACAGGAACCGACACGAACCAGGAGGCCCTGTCATGAGCATTTTCTTAACCAGCCTTATCAGCGGCGCCGAGGTCGCCGCGCAGGCGGCGCGACAGGCGCAACAGACCAGCCAGGTAACCCAGACCACCAACCTGATACAGACGGATGTGGCGTACCTCCGCGAAGAAGTGGAGCGGCTGTCACTGCTCAATCAGGCGCTGTGGGAATTATTGCGAGAACGCTTAAAGCTCACCGACGCCGACTTGGAACAACGGGCGCAGGAAGTCGATCTGCGCGACGGCATTCCAGACGGGAAAATGCGCAAGCATCCACTGCGCTGCCCCAAGTGTGGGCGCGTATCCAATTCCCGGCACCGGAGATGCCTGTATTGCGGATTGGAATTTCAGGGCGATATCTTCGGATAAGCACCATCCCTCGGCCGGTGTTGACGGTAAAGTCCGGGCTCCACCGCCCGGGCCATGGCCGCTTCATCCAGGCGCAGGTTGAGGAAGTCCGTTATCTGCCGCGCGGCTCCCTGCGGGTCATTGAGCACCGTCCCATACGCCATATACAGCACACATAGGTTTGCTTGTGTCCCCATCCAGCCGCGCACCGATTCCAGGTGCCGCGCATACAAACCGCGCAACCGCGCGTCTTCCAGATCCAGTTGCGCAGGATCCGCCTTCGAGGCGTCGACAGCACCCGCCGTTGCGCGCCGCACCACCATCGCCCGCTGGGAGGCGAGTACCTCCTCCATGTCCCGTTCCATGAAAATAATATGACCGTGCACGTAAGGGGGAATCGCCGGCAACAGAAAAGAAAGCACTTTCACCGCGCGGCCGGCCGCCTCAGGCATCCAGGAAGCATCCTCACGAAGGCGTTTCACCGGCGCGAACTCATAGTATCCAAGGGGATTGTCCGTATCCGGAGGACGTTCGGCATCGACCAGGAGCGGCAAGCCGCCTGCATCCAGCATGCGCATCATCATGGATGTACCGCTGCGGGGAAGCCCCGAAACAATCACCGTCGTTCCGGCCATCCACAGTTCTCCAGCCTGTTCCCGGCCATTAGCAGCACAAAGGGATGAAATAGCGTCAAGATCCGGTGTTCGGCGCAAAACCGGCGGCGGGCTATCAGGCGTTCTTGATGTCGACGCCTACCTTGACCAGGGCGTGCCGCAGGTCTTCCGGGGTGAACGGTTTCTGCAACAGCATCGTGGCGCCAAGTTCCAGAACCCGTTGGGCCGCCTCGCCTTGATAATAGCCCGTCATGGCGATGACGTGGGTCATTTCCGTAAGCGGGTGATGCTTAATCCGCCGGCAAACCTCAAAACCGCCAATGCCGGGCAGCCGCAAGTCAAGAAACACCACGTCCGGCCGGAACGTTGCCGTTAATCGGCCCGCATCAAATCCGTCCGTGGCCATCTCAATATGAAAGGGGGTTTCGGCGCGTTCCAGAAAGCGGCGAATCACGGAAATAACCGCCTTTTCGTCATCCACCACCAAAATCTTGACGCCGGGGCGCTCCAGATCTTCGTGAATTGGAATGCTGTTCTCTTTCATAAAACGCAATAAGTCTTCACGGCGAATACGGCGGTGTCCACCAGGTGTCTTAAAAACATGCAACCGACCGGCTTCCGCCCATTTACGAATCGTATCAGCCGTAACATGACAGAATTTCGCTACATCCGAAGTACTGAATGACTGTTTTGCTTCCATGAATTCCATCCTTACACGTTTTATTGGGATTTATGGTTTGTCTTTAAAGGTATAATACAAGTTTTTTAAGTGATTTTCAAGTTTTGTTTGAAACTACAGGCATCCCATCATTTTAATAATACTGACGAAATCACTATTTACTCAAACACTTCCTTCTGAAATAGATGCGGGGAACAGGGCCTGGTTTGTGACCGTTCATCTTGTTAGGATACAATAGACCCGATACGTAATCCCAACTTCTTACGGCACCAAACCGGGAGACAGGAATGTAGCATGAGGAAAAGCAATCAATGATGCGGATGGATCAACAGATGTCACTGCGCCCGGAGTTGCGTCAGTTCCTCGCGCCACAAATGCAGCAATCCCTGCACATGTTGCAGATGAATAGTTTCGAGTTGGATCAGTTCATCGAAGAAAACCTGGAAATAAATCCCTTTTTGGAGCGTCTTAACGGCCGGGAGACCTCCCTATCCGAAATCGCCGGCATGCCCGGAAGCCCCACAGGCGAAATGGATGAACAGGCGGAGCAGGACTATGAACAGGCCGTGCTGGGCCGGTCCGAATGGAAAACGGAACGGGATTATATGGAACGTTATCACGAAGGGGGCGCCGCCGGACGCAATACCGACCTCGATGAGGTGTGGCAATATTACCAGGATTCCATAACACAGGACGAATCCTTGAGCGCCCATCTGCTGGACCAACTGCGCATTGCCGCCCTTTCCCCGGAGGACCACGCCATTGGCGAACGCATCATTATCAATGACATAGACAACCGGGGTTATTTTACCGGCGACACCCATGAAATTGCCGGGGACTTGGGAGTCCCTGAAGAACAGGTCCGCCGCGTTCTGGATACGATCAAGAAATTTGAACCCACAGGCGTGGGAGCGGCTGATGTGGTGGAATGCCTGCTCATGCAGTGCGAGGTGGAATATCCCGGGGATGAGGAATTGAAGCGCCTGCTGGAAAGCCATTGGAAGGCCCTGACCCAGGGTCGCATCCTGCAGATAGCCGAGGCCATGGGCGTCACGCCAGAACGGGTCATGGAACTGAAGGGCATGCTGAGCCGTCTGGATCCTTTTCCGGGCCGTGAATACGGCGCCGGAACGCCCCCGTATATTATGCCCGAAGTCACGGTGGAAAAGATCGACGAGGATTACATTGTGACGCTGACCTCTGAATCCATGGGCTCCGTCCTGATCAATGATGCCTATATCAAAGAAATCCGCAGCCGGAAGATGCGCGACGATGAGCGCGCCTACGTGCGGGATCATCTTGAATCGGCGCGTTTCCTGATACGCAATATCGAACGGCGCCGCGATACGATTCTTAAGACGGCGCAGGCGATCGTGGACCTGCAGCGCGAGTTCATGGAAAAAGGCGCGGCTTTCATGAAGCCGCTGACCCTGGAAGAAGTCGCCGAGAAGGTCGGGGTGCATGAAAGCACCATCTCCCGTACGGTCAACGGCAAATACATCCAGACTCCGCAGGGCCTGTTTGAACTGAAATATTTCTTTTCTTCCGGGGTTCGTTCGGACGACGGCGGCGCGCAATCCTCAACGGCGGTCTGCGCCCTTATCAAAGAGATCATTGAAAAAGAGGAGCGGCGCAACCCCCTGAGCGACCAAAAAATCGCCGACCTGCTCAAGGAACAGGGCATCCATGCCGCCCGCCGCACGGTGACCAAGTACCGGGAGCAAAGCGGTATTCTCCCTGCCAAAATGAGACGCACCTATTAACGTCAGGCTTCCTGATCTCGTCGGGGTTATTCAATGATTACTCGGAATCCGCTTTGGCACTTTTTTAATGCCATGTTCGTATAAGACCGCAAGAAAGGGAGAAGCGCCGGGATAAGCCGGCAAGGAGCTGTAAGTGAAAGTCTTATACAATGAAGGAACAGCGAACCACACTGGCCCCGCGCCATGGCCGCTTTCCCGCGAGGAACTGTGGCAAGCGCTGGTAGGGGAGTGCACGGGCAGGGTATTGAGCCGCGAAAATTTGCGTGTCCGGGGCGACGACGAT
>JAAYBJ010000021.1 GCA_012730105.1 Candidatus Hydrogenedentota bacterium
AGCCCATCTGAAACGAGCCCGCCGGAATGCGCACCAGTTCCAGCGGCACATTGCCGGGAAGCAGGAGGGTCTCCGGCGGGTATTCCCCTTCCCCTTCTGAGGACTCACCTTCAGCGGGTTCACCTTCGCCTTCGGGTAGGACTTCACCTTCGCCTTCATCGAGTACTTCGCCTTCCCCTTCAACGGGCAGTTCGCCTTCACCTTCGACAACGGACTCGCCTTCGCCTTCGGCAGGAAATTCACCTTCGACAGGCACTTCGCCTTCACCTTCTAAAGGCATCCACTCCACCGCGGCCAAACGAAACCCGATGTGATAACCCCTTGTATCTGATGGATTTACGTTGCGTAGAGCCGAACGACAGCCAACGGCGTCGTAATTCCAAGTGCCGCCCCGGCGAACCCGGTTTGATGACCTTGGTGTCCAGACCCAGGCGCTTCCGTCCACAGGTGCGCCGTCGTAGGTGCTGTGCCAGTCATCCTCACACCACTCGTTCAGGTTACCGCTCATGTCATACAACCCAAAAGTATTGGGTAATTTCTCACCCACAACTTTGGTGCCATTTATGGCGTTATTACCGCAGTACCACATGTAATCCGTACGGTTGCCCGGCAGGCTGCCCGCGACGCAGTCCGAACAGTCTCCGGCACAGTCCAGGGAATCGCCGAAATAAAAACGGGTTTGTGTACCGGCGCGGCAGGCATACTCCCATTCCGCTTCGCTGGGCAGTCGCACCGTCAAAGGTCCCTGGCCGGTATCGGCGATATGAGCATTCAACGAGGCTATAAAATCCTGGGTGTCCTCCCAGGAAATATAATAAGCGGGGTACGTGGAGCCAAGGCCGTAACTGTTGGAGGGTACATAGGGTGGCGCATCCGGCCAGGCGCCGCGCACCGCCAGCCATTGTTCCTGGGTTACTTCGTACTTGCCCATCCAGAAGCCTTGTGCCAGCGTCACCTCGTGCTGAGGAGCTTCCCTGTCATAACTGCCTTCCTCTCCCGGATAGCGCCCCATGAGAAAGGAACCCTCGGGAATCCAGACCAGCTCCAGGGGCACATCCCCCGGAAGCAGGATGGTTTTCGCTTCACCTTCACCCTCGATGGGCGTTTCACCCTCGCCTTCAATAGAAATGTCCACTATCTTCGCTACAAAGGCATCGCCGTAGCCTCTGTAGGTTGTACGCCACCCATTAATCACCCAATCCGGCGACTCAGTGACACCAGTCACCCATACATTGGCACCCGTCACATCCACCGCGATGCCGTACCCTACGTCTTCACTAGTCCCGCCCAGCTAAGTGGACCACTGGAGCACACCAGCGCTGTTCAACTTGACCACGTAACCATCATTACCCCCATTAAAGCTCGTATCCCAGCCGCCGCTCATCCAGCCGCTGGAATTCGTCCCTCCCGTCACGTAACAGGCACCGCTGCCATCGACCGCAATGCTCATGCCCGTATCATCCGCCGCCCCGCCCAGATAGGTGGACCATTGGAGCACACCAGCGCTGTTCAACTTCACCACGTAACCATCATTACCCCCATTGTAGCTCGTATCCCAGCCGCCGCTGGTCCAACCCGAAGACGCAGTATATCCTGTCGCGTAACAGGCGCCGCTGCCATCTACTGCAATGCCGCGACCTAGATCATCACCCGTCTCGCCCAGATAGGTGGACCACTGGGGCGTACCCGCACTGTTCAACTTCATAACGTAAGCGTCGATAAAACCGTAATTCGCATAATACCCTGTCGCGTAACAGGCTCCGCTTGAATCCACTGCGACACCGTAAACTGCACCTTTCCCGGTTAGCGCGACAGACCACTGGTATGTGCCTGCACTGTTAAACTTTGCCACATAACCCGTTTTGGTAGAAAAAAAGCCGCTACTGTCGCTGGTGTATCCCGATGCATAGCAGGTGCCGGTTGAATCTACCGCGACAGCCTGACCGCTATCAGAATACGACTTGCCCAAATAGGTGGACCATTCATGCCCGCCTGCGCTGTTCAGTTTCACCAGGTAAGCATCGGATGCACCTCCGTTAAAACTTGTATCCCAACCATTACTGGTCCAGCCAGAAGACTCAGTGCGCCCCGTGACGTAGGAGGCGCCGCTCGAATCCACCGCAATGCCGTAACCTTCGTCTCCACCTGTACCGCCCAGGTAAGTGGACCACTGGTGTACACCCGCACTGTTCAACTTTACCGCGTAACCGTCGATACCGCTCCTGGCCACATCCCAGCCGCCGCTCACCCAGCCACTCGATTCGGTGTACCCTGTCGCGTAGCAGGCGCCGCTGCCGTCTACCGCTATACCTTGACCGGAATCGGTACTTGTCCCGCCCAAGTAAGTAGACCAGCAAACGTCCAGAGTAACCGGTATATAGACGCCCATATCCGTAGCGGTACCCGCGGGGGGCACCACCACCGTATGCACCTCCGGCGGCGCCCAACCATAAATGTCTTTGAATTCGATATCCCACGGGCCCGCCGGAATATCTGTTTCTGTATCCCCACTGTTCCGCCAAGTACTGGTCGTGACCCGCCGCCACCGTGCCCCTGCCGCTACCGCCCCTGCCGGTGTCAGGGTTACCTGAAGACTCCCAACTGCACTGGCACCGGCAACCTTGACCACAAAGGCATCCCCGTTACCGCTGTAGACCGTCTGCCAGCCGCTGAACGTTCCGTCCGATGAAGAGGTTGTTCCTGTCACCCAAAGGTTGGCGCCTGCGGAATCCACCGCAATGCCAGATCCACTATCGCTAGCTGTCCCGCCCAGGAAGGCAGACCACTGGTGCATACCCAGGTCGTTTAGTTTCGCCACGTAAGCATCGGAGGTGCCTCCGTTAAAACTCGTATCCCAACCGTGACTGGTCCAGCCCTCGGATTCCGTGCTTCCGGTCACATAGCAGGCGCCGCTTGAATCCGCGGCAATGCCAACACCACTATCAGCATCTGTCCCGCCCAGATAGGTGGACCACTGATGCCCGCCCGTACTGTTCAACTTCACCACGTAACCATCATAATAAGTAAAACCGCCATCATTCAAAGTGGTGTCCCAACCACCACTCACCCAGCCGAATGAATTGGTGCGCCCCGTCGCGTAGCACGCACCGCTTGAATTCACCGCGATAGCATAACCGTATTCAGTTTCTCCCCCACCGAGGTAGGTGGACCATTCATGCCCGCCCGCACTACTTAGTTTCACCACAAAACCATCGTAATTGGTAAAAACACCATTATTCAAAACGACATCCCAGCCGCCGCTCACCCAACCGCTTGAATTTGTTTCCCCTGTAACATAGCAGGCGCCGCTTGCATCCACCACGATACCATTACTATTATCACGTTCTGTGCCGCCCAAATAGGTGGACCATTCATGCCCGCCCGCACTACTTAGTTTCACCACAAAACCATCATCATTGACAGAAATGCCAAGCGTATCATTCAAAGTGGTATCCCAGCCGCCGCTCACCCAACCGCTTGAATTTGTATCCCCTGTGACATAGCAGGCGCCGCTTGCATCCACCGCGATATCATTACCGAAATCGGTTTCTTTCCCACCGATGTAGGTAGACCATTCGTGGTAGCCCGCACTACTTAGTTTTACCACGAAACCATCTTCACCGTCTTTGGTTAAATCACCATTATTCCAAATGACATCCCAACCGCCGCTCACCCAGCCGCTGGACCTCGTGTACCCCGTTACATAACAAGCGCCGCTCGAATCCACAGCAACACCCCGGCCGCTGTCTTGCTCCGTCCCGCCCAAATAACTGGACCATTCGTGGGCGCCAGCGCTGTTTAACTTCACCACGTACCCGTCATTCCCTGCACCACCGTTGTTCAAAGTAGTGTCCCAACCGCCGCTGACCCAGCCCGAGGTGCTCGTATATCCAGTGATGTAGAAATTTCCACTGCCGTCCGCCGCAATGGCGGCCCCACCATCACTACCACTACCGCCCAGATAGGTGCCCCATTCCACCTCCGGATCAATGACCAGTGGCAGCGTCGGGTCGTAGTCGCCCGTCACCTCAAAGCCGTAGGTGTGGCCGTCAAGGAACGTGAACCGCCCTGCGACAATACGTTTCTCGCCATTCACTTCCTGGTAGATATAGGGCGCGCCGTCGGACAAGGGTGGCCAGCCTTCGGCAATGTTGATGTCCAGTGTGCCATCGTCTTTCAGGGCAAGCCCGTCAATGCCTTCATAGCGCAGGCGGATAACGCGCCAGTCGGCGCCGGGCGCGACGTGGAAATTGTACTTAACGCCCGAGCGGCGGCCGGTCATCTCCAGCGAGATGCCCGGGTAGAGGTTCTCATACCACACGGTATCGAAGGAACCTACTCCTTCGCGATGGTTTGCCGCATCTCCGACAAGATAGTTGAATTTGCGGTCCGACCGGTCACGGCCTGCAGGCGCCACTGTCGCCGCGCCGTCGAAGGCCAGGGCGAACTCGTGCATTTCCGAGGGAGGAGGGGGTGTGGTCTGATCAGGCGGATCGGACGGATCTGACCGATCAGACGGTTCCGCTGGGGTCAGTCCCGGTTTTGTCCTGAAGAGTTGGAAGCGGGGGCCGTGGTCCGTGAGGCCCACATTCGCGCCACGGCTGTCCAGGGCGAACTTGATGGAACTGTCCGGCCATTGTCCCGCGTTCTCGATGAAGACCGAGTCGCCTTGCATGAACTGCTGGATCTTCGCGCGCGCCTCGGGGGTGGCTTCAGGAGACATGTCAGTATCGGCTGATGCTGTCCTCCCGGCACACAGGATCATCATTATGGAAGTCAACAACACTGCACTCATGAACACGTTTCGGTTCATTGTTTTATTCCTTAGCAGTTTTATAAGCGGCCACACCCGTTCTCTACATAAATACTATAAACCGATAGTTTTCCCAAGTCAATATAAAAATGGATTCCGGCGACACGTTTGAATGGCATTACTATAAGTCTGCAAAAAAGGGACAATTCGCCATGAGGCTGTGCCTCCCTCATAAACAATGAAAATGTAGACGAGGCATCCTTGCCGCGTTGAAAGCGGCGGGGACGCCGCTTCTACCTTCATCAAGTACAGCGGGTTTATTTGCAGTGCGCTAATGTGGGGCTTGCCCACACCTTGGAATAATAGAACCACGAATGGACACGAATACACACGAATTAAATTTGGGATCAAGTGACGCATGCTCAAATTTCGAAAATGCCCCGGTAATATGAAGATTTCAATGCTATACCCCGCAAGAACACCAACGATAGTGTCTATTCGTGTGCATTCGTGGTTCACCTCGTTGCTTACTGTTCAATTGCGTATTCTTAAACAAACAACTTCTTGTTTTTTATGAATCTTATGGGCTGATAAGTTACTACGCTTTGTCCGGGACCTCGCCTGGAAGAAGGGGCAACTTCGGCGCAACCAATATACAGCATCTCAGTCAAGAAGAAACACATGAAAAACGCCCGTATCAACGTATTTCTTGTTTCATTATAAACAACCTTAACCAACGTCATTCCGGTTTTTTCGCGACCTCTGGCCCGCCTCGAAGAACGGCGCTGGACAACGCGAAAAAGACCGGAATCCAGATTCGTCCCACTGCAATGAATGCTCATTTCACTTCTTAAAATAAAGTCAACACAGGCTGTCCCTCCCACACGGCACCAGAAGATAGATTCCGGTCTTTTCGCGGCCTGGCACACCCTTCGATATACGCCCTTTTCCTACCGCGAAAAACCGGAATGACGTGTCGTTTTTGGATTCTTGAACTAAACCAGAACATAACGTTACTCTTGGCAGCAAATAGAACTCCTAATTAATTGTCAACGAAACGGCCCTAAGCGCCTGAGTGACAATTTGCGATTCGCAAATGCCTTACGTTAGCGCATTCGACCATGTCCCCGGTGTTCATACTATTGTTGCGTAATCGGTTTCAGGCAATACCCACGCACCCCCCGGGCCGTCAGCACACGGTAGCGTTCCCCACGGCCGGCCGGTTCAATGCGCACGCCGCCATGCCAGTCGGTGCGAAAGAGGGTGATGTCATGGTCGGCATAACGCTGCACCATGGCGGGGGTCATCAGGGTCTGGCGGGATCCGGCGGCCTGCATGGAAGCGATGGCCACGGCGGGGCCTACCCCTTCGAGGAAGGCCTCACTGCTCGAGGTGGGCGAACCATGATGGGGCGCCTTCAGAATAGCCGCACCCAGCTCCGGCCCGGCGATCAATACCGCTTCAGCCTCTTCCTCGACATCGCCCGGAAGCAGCACGGAAATCCCAGGCCAGGCCACCTGCAGCACCAGGGAATTGTTATTGCCCTTGTGTCGCGCGACCCACTCGGCGGTAGGATGCCGGACCAGGATCTCCGCGTCTTCCACGGGAATGCTGTCGCCCCGCGCAAGCCGCCGCACGGGAACGCCCCGGGCTGTGCATTTTTCCAGGAAAGCCCGTTCCAGTTCACTCACTTCTCCACCTTCCGGCCCCATCAACACGGTACCCACAGGTATATGATCGAGCACATGGAACAAGCCGCCGATGTGGTCACGGTCCGGATGAGTAACCACGACATAATCAAGACGGCGAATGCCGTTGGCACGCAAGAAAGGCACGACCACCCGTTCCCCCGCATCCGTATATTCACTGACATCGCCCCCGTCGACCAGCAGCGTCGTGCCACCGGGCGTGCGCAGGAATATGGAATCCCCCGTGCCCACATCGATGAAGTCGATTCCGGGCCGTTTCCAGGAAAGGTTCCACACCGCCAAAGAGGCCAGGAACAACAAGGCCATGACACCATATCCCCGCCGCCCGGCGTCCGGGCTGTAGAGCAGCAGGAAAAGAACCACGAGGGCTGCCGCGTACAGCCCCAGCGCAACAGGCCCGGGCCGGGCAACCGTGGTATACGCGCCCGGAAGATACAGCACCGCAGCATTGGCGCCTTCGATAAGTTTGACCAGGGGAAGCAGGGCGTGGCCGAAAATACTTGCGACTCCCGGAAGCGCCATCCCAATCAACGCTGTGAACAAGCATAACCACAACACGCCGGTCAGCAGGGGAATCACGGCGAGATTGGCGACGATTCCCAGGAGCGGCACGGTACCGAAATGCCAGGCGGCAACGGGGAAGGACACCGCCTGCGCGGAGAGGGTAGTCGCAACCGGACCGCGAACCGGCAGGGGGAAAAAGGACAATCGCCTCGAAATGCCGGCATAAAAAAGCAGTATGGACGCCACGCTGCCGAAGCTGAGCAGGAAACCGGTGTCAAACAACAGGGCGGGATTCCAACTTAGAAACAGGCAGCCGGTCAACCCGAGCACGGAAAGGGCGTCGGGCTCCCGGTCAAGCACCTCCGCGGACAGGTAAAGGCAAATCATCAAGGCAGCGCGGGCCGTGGGCGTGCGGGCGCCGGTCATCAGGGTGAAGGCGAGCACTGCGGCCATCAGCAACAGGTTGCGCCAGCGCCCGGGTATTCGCAAGACATGCAGCAGCAGGCCCAGGCTCATGGTGATGATGGCGACATGCACCCCGGACACGGACAACACGTGGGCGGTGCCCGCATAAATAAACTGCTGATACATGTCCTGGTTGATATGGCCGCGTTCTCCCAGCCACACGCCCAGAACAAAGGGATAGGCCTCGGCGGGAATGACACGCGACAGGCGCTCATGCTGTCCTTGCCGCAGACGGGCCGCCCAGTAGCGGGGTGACAGGCGGGAGACAGCGAGTTGCACGACCGCGTCACCCGACGCGCGCAGTTGGGAATAGATGCGCCTGGCGCGGTAATAGTCTTCCATGCCCCGCACGCCGTGGTTTACCACGCCCAGATGCGGCGACAGACGCCCCGACACGCGCACCCGCGTTCCCGCGAACACCGGCCCGGCCGGGCGCGTCCAACGCACCTGGGTTCTGCCGGACAGTGCGAGCGTTTCCTCTCCCCGTGAGACGCGGTCCACTTCCATCACAAAGGTGGCATATTCCTGCCCGGAAACGAATATCGGCCCGCTGATCACGGTGCCCTCGATCTCATGCCGCACCCGGGGCCAGGTCAGCGCGTAACGGCCCAGGGCATCCCCTTCCCCTCCCGGAGCGCGCAATACGTACAAGGCCGCACCGAAAGCCAGACAGAGCAGGGCCGTGCCCAGGTGGGCGCGCCGGGGAATCCCTATCGGGACGACAAGAAGAAAGACGGCCGCAACCGCGCATGGAAAGGCGAGCCACAGGACCGAGGCACCGGCGTGCCCGGCAAAAAATATGCCCGCGCCCAGCCAGAATAACAGCCATACCCAGTGGCGGCCGAACACCTGCCTTGGCATGAACTCCACCGCGGCCTCATCGCGTTTCATGAATCAACCCCGTTCTTGCTGAACCAAACTACAAGCAACTCTTCCGCCACCGAACATGGTACGTAAATCCGCCGCACGGTTCAAGCAGGGCGTTTACCCGCTATGCGTCCGGTCATGATATTATGAGGCGTTTTCCATACTGTCGGTGTCTAAAACAAGAAGCGTACTATGGACAGCATGGACGGAATGGACGGAAAATATCCATAGGGCGGGTTTCACTTCCTATACCCACCCTGCAAGACGGATCTCATTCCTTTCGGGTCGCGGGCAAGGCCCGCGTTGGCATCTATTGCGCTTGACATCTCTGGAAAGATATCCCTTATGCCTGACGGCCTTTATATACTCACCCTGCTGGGCTACGCGGGCGCAGTGCTGTTTTACGGGCGCTTCTACCTGCAATGGCTGGTTTCCGAACGCCAGGGAAAAAGCGTGGTTCCCGTGGCTTTCTGGTACCTGAGCATGACCGGTTCGGTGCTGCTGCTGCTGTACGGGGTGTTTGTGCTGAACTCGCCGGTCGGCGCGCTGAGCCACTGTTTCAACAGCATCATCTACGCCCGCAACCTGGTGCACATCTGGCGCGCCAAGGGGAAACTGTCAGACCGCCATTCGCGCCTCTTCCACGGTGCGGTGGGCCTGCTGGTGACGACGGGTATCGTGATGGTGGGCTACACCCTGCTCAATGAGTTTCATTCCACGAAGGACGATACGTTCAACGAACAGGCAGTAAACTGGTTCTGGATCGCCGTAGGAGTCTTCGGCCAGGGCCTGTTCGCGCTGCGCTTTTTCATCCAGTGGGCGGTAACGGAGATTCGTAAGGAAAGCGTGATCCCGAGCGTTTTCTGGTACCTGAGCGTCGCGGCCTCCCTGCTGATGATGAGTTCCCACGCGCAACGACACGAATGGCTTTACGCCGTGGGCATCGGGACGACACTCGTGGTGTATTTGCGCAACATCTACTGGATTCGTCGCGGCACCGGCGTGTCCCCCGCGGAATAGGCGCTTTGGGCGGTTCAGCCGATAAAAAATTATGAGTCTGGCCTTCCGTAATTCAAACGCGGTTGTTTATTAACCACAGGGAACGTACAGAACACAAAACAATTACGTTGCTGCCTCTTTTCTAGTGCGTATATTGCCAGCAACCTGGTGAGGGTGTAGGGGTTGGGGAAGAGGAAGAGGGAGAGGAAGGTGCGCGTTGTCCTGCTACTGATTTCGTCGTGCTCGTGACTCGTCTTTCGTAATCGTTCTTTCGTAATCGAGTCCTTCTTGTACCTATTCGAGTACGAGTCACGAGCACGATTCACGAGCACAATTCACGAGCACGAATGCGATGGCGTGTTGGGTTGCAGGCAAAGCCCGCAGAATAGATCTTTGACCGGGCACCTTTCCTCAAAGCGAGGACCTTTAAACGCTTTAAAGGCTTGCCTAGCCTTTCGGTGCGATCCCCTTGCCATAGTGAAACACGGCGAGATTTTCCTCGTGGACTTTCGAAGGCAGGTTATTTTTTATGGCGGTTTCCCAGACGGCATCGTCGAAGGGCAGGTGGAGACTGAGCATACCGAGGAGGGCGATGTTGCAGTTGCGTTCGGTAACGGGGGTGGAGGGGTCGCCGTCAAGTTCACTCAACTGCGTGAGGCTGTCCTTGAGGTCAAAGACGCTGAAGAAATGGCCGCCTTCTTTTTTATGGTACAGGTTGTTGTCCACCTGGGTGGGATGCAGCACGAGCACATAATCGGCTTCGCCGGTGGGCACCATGGGACTGTACACTTTTTTGCCGAAGCGGACATCGCTGGTCACGGACCCGCCACGCTGGCTCATGCCGTGGATCTCGCCCTGCTTCACATCCATTCCGGAACGGAACACGGTTTCGGCCAGGATATTGGCGGCACGGATGACGCCCTGTCCGCCCAGCCCGGCGATGACAACGTTGGTAATGGTATTGGTATCAGTCATGGCATGATTCCGTTGCGGCCTGGTATTGTTTCAGTTTGGGTTCCGCCAGCCGGCACAGTTTGCGCAGAACGATGAGGGTCAATTCGTCCTTGGCAAGGCTCTCCCGGAAGGCCTTTTCAAATTCGCTGGTGTTTTCGATGACAATCACGTTGGTGACACCCATAGCGCGCGCCACCTCCTCGAACACAATGCGCCCCGTCTTCTTATGGTCGAGCGTGCGGCCTGTGCCGGGATGTTCCTGCATGCCGGTCATGGCCGTGGTGCCGTTGTCGAGGATGACCACGATATGCCCTGTTTTCGGCGGGTTATAGACCATTTCGGCGAGCCCGGTAAGGCCGCTGTGCATGAAGGTGCTGTCGCCGATAACGCTGATCAACCTGCGCGCCTCGTCATCGGGCAGCGCATGGCGCAATCCCAGGCCAACGCCGATGCTCGCGCCCATGCACACGCAGCTGTCATGGGTCTCAAAAGGCGGCAGCACGCTGAGGGTGTAACAGCCGATATCGCCGGAAATGACGCAGTCATACTTCTTCATGACACTGAAGGCCATGCGGTGCGGGCAGCCCTTGCACAGCTCGGGCGGTTTGCCCTTGGGCAGGGCGGGTTCCTCACTCGTGTCATTGGCGAGGATGCGGCGCACCCGGGTGATATTCAGTTCACCGAAGCGGTACATTTCGGTCTTGCCCTCGCATTCGATGCCCGCGGCGCGCATGGCGTCGACCATATAGGGGTCGCCCTCCTCAATAACCACGCAGCGCTTCACGGAATCCCGGAATTTGCGGATCAATTCCACGGGCAGCGGGTAGGTCATGCCGAGTTTCAAAATACTTGCCTGCGGCGCGGCCTCGCGCGCGTGCTCAAAGGCGACGCTCGCCGTCACAATGCCGAGGGACGTGCTGCCTTCGTAGATCTTGTTCAGGGGAGACGTTTCATTCCACGCGAGAATGCGCTCCATTTTATCGCGCATGCGCTTGTGGGCGGGGCGCGCATAGCCGGGAATCATGACGTAGGCAGCGCGGTTTCGCACGAAATGGGGCGGCTCCGCCTGGGGCGACGGTTCGCGCGGGGTGACAATGCCCCGCGAATGGCACACGCGCGTCGTCATGCGGAACATGACGGGCAGTTTCCAGGTTTCCGAGAGGGCGAAGGCATCAAAGAGGAAATCATAGGCTTCCTGGGCGTCCGAAGGCTCAATCATCATCACACTGGCCGCCACCGCGTAGCGCCGGTTGTCCTGTTCGTTCTGGCTGGAGGCCAAGCCGGGATCATCCGCCGACACCAGCACCAAGCCGCCCTGCACGCCCGTGTACGCCACAGTAAACAGCGGGTCAGCCGCGACATTCACGCCTACATGCTTCATGGTCACCAGGGCACGCGCGCCGCCGTAGGCCACGCCGATGCCCACCTCCAGCGCCACTTTTTCGTTGGGCGCCCACTGGGCGCGACCGCCAAGAAGCGAGAAGTTCTCCAAGATCTCGGTGGAGGGCGTGCCGGGATACCCCGTACCCAGGGACACTCCGAGGTGGGTGGCCGCCCAGGCCACGGCCTGGTTACCGCTTAACAGTTTTGGTTTTAAATCAATGCTCATAAAGGGCTCCCGGCGTTATCTACTAAAGGGGCTTTCGCCTTAAAAACAGGGGGTTCCCTTCCGCGCACGTCTCTGGAAGAGCACGAAAAGCACCCACACGCCCCTGCGCGGCGTTACCCTCCCGCACGGTTTTTACCTGCGGGGGATTAATCGCACGTTAACGCTACCAAATACGTGCCATAAACATCAACTTTTCCGCAGGTTGCAGGACAGGCATAGCGTACCATGTCCGTAACGAAATGTTTCCGCCTTGTTTTTTGTTTTACTGTGTTAAGGAGTCCAATAACCCTTTGGAATGAGCGTGAAAACCATTCACGCGGAAAAGGCTTTGCCCATCGCAGTCGTGGTTCGCAATCGGATTCCCCTTGCATGTTTTCGATTAAGAGCACGAGGCACGAGCACGTGTATTATTGAAATCCGGGTCGTGGACAAGACCCACGCTGGAATTGAGCGCCGCAACGGATATTCGGTACACTTTCCCGCTGGCATTCTTGCCGAAATAATGTAAAGGAACTTTTCATGAAGCAGATTGGATTGACCGCACTTGCACTGCTGCTTGCCACAGGAATCGCAACGGGGGAAACGCCCCGCTTTCGAGGTCCCGCGGGCGACGGCCATTTCACCGCTACAGGCCTGCTGTCCTCCTGGCCTGAAGGCGGTCCGCCCGTTGCCTGGACTGTGGAAGGAATCGGCGAGGGCTACTCCTCGGTATCCGTATCCGGGGAGCGGCTTTTTGTGACCGGCATGGATGAGGACCAGCAAGGCCTCCTCTTTATCCTGGACCCGGAGGGCAACAAGACAGGCCGCATCGTCTACGGCCCGGAAACGCCGGACGCCCAGGCCCCCGGGCCGCGCTCCACCCCCACCGTGGAAGACGACCGGGCCTACCTGATCTCGGGCCTTGGCGTGGCCTATGCCCTGGACCTGGGCAGGCAGGCCGTACTCTGGCAGGTGGACCTTTTCAAGCGCTTCGGCGCGGAGAACATCACTTGGTCACTGGCCGAATCGCCGCTGCTCGACGGCGACAAGATCATCTGCACGCCAGGCGGGACGGAGGGCGTGGTGGTTGCGCTGAATAAGATGACCGGGGAAACCGTGTGGGCCATGAAGGAATTTCAGGACCGGGCTTCCTACTGTTCCCCCGTCATTATCGTCCACAACGGGCGGCGGCTCCTCCTCACCATGACGGCGGCGAACATCCTGTGCCTGGACCCCGCCACGGGCGCGTTGCTTTGGAACCACCCGCACCGAACGGAGTATGATATCAACGCCGTGTCGCCGGTATACGGCGACGGCATCCTGTACTGTTCCAGCGGCTACAAGTCGGGCGGCGTCGCCCTGAAACTTTCCGACGACGGCGGCGCCGTGACGGAGTTGTGGACGGATAACACGCTCGACTGCCAGCATCACGGGGTGGTGTTGATAGACGGGTATATTTACGGCGGCGCGCATCGCAACAGTTTCGTCTGCCTGGAACTCGCCACGGGCAAAGTCATGTGGAATGAGAAGAAAATTTCGCAGGCGGATACGGTATGCGCCGACGGCATGCTGTATGTCTACGAAGGCCCGCGAAAAGGAATCGTCTCTCTGGTCAAACCAAATCCGCAAGGACTGGACATCCAGGGGCAATTTACCGTGACCGCAGGCACGAACAAGCACTGGGCACACCCCACGGTTGCCCGCGGATTGCTCTTCATTCGCCGAGGCGACGCGGTCATCGCATACGATATCAGGGCAAAATAAACGAATGAGGCTTTAAATGAAACGACACGGATTCACCCTTATCGAGCTGCTGGTGGTCATTGCCATCATCGGCATCCTCGCGGCCATCCTGCTGCCCGCCCTCGCCCGCGCGCGAGAAGCGGCCCGGCGCAAATCATGCATGAACAACCTGAAACAGCTGGGCACCATCTTCGCTCTCTATGCCGATGAATCAAAGGGACTCTTCCCCCGGGTTCATTCCGACGAACCCTGGGGCGCGGCCTTGCCGGCGGGATGCGTCGAACCCGACCCCGAGGCGGGACGCGCGGCGCTTGCGCCGAAAATCACCGGGCTCTATCCCGATTACCTGACCGACCTGAACGTGCTGGTCTGCCCGTCCGATCCCGATTCAAGTGACGAGAACGCACTTTGGGTAATCGAAGCGGCGCCGGGCGAATCCTGCTGGTGCGCGGGACTGCCCGCCAGGCCGGACGTCAGTTACATGTATTACGGATTTGTGCTGGACAAGGCGGAGGACACGGCGCCCTCCATTGACGCCTCCTTTTTCGGCGCGCCCCAGGCCACGCGCCTGCCCGCCCAGTTGGTCTATCTCATGGTCATGGTCTCCTACATGGAAGGGGAAGCCTTCCTGCAGGGGCCGCTGGGCGACAAGAACCCGGAGAATGACGCGCTCCTGGACACCGACCTTGAGGACGAAATGAAGCACGCCCTCATTTCCGCCATGGCATCACCCCAGAACCTGCCGATCGGCAACGCCGATTCGTCAAAACTGCTGCGGCTGCGCGACGGGGTGGAACGTTTCCTCATTACCGACGTGAACGCCTCCGGCGCAGGCGCAATGGCGCAAAGCACCATTCCCGTCATGTGGGACATCGTGTCGGCGTCCATGAGCGGCAGCGCCCAGTTCAATCACGTGCCGGGTGGCGCCAATGTTCTGTATATGGACGGCCATGTGTCGTGGGTCCCCTACCCCACGGCCTTCCCCGCCTCCGAAGGCTTCGCCATGATGACGGTGTTTTTCTAATTCGGGTTTTGCCTGCCAAGGTATCTCGTGCTCGTAGGCGCGCATAAACCCAAAAACGGCAGTTGAATTCTGAAGCGGTTTTCAAACCAAAGGACTTAAAGGACATAAACGACCAAAAGGACGGTAAAACGTTCTCCCGGTTGGTGCGTCCTTTATGTCCTATATGTCCTTTAAGTCCTTGCGGTTCTTTCTTTTAAGAGATTTCCCGGCGTTAACAGCCGTTTTCAGGATAAACGATACCCATCTTCTTTTCTTTTAGCGGCAATGGGACGATAAGCGCCTCAGTCGCCGGGGAATGTCGCTACCCGGCGTTTTTCAGCGTAACGGTAAACACGCTTCCCTTGTCCGCCTCGCTGGTGACGGACACGTTTCCGTCATAAAGCAATGCTATTTTTTTCACCGTGGAAAGGCCGAGTCCGCTGCCGAGAATCTTGGTGGTCTTTTCGTTTTTTATGCGCACGAAATCGTTGAAGATCCGCCCGCAGTCCTGTTCGGACATGCCGATGCCCGTGTCTTCGACACGGATGAGGAACGCTTCGTCCTGCCGGATGACGCTTATATCCACCCTGCCGTTGTCCCGGTTGTACTTTACGGCATTGGACACCAGGTTGTGGAAGATAATGTCCAGTTCCGTCGAGTCCGCCCGCATCACCAGGTCCGGCTCCACCAGGACATTCACGGCAATGCCGCGCGCCGCCGCCTCCGGCCGGAAGGTGTCCGCGGCCATCCGGGCCCGTTCCAGCAGGTTGCAGTCTTCAAGGCTCCGTGCGCGCTCGCCCGACTCGATGCGGGTCAAATCGAGCAGGTCCGATATCATCTTGCGCATGTATTCCGTGCGCGTCAGACAGCGGTCAATGAACTTGTCATACGCTTCCGCATTGTCACCCAGGCTTCTTTCTTTGACGATGCGCAGGTAACTTTCAATGGCGTTGATGGGCGCCTTGAGTTCATGGGCCAGCACGGATATGAACTGAAAGCGCACCTTGCGCTTCTCCGCGGCCAGTTCCCGCGCCCGGCGCACCACAAGCAGGTGGTTGGTCACCTTTTCAATGGTGCTTTTCAGCTCCGCAGGCGTGAAGGGCTTGGGCAGCATGTCGTAGGCGCCGCGCTTGGTGGCGCGCACCGCATTCTCGATGGAGGCGTAGGCGGTGATGATCACCGTGTGAATGTCCAGGTTCATCAGGGCCATCTGTTCCAGCACCTCAATACCGCTGATGCCTGGCAGTTTATTGTCCAGCAGCAGGATTTCCGGCGGCGAGGCTTTGAGTATTTCCAGGGCCTGTTCGCCCGTTTCCGCCTGCTCCACCTCGAAACTTACTTCGGTTTCATGCTCGGGCAGGGCAAGCGTCAGTCTTTGGATGATGCGGGAGATGCTCATCCGTATGCCGAGTTCATCATCCACCACGAGAACCCTGATTACCTCCATGAAACATTCCTTCCATTACGGGACGGACCGTCCCGTTTTCTCCGTCACATACCCGCCACGGGGGCGGCCGCTTCCGGGGCTTCACCCACGGCCAGGCCGGTCTTTTTCGGCAATACGAATGTAAACGTGGAGCCCGTGGGCCCCTTGTCCGGATCGCAGTTGCTCTGCACGAACATGTTCCCCCGGTGCATTTTCACAATGCCGTAGGACACAGCCAGGCCCATGCCCGTCCCCTTGCCGACATCTTTCGTCGTAAAAAAGGGCTCAAAAATGCGTTTCAGGTTCTTTTCAGGAACCCCCACGCCCGTGTCCCGCACAAAGAAACGCATCTCTTCGTCGTCGCCCCGGGTCCCTATGGTCAGCACGCCGCCATCGGGCATGGCGTGGCACGCATTTCCGATCAGGTTGGTGAGCACCTGCGTGATCTGGTCGCGGTCCATCTGCGCATAAAAGGAGCTGCCTTCATGCAGGGTCTCCACCTGGATGTTTTCCGGGATGACCATGAGTTTGAGGGTGTCCTCCACGAAACGCCGCACGTCCACCAGGATCAGCGCCGTCTTGTGCTGCCGCGCGAAATGGAGCAGGCCGCCCACGATCGTCTTGCACCGGTCGGCCTGCTGGGTGATCATGTTCAGGTCTTCGCACATTTCCTTGTCGGCCACATTATAGTCTTCGAGGAGCATGTGGGCATACATGAGAATCACGCCCAGCGGATTGTTAAGTTCGTGGGCGATGCCCGCGGCCATTTGCCCCATGCTGGCGATCTTCTCCGTCTGCATCAGGGTCTCCTGGGTCTGGGCGAGTTTCTCCTTGGACTGGGCCAGGCTGTTCACGGTCTCCCGCAGTTTGTCGATGATATAGGGGAGGCACATCTCGTCTTCCGCCAGGCCCTTATAAATGGCGACGGCATGTTCCCGGCAGCTCTCATAGCCGCACGCGCCGCAATTGAGTTCGTCCTCGACGCAGGTTTTGCCCAGTTGCAGCAGTATCTTCCGCAGTTCTTCCTCGGAGGGATCATCGACACGCTGATCATCGGCGCTGAAGGTCTGGGACAGGTCCAGGTCGGCAAAGCGTTCGACATCGCGGTGCCAGGCCTCCAAGTCCATGGAGTCAAGGCGCCCGCGCACATGCCGGCTCACGTGGTGACGGCGCCGGAACAGCGGTTCGTTACCCGGCATTCCCGGGCCCATGATACATCCCTGGCACGCGAGCACTTCGAGCAGGCGCGGTGTGCAATGGCCCGCCTGAAACTCCTTGACGGCCTCGATAAAACCGTGCCGCCCGTCCGTGGTGATGATGTCGTTCAGGGTGAGGTCTTCCACGAGATTTGCGGACTGTATCAAGCCCCGGCTCAAGGGGAACAGCGCGCCGAGACCGGCCCGGGGCGGGTCAAAATCCGACGGCGGCACCTTGCCGGGGTCCAGGCCCCGTTCCCGCGCCATGTGAAGCACCTCTTCAAAGGTGAGCGCCGCATCCGTTTCGGAATCCTGTTCCGCGCTTACCAACTCCTGTTTTTTGGCAATGCATGGGCCCGCGAACACGACCTTGACGCTTTCGCCGTATTCACGGCGCACCACGCGCGCTTCCGCGACCATGGGCGACACGATGGGGGCGAGCGCGCCGACCAGCTCCGGGTAGAATCGCTCGACATAGGTCACGATCGCGGGGCAGGAAGTCGCAATATACCGTTTGTCTCCGGGCGCTTCCAGCAGGCGGCGATAGCGGTCCGCCACCAGGTCTGCGCCGAAGCCCACCTCGCAGACATAGGCGAAACCCAGCGCGCGGAACAGTCCCGCCACCTGGTTCGCCGTCAAATCGGGAAAGGCGGCCGGGTAACTCGGCGCCACAATAACCGCCACCGGCGCGGCTTCCTGCAGCAGGGCGGACACATGAACCGTGGAATCATAGACCTGTTTCGCGTGCTGCCCGCAGACCTGCACGCAGTTGCCGCACCCGATACACCGGGCTGTAATCACATCCGCCTGCCCCTCCGCGATGCGTATCGCCTTGGCCGGGCACTCCCGCACACAGGTATAGCACACGCGGCACCGTTCCCGAATGGTGGTCACCAGCGGCAATTTTATCGAGCGGTCCATACCATGATTGTACTCAATACCGTTCCGAAAGACAATAGCACGGTTTGTCTATATTGCATAGTTTTCGCAAGCAGGATAATTCTACAGGCGCCAGTCGCACGCTCCTTGTGCCCTTTCATAAAGTTGAACTGCCAAAGCGGAAGACCTCATAATGAGAACCAGGGAACAGGAAGCTCCGCAGGAAGTGCCCCGGCGCCCTTGCTCGGAACAACCGCAACAGAACCATGAGGAGGCTTTTGAAGATGGCGTCATCCGTTGTTGTAGTGGTACTTTTTATTCTCGGGGTGCTTGCGGGCGGGGCGGCGGCATGGTTCCTCCAGAAAAACAACCTGAAGCACCTGGAGGAACGGGTCCGCGCACAAATCAATGCGGAACTCATTTCAGCACAGGAACGGCTGCGCGGCGTGGAACAGCAGGCGACCGCCGTGCGGGAGGAACTCGAAACTTCCCGGCGGCAGACCGAGGCCCTTCGGGCAAACCTGTCCGAGGAGGCCCAGAAGCGGAGCGCCGCGGAAACCAGGAACGTGCGCGTACCCGAACTCGAGCGGGTGATCCAGGAACGGGAGGCGCGCATCGGCGCGCTGCTGCAGGAGAACTCCGGGCTGGAATCGCGTCTGGCGGAACTGCAGGCCCGCGTGGAAGAGGAGCGCAAGGCCTCCGAAGAGAAGCTGGCGCTGCTGAATGACGCCCAGGCGAAATTGTCCGACGCCTTCAAGGCCTTGTCCGCCGAGGCGCTCAACAAAAACAACACTGCCTTTCTCGACCTCGCCAGGGAAAACTTGGAAAAGTTTCAGGCCGCCGCAAAGGGCGACCTGGATACCCGGCAGAAAGCCATAGACGAACTGGTCAAGCCGCTCCGGGAATCCCTGGAAACGGTGAACAAACGCATCGGCGAAGTGGAACTGGCCCGCACCTCCGCCTACGCTTCCCTGAGCGAGCAGGTGACGGGCCTGGCCAAAGCCCAGAACCGGCTCCAGTCGGAAACGGCCAACCTGGTGAAGGCGCTGCGCTCACCCATCGCCCGGGGCCGGTGGGGCGAGATTCAACTGCTGCGCGTCGTGGAAATGGCCGGCATGGTGGAATACTGCGACTTCGTCCAGCAGGAATCGGTCAACACCGAAGACGGACGGCAGCGCCCTGACATGATCATCAAACTGCCGAACAGCAAGAACATCGTGGTGGATTCCAAGGTGTCCCTGGAAGCCTACCTCGCGGCGCTGGAAGCGGGGGACGAAGAGACCAAGTTGCGCCACATGAATGATCATGCCCGGCAGGTGCGCACCCACATCAATCAGCTGGGCGCCAAGTCCTATTGGAACCAGTTCAATCCCACCCCGGAATTTGTCGTCCTGTTCCTGCCCGGCGAGCCCTTTTTCAGCGCCGCCCTGGAACAGGATCCCGAATTAATTGAATTTGGCGTCGACAAGCGGGTCATTATCGCCACGCCCACCACGCTGATTGCACTGCTGCGCGCCGTGGCCTACGGGTGGCGGCAGGAACAACTGGCCGAGAACGCGCAGAAAATCAGCGAACTGGGCCGGGAACTCTATGAGCGCGTCCGAAAACTTGCCGAACACTTCAGCGATCTGCGCAAGGGCCTGGCCCAGGTTACCGGCGCGTATAACAAGGCTGTCGGCACCCTGGAAAGCCGGGTGCTTGTCTCCGCGCGCCGTTTTAAGGAACTCGGCGCCTCCAAGGGCGAGGACATCCAGGAACTGGACATGCTGGATATGCACGTCCGCGCGCCCCAGTCCGAAGATCTTGTTGCCCTGCCGGAAGCGGATTCAGACGACACCTGAAACCCGGGCACCTGCCCCCAATCCCGGCCATTTCCGGAAAACACTTTACACGTTTCGTTCCTGTATTACGTGATCCGACCCGGGGACGAAAGAAAATATTGATTTTCATCGCCCCCGGGTTGTATTATTATCAGTTGCGGTAGCCAAACAAAAATATCAGGATGAAGTTATACAAGATGACTGAAAATGATTCTGTAATCCGGGATATTACCCGTAGGCTAAGTGTTTTAGTGGACAGCATTCTTCATTTGGCAACGGGCACGGTTGATCTATCCGGGAAACTGGTATTACTTGACAGTGACGAGCTGTTACTGGTGTGGGAACGCAAATTACGCGATATCCGGCTGAAAAAGGAAGAAGAGGCCTGGCTCGCGTTTGAAAGACAATTTGGAAAAGGATCTCCCCTCGTTACGGAGGCGTTCGTAAAATGGCAGGAGACCCTGTACGCGTATATCGAACATGAAAAAGAACGGTTTCTGAGGGAAAGGCAGGGCTCAAAAACCGCACTGTTCAATCTTGTACGCCGGGGCGCCAAGACCGTTGTGGTCACCAAAGGGGCAAAGCCTTATACGCAAAAATGTTTTAACCTCCTGGGCTTATCCCCCTACATCACCCACATCTACTCGCCGCCCCCGGGCTCAAGACAAAAACAATTCGTGGACGCGGTGCTCGAAAACGGCGTAGACACCCTCAAGAAATGTACGAAGGACACCATCGTGGTCGGCCATGATCTCGAAAAGGACATGGCATGGGACCTGGTTCCTCCAAATGGCAATAACGATGACGGGCACGCGCCGGTCTTTGTGTTGCTCGACACCCTGGTCTTCGGCAAGGACGTCGTCGCGCCCCTGGACGCCATGACGGAGATCATAGAACTGTTGAGCAAGAAGGGCAGGAACGACTTCTGGCGGGGATTCAAATCCTTCAAAGTGCCGGGACAGGGAAAAACGAAAAACTATTCTTTTGGCGTGACCCTGTACGGCAATCCGAATAATGGCCACAAGGCAAAAATACCCCTGATCTACGACATCCGGCCGTTGCGGTAGTGCGGGGAAGTGAAGATACAAAAAGAAGCGTGTTCGTTTGCGGGCCAGGGGATTAAGCGCGAGGCGGCGTAGTGTTTGCGTGGGTGCACTTTCATTGCGGTGGCGGAAAGGAAAATGAGAGATGAAGATCACGTATATACTAGGGGTTTGTATTGTTGGGGTGGTCCTTGTGAGTATTTTTACTTCCTGTGCCACTTCGAAAAAATCGACGAATGAGGGAACGGAAACCCTGTCGCTGCCCCCTCCGGAATGTCCGCCGGCTGCTGAATATCCAGCCATCGCGATGGCGAACCTGCTGTTCGAGCCCGGCAATTCCACCATGCCTTCGGCAACTTTGTATTATCCAGGTGGAGAAGAATATGCCGACATAGCGGAACGCCCATTCGTTTCCGCAAAGGAACAACCTTTATCCACTTTCAGTCTCCATCCGGACAGCGCCGCCTACGCCAACATTCGGCGTTTTCTTGAACAAGGCCAATGGCCACCGTCCGATGCCGTTCGCATCGAGGAATTGGTGAACTATTTTTCCTATGACTATCCGCAACCCCAGGGAAAGCATCCCTTTTCAATCAATGTGGAAGTGGGCGCCTGTCCCTGGGCCGGGGAACATCTTCTTGCCAGGATCGGCTTGAAGGGGCGTGACCTGCCCAAGGGAGAACGTCCACCCGCGAACCTGGTTTTTCTGATTGATACATCAGGTTCCATGAGCGCCTCGAATCGCCTTCCCCTGGTAAAGGAATCCCTAAAGGCTTTGCTGGAGATTCTGGAACCGGAAGACCGGGTTGCCCTGGTCACCTATGCCGGGACCAGCAACGTGGCCCTGGAATCAACGCCGGTGGAACAGCGGGTAACCATCCGCGATGCCATTGAAGTGTTGGGCGCAGGCGGCTCCACCCATGGCAGCGCGGGCATTCAGGACGCCTATGCCATGGCGGAAAAACATTTTATCAAGCAAGGCATTAACCGGGTGCTCCTGGCCACGGACGGCGACTTTAATGTGGGAGTCACCAGCCATGAGGGTTTACTCGCGCTGATTGAGGAAAAACGTGAAACGGGCGTGTTTCTCACCGTGCTGGGATATGGCATGGGCAACTTGAAAGACGACGCCCTGGAGATGCTGGCTTCCAAGGGCAACGGCAACTACGCCTATATCAACGATTACAGCGAAGCGCGCCGCGTTCTGGTCGAACAAGTCAGCGGCACCCTGGCGACCATCGCCAAGGACGCTAAAATTCAGGTGGAATTCAATCCCGCGCGGGTAAGCGAATACAGGTTGTTAGGCTATGAAAATCGCATGCTTGCCGCGAAGGATTTTAATGACGATACGAAAGACGCCGGAGAAATCGGCGCGGGCCATACCGTCACGGCCCTTTACCAGATTGTCCCCAAAGGCGTTTCAATCGGCCCGGGCGTAGACCCCTTGCGGTACCAACAAGAGGACAAAGAAGAAAAGGTATTGCCCACTCCGGAAAATGCGGATGAACTGATGTTTGTTAAACTTCGGTACAAACAGCCAGACGGCGCCGACAGCAGCCTTATTGAAATCCCGGTGTCCTCTGATACAGCTGATGCTGAAAACGTTTCCTCCGATTTTCGATTCGCCGCCGCTGTTGCCGGTTTTGGTTTATTACTCAGGGATTCACCCCATAAAGGGACCGCAACCTTTGACAGCATCCGGGAACTCGCCACTTCCGCTGTTGACAGCGACCATTATCGCGAAACGTTCCTTAATTTGATCGTTACGGCAAAAACAATACGGCAACCGTGACCGGATGACGCATTTTGGAATGCTTTTCTTGTGCTGCTAATGCAGGGGAGGTCTGCAACCCGGTGAGGGCTTAGAAGGATCGCAATATGAAATGGATAAAATACATAGTCACAAGGCTTTTTGACGGTTTACTCTATGGCATGGGAATCACGGTTTGTGTCGTACTGGGCGTATGGATCGCACAGCACATTTATATCGGCAGATTTCTCAATGAAATTACGTATTCGCAACCGGGCGAAATAATTGACTCTTCCACGTTCCCGGATGATTTTTCTTCTGTCCCTTCGCTGCCGGACAATATTCAGATGGATGATATGGACGGCTCTTTTCGCATGAAAGAGTTTGATGATACGGCCATGCTTACTATCGTGGAACATCACGACCGTGTTAATGCCGATGGAACGAAAGATTTCCTGGGAATGTTGAAGAACGAAGGTTCTGATACCTGGCGGAATATGGAGATTGAAGTGGAACTTTTCGATGAGGCCGGACAGTTTCTGGGGGAATACAGCACCTTTATAAACCGCCTCTTTAAACCCGGAGATACGGAGAATTTTCAAGTGTCCGGCTCAGGATGTGGCAGTCATGCAACACCTGAATATGCGACGTACACGATTCGCGTTATTAACGCGTTGGATTATTAACTCAAAAACAGCTTGCTTGTGTTTTGCTGCTACAGCACCACCGCCGCCCCATTGCTCGGGGCGCTTACGCCGCCGGAATTCACCGCGATAACCCGGCACTCCAGCTGAATCGCCTTGGGCTGATCCGACAGCGTCGCCAGCATTGACTTCGCATAGGCGGTCACACACCCATTTCCAGATAAAATGAATTGCAATTATTTTTCGTAAAGAGATTTTCGTTTCTGCAACATCGTGAGAATCTCATCCGTATACACTCCAAAACTGAAGTTCTTGCTATCATAAGAGCTATTCATTACGGCGCACACCTCGCCTTTCAGGTTTATAAGGGGACAGCCGCTACTGCCGTAACTGATCGCCACATCCGTTTGAAGTTCCTCCTCACGCAATGAAGATATAATGCCCCGGGTTACTGTGTTCCTCAGACTCAACGGGCGCCCTACCGCCAAAACAGTCATTCCAACCTGCAGGTCGTTTTTCAGCCGCAGCACAAGCGATACGACATGTTCTTTTAAGCCCTTTGCCGACAAAAGCGCGAGATCCGCATCTTCCGAGCAATAATCCATAACGGCGTCTGCCCTGAGCATGTTATGCAGCTCAACTTCATAGGATATGCTCCCCCGGTCACACCCATATGAATATTCTTCCTTCTCCACTACGTGCCGGTTAGTGATAATGTAAATACGTTCCGATTCGCCAGCACCCAATACAAACCCAGATCCCCCGCTGATACGCTGGCCCCCACGAAAAATATTGATGGAGACAATTCCTTTTTTGATGCTTTCAAAAACAGAAGTCTCATCCTTATCAGGGAACGTCTGTATACTTAGGGTATCAAATACTTGTATGGCAATATCTTCGTCACTGCACTGCCCTTCAGGATAGGTGAACGCTTGATTTTTTAACATCCACGATAATAACAACCCAATCAAGACGGCCCAAAAAAGGATGTAACAGGCGAACCATTTCCAAGAGATGGAGAAAAGAACCCACCTATTCCCCAAGGTAGCGGCAATCAACCGCCTGTAAAGAAAGTAGCGGATGCCGCAAGCCTTTCTTAATCTGTTCAGGAAGGCAGCCTCGTTAGCAAGGATTTTATGATCGCATCCCATCACCTCAAGGCATTTGACAATAACATAGCGCTTATCAGAATCCCCAAGGGCCGAAACCTCATTAAATAGATTCTTTGTATCAATGTCACCTGTACAGTATTGTCGAAATGTCTCCCGTTCTTCTTCATTGGCCGCGAGTGTATCCCTCAGGTATCCAAGGTAATGTTTTTCATCAATGGTCATCTTGCTGTCGCTCCAAGTTGCAGCGACGCAGACCTTGTATACGATATGCCTCAGTGTTTTATCAGAATGTTCGACCATGGCAAACTCCAGAAATGCGTCTTCTTGTGAATATCATAGCATCACCGCCACCAAATTGCTCGGCGTGCTCGCGCCACCGGTGTTCACCGCGATGCCCCGACACTCCAGGTGAATCGCCCTGAGCTGATCCGTCAGCCCCGCCTTCTCGCTCAGGGCAATGCCGATTTTCCCGCACCCCGTCTAAGAGATCTGGATGCAGATTGAGTAGGTATGGTTGCTGGGGAGCAGGTAGCACCGTTCCAGCACGCGGTTGGGCTGGGTCATAAAATGGTCGGGCCAGGGCAAAAAACCGGGTATGCCCGGCAATTCCCAGGAGACTTCTCGAATGCGAAATTGTAAGGGCTTGCCCGGGTCAATTTCGATTTTCCTCTCGTTCCCAGCGAGACCCGATCGAAGTTTAGCATTCCTATGCCTGTTCCGCATTTTCTAATGCCAAGAAAAATGTCTACTTTACAGGTTCATATCCACCGGCCAGAGGAAATAGGGACCGAACTTCTTTGAGATGCGGAACTCACCCCCCGCATTCTTGCCTGCTTCCGTCAACCGGAACTGATCCCCGTCTTTTTCCAAGAAGCCTTTAGCAAGGAGTCGTTCGTTCATTTCCGCAGTACGAACTCCACGGTCTTTTGCCAACTTCGAGGTGGTCAATTTCTCATATCCCTTGTCATCTTTTTCCACCTCCTGCGGTTCCGTTTCCTCCACCTTTTCAGCAGCAAGGCGAACCTGTTCACTGATACGAATCAGGCGTTGCGCTTCTTCCAACGTTTCCCGATACAGATCGGGTTCCGTTTCCCGATCGATATAGACGCCCATCTCGTTATTATTTACCTGGCTGAAATCGTATAGATTCATGGAGGTGATGATGGCGGCCTGCTCGTTGATATAGCATTTGGCATGCAAGTTCTGGCAGAAACTAGTACGGACGAATTCCAGGGAACGTAACCAATTCATTTCCTGTGGTGCGAGTTCACTTTTGCCATAGACCAGTCGGACATCTATTTTCATCCTGTCTTTATCCGCCAACAGTTCTTTGATGCGTTCATTGAACTTAAGGAAGGGACTTATGATAATCAGCCGTTCCCGCGTTTGCTTGATCATTTCTTCGAGGTAATAATTCGTGGCACTCGTATTCAGAAACTTCGTCATAACTGCTTCCTCTCCTTTTTTGGTTACCATAACTGTTTCTATAGTATCCGATCTATGCTTGCTTATTCTATCCGATCTAATCGACATGCTTCGATCTGATTATTTTCAACCATAGATGCGTTAGGCGCTTAAGGCCATTTTGCTGACAATTAATTATGAGTTTCGTTTGTTGCCGAGAGGAGCGGTATGTTCCGGTTCAGTTCAAGAATCCAAAAACAACGCGTCATTCCGGTTTTTCGCGGTGCAAAAAGGACGTGTA
>JAAYBJ010000022.1 GCA_012730105.1 Candidatus Hydrogenedentota bacterium
CAAATCAGTGATCTCACGCCGCTGGCCGCGCTCACCAGCCTGACGTATCTGGATGTGCATGACACCCAAATCAGTGACATCACGCCGCTTGCCGGCCTCACCAGCCTTGAGGAGCTATGGCTGGAAGGCAACCAAATCATTGACATCACGCCGCTGCAGGGCCTCACGAAGCTGGAGTTGCTTTATCTGGACGAGAACCAGGTCAGTGACCTCGCCCCCCTGCAAGACCTCGCTGGTTTGATGGAACTGAACCTTGAGAAGAACGACCTCAGTGACCTTACGCCGCTGCAGGGGCTTACTAAATTGGAGCTTCTGGCGCTAAGAAACAATCAAATCCGTGACCTCACGCCGCTGGCCGGGCTCACCAGCCTGCGGAACCTGGATCTAAGCAAGAATTGCATATCTGACCTGAGTCCGTTACTCGGGCTGTCCACGTTACGTAGTCTTTATATTGATTTAAATCCGTTGAGCAATACCGCCTTTACCGTGCAGATTCCCCAGTTAGAAAGCAATGGCGTTAATGTTGATTTTCAAACCTACAGCGACGATAACTGCCCGTCTTCTGAAGGCGAACTCCCAGTTGAAGGCGAAGGTAATAGAAAACGATTATAGGGAGTGTATGAAAGCGAAAGAGAAAGCTGTGGCGGCTGTTGTGATTGTGCTGGCTGTGACAAGAACAACCCTTCTCCCGACCGCGTCAAGCGTATATTCGGTGATTGGCTGATCATTGGCTTAAGCATGTCGGTATTCCTAACCCTTGTCGTAATGACCAAGAAAGCATAAAATACTGGTAGGCCGGGTGGAGCGAACCTTGTTGCTGGTGGTTGACACATGTTTAGGCCCAATGCATCAGATAACTTTTACATCTATGCATTACCAAAGCGCAACCCGCCTTTGTACTTGAAACAAAAAAAGGCGGGTTTCGCTCAGAACATACTGGGCTAAACAGCCCCCTTACCAACATACCATCCTTATTAAGATGAGAGCGTACCCCTGTAAGTTCGCTCCACCCGGCATAAAAATTGACGCACGCGCGAAATCACGGATTCTGTTTAAGCGCCCCTAAGAGATCCTGCAGACCCACGGCGGCCATGCCGGTTGTCTGGTCGGCCATGGCGTAGGGGATGTACAGGCGGTCTTTATGGACAATCGACCCGCAGGAATAGAGCACATTGGGAACGTAGCCTTCCCGTTCATCCTCGTGGGGCGACAGCAGCGGGTGCGGCAGGCGGCCGATAATCTGTTCCGGGTGTTCCAGATCCAGCAACATGGCGCCGATACAGTATTGGCGCATGGGGCCGACGCCGTGGGTGAGCAACAGCCATCCTTCCGAGGTTTCTATGGGCGAACCGCAATTACCGATAAGGTTCAACTCCCACGGGTAGCGCGGTTTGGCCAGGATACTGGCCGACTCCCAGAAATGAATGTAGTCGGAATACATCAGGTATAAATTGCGTCCGTCTATCCGGCTGCACATGGCATAGTGCCCGTTGATGCGTCTGGGGAATAGTGCCATGCCCTTGTCCAGGGCACAGGCGCCATTGAGCGTGTGAATGGCGATGCGCTTGAAATCATCGGTTTCCATGAGCATGGGCAGGATCTGATGGCCGTTATAGGCCGTATAGGTACCGTAGTATCGGTGGAAGCCGTCCTCCTCTGTGAAACAGACCAGGCGTAAATCCTCAATGCCCCGCGATTCATTTTCACTGTTAGGAAACAACACAATATCGCTGATATCGGCATCCGGCACCATCTGAATCTGATAATTCGAATTGGCCAGCCACATAAGGGCGCTTATGGTTTCAACATAGTTTGCCGGCTTATACGGGGTTTCGCTAAACGCCGCAATCGCCTGGCTGAGTTCCACCAGGCTGAATTTTTCCGGCAAGGGGTCCAGCATTTTACCGGCGATGGACATGTTCACCGACATTTCGCCCAGTTTGCGCAAAAACAAGTACTTGAGATACTGCTGGTCAGGAGCGCGTTTCGCGGAGGAAAAATATTTTGCCGGCGGATCCAATTCCACCCGGTCATCATCAAACAGCACGCCGGTTCGAAATACCGTGGACGAGATATGCCCTTCCCCGGTGGCACGGAGGCTCATGACAAACCGCAACCCGCCATCGCCGCTATTATTTTGGTCGGGATGGACGACAATGGACGGATTGAACAGGGCCGCCGCTTCAATGGAATATTCCATGGTGAAGTAAGCGCCCAGAAGCAATCGCCGCGGTTCGTCCAGGTCCCCGGACCACCCGGACCGCTGCGCCGCTTGTTCAAAATTATCCAGAAAAATACGGGGCAGGTCCTTATGGCGTTTTTGAAAATAGGCGAATACTTGTTGCAGCTGTTCTTTCACTTCCTCTTCCGAAACTTTGGACAGCCGTTCTGCCAATTCCGGGAGTCTTGTTTCGCCGTAGGTACCAAACAAACGGGCGATAACACGACGTTCATCCTTATGCAAACGTAGCGCCAACCGCTTCGCCTGAAGCATGGTTTCGCTCATGACGTTCCTTTCTCGTTTTCATCAGGGCAAGCCCCGCATACACCTGGGTGTTCACTAAGGTCAATTGGATACGGGCGTCTGGGCTTTTTCGGCCAACCGTTTTTTGGATACTTCCACCACCACCGCGGAACGGGCCAGGTCCTGCATAGTCATGGCCGCTATCAGCCAGGCCAAGGTTGATTCGGCGCCCTGATTGAGATTGGGCCCGTCCGGCTCCAGGCCGTCGCGGCACCCGCCCGTCTGGTAATCATAAATCACGGATTGCATATCGTTCCCGCCCAGGAACCATTGGAAACAGCGTTGCGCGCGTTCACGCCATACGGGCTCCTGGGTACATCGAAAGGCCTCCGCACAGGCACCCACCAGCGCCATGGCATCCACCGGTTGCTGGGCAAACCGCGCGCGTTCGCCGTTACGCTCCATCCACCCCCGGTTGCCAATGAGGCTGATAGTACCCTCATCATTTACTTGCTGGTTATACAGCCATTCGAGGCTGGTTAATCCCTGTTGCACCATGTCTCCATCGGGAATCCACTGGCCACTTAAAATCAGGGCATGGGGCAATAGGGCATTGCCGTATGAAATAATATCCTCACACCAGGGCCATTCCGGCACTGCGTTGGCCTTGAAGCGATCGAACAAGCGCTCAGCAAGTAATGCGCGAAACCGCCGCACCTGTGTATCCCCGTCGTATCGGACCAGATAGGACCCCATGCCGATAAGCGCAAACGCCCATGCCCGCGGGGATGTAAAGGACTCCGTAGCGCCGAGAGCCCGGCTGAACAGGCGTACCGCAAAGGATACGATACTTTCGTTGGGGGCCAGGGCCGACGCTATACCGAGGGCCCACAAGGCCCTGCCGTGGGCGTCCTCGCTGCCTGTCTCTTCAAGCCAATGCCGATCATAGCCCATCATGTTGCGAAAACGCCCCGTGTCCTGATCAAAGGCATAATGCACAAACGACAGGTAGGTGCTTATCAATGGAAGCGCGGATTCGTCCCGAAATAAATCATAATACATCAGCGCGGCAATGAGCGCGCGTGCATTATCATCGGTGCAATACCCGTGATGCCGGTTGGGCACGGCGAAAAGAGCATGCTGCAAAATACCGGTATTGTCGGTCAAGGTCTTCAGGTGGGTCATTTTAATCTCGGGGATATACCCGGCATCTACGACCTTCTCCGAAACCCGGGAAAACACACGCGGATGCTTGTTCCATTCCGCCAACACTTCGGTGAACAACGCCAGATACCGATCTCCGACGGTCCTCCAGACCATCTCGCGGCCGAGTGCATAGGCCTTTTTGCGCATCACGCTGCATTCAACCGGCTCTGCAAGAATATTAAGGACCTCCGCCGCCAGCTCTTCGTGCTTGTTAAAGTCGAACAGCTTACCTCGCCCCTCGCCAAGCAATTCCTCTGCATGCCAGAAAGGTGTTGACAGCAATGCTTTCCCCGCGCCCAGGGCATAGGCGAGCGTTCCGGAAGTAATCTGCGCCCGGTTCGGGTAGGGGGCTATATAGATGTCCGCAGCACCAATGTAACCGCACAGTTCTTCCAGGGAAACATACCGGTTATGAAACAGCACATGCTTCTTAACCCCCAATTTTTCCGCCATCAACTCAAGCGAATCCCGGTAGGCATTGCCCTGTTGCCGATAGACATGGGGATGGGTAGCGCCAAGAATCACATAGATTATATCGGGATATTTCTTAACAATCTGCGGCAGCGCGCGAATGACCACTTCAATCCCCTTCCCCGGTGACAATAATCCGAAGGTCAGCAGAACCGTGCGCCCTTCCAGGCCGAATTGGTCCTTGTAAAATATAGGGTCAATAAAGGGCACATCCGGTATGCCATGCGGGATAAAGGCGACCTTTTCCGGTGGTGCGTGGTAAATATCTGTCAGCATGTGCACGGCCCGCTCGCTCATTACCACGAGCCGCTCACTCCCTTCAATAATATGCTGCATCACCGTGGCCTGTCCGGGTGTCGGTTCCTGAAGCACGGTATGTAGCGTAGTAATCACCGGCATGCGGACAGCGGACATCAACTGTAGAATATGACTGCCATCCGGTCCCCCGTAGATGCCGAATTCATGCTGCAGCGATAACACATCGACCTTGTTTATATTCAACAAGTTCGCGGCGGTCGTGTAGTCTCGCTTCTGGGCGGCCCGCACCTGGAAACGCACCTCGGACGGATAGGCGTACCCCTCAGGGATATCGTCCATGGCCACAACCAATGTACTCAGTTTCCGTCCGGCTCCATCCAGCGAATCCCGAAGGTCTTTGGTAAATGTCGCTATACCACATTGTCGCGGCACGTAAGTCCCGATTAATGCGACTCTTCCAACGGCGGCATTATCATCAAAACGTTTTTTCATTTCCAGCACCTCCTGACAAAATACGGATATCGGTCATGGTAACAGCCAGATTATTTGTTTACGGCTGGCACAATATTCAAGATTTATTGCGGTTAACGATGTTACACCGTATAACAACAATGGCAACCGTTTCCGCACCATCCTATCATTTTCATCCGATATCCACAGGCGGCTTTATGTATTACACAAGCACGTCGATGCGTTCAGCCTCTGGCGGGTCATGGAAACGACCCCAGAATCGTGTTTCCGCTTGTCCCTTTTACAGCATCACTTCGCGCCACTGGAGAGGCTGGGCAACAGCTCCTTACGCAGTTCGGCCAGTTCTTCGGCGGGGATTTTGGCTACTTCCCGGTCGTAGGTGAGCAGGCCGTTGATTTCGATTTCCACGTCGGTGGTCTGGGTGTACACGCCCGCCGCAATCCCCTGCCCGCGCAGTTGATTCAACAGTTCAAGGGTGCCGCGGAAACGCGATTTATACTCGTCCAGCGATTCCGGCAGTTTTTTGCCGTAGCCCCAGTTCTTTTGATCAGGATTCCAGAGATGGCCGTCCACCGGGAACCCGTGGCCACCGAACTCGCCCACCACCTTAATGAACGCGTCAAAACGGTCCGGATCAAAGGGGAATTTGGGATCCGGGTAGGCATGGGCGTCGGCAATGTCGCCGACCGGGAAGAAGTTGCCGCCGCTGGCGATGTTCACCAGCCGGCTCGGATCGCGTTGCGCCACCCAGTTGCCCACCTCCACGGAACGGTGCTGGCCCCAGGCTTCGTTGAAGGGCACCCACACCACAATGGACGGATGGTTCTTCAGCGTTTCCATCATACGCTCCAGTTCCAGTAGGTATTGCTGATGGGCGTCGTCCGGCCATTCCGCATCCTTGGGTTCCGGGCTCATGAATACCCAGCGCGGATTCTCGCCGCCGCTGGGCTGGTCCTGCCAGACCATCATGCCCAGTTGATCGCAATGATAGTAATACCGGCGCGGTTCCCGCTTGATGTGCTTCCGGATCATGTTGAAACCGGCGGCTTTCAGATACTCGATATCGTAACGCATGGCGGTATCCGACGGCGGGGTCAGCAGCCCGTCGGGCCACCAACCCTGGTCCAGGGGACCCCAGTGGAAAATGGTTTCACCGTTCAGGGTAAAGCGCAAATGACCGTCCGCATCGCGCGTCTTGCCCACCGTGCGGATACCAGTATAGGAGGACACCCGGTCCAGGACGGTCCCCGCGCCGTCCATCAGCTCGATATCAAGAGCATACAGGTGAGGCGTGTCCGGCGTCCACAGTTTCGGCGATGCCACCTGGAGGCTAAGTCCTGCTGCCGCCCCTTTCACGTCCGCCACGATTGTTTCCCCGTCTTTCACTTTCACGCTAAGCGTG
>JAAYBJ010000223.1 GCA_012730105.1 Candidatus Hydrogenedentota bacterium
AGCAGTCCCCCGATGAAGCCGCCATAGAAGACGAGTCCACTACCGGTTAAAAAGAACAGCTGACAAAGAGGCCTATCGAATTGCACCAGGTAAAACAGGCGGGCGCCCATGATCGCCCCGAGAAAAGCCCACACGCCGATGTCGGGCCGCACCCGGAGTGGCGTTGCTGAACGGCGATCATACCACACCATTCCAAGAATGCAGAAGACAAAACTGAAACACAAGAAGAAGGTATAGGCGGGCACGGGCAGTCCCCACACGTAAAACAGAATCCGTTTCACAACCGCCATCCCCTCTTCCAGTGTGACAAGGGCAGCATCACAAGGCAATCTCCTGTTGCTAAAGACTTCCTCAACGAATGAAACACGACGTTATGCTTAAGTATATATCACCACATCATAAATGTCAATACTTTATTTTTTGTTTTTAATGTACACAATGACAATCTATCTTTTGCAGAGCGAAGGATATCGCATCTCAACATGATTATTAGCTAATTTAGATAAAACTGGCGTTGCCTGTAATCCTGTTTGCTTTTGTGGTGCAGGCATCTTGCCTGCCGGTCCGGCACTGATTAAGGAAAAATCCGCAGGCAGGATGCCTGCACCACAAAAGAGTAGAACAGCAGGCAGGATGCCTGTACCACAACTCTGGGAGTTGATGAAGCATTGTAGTCCACGGGGTTGAGGAGATAAAGAAGGAATGTGAATGTCTGCTTATTGGGGAATAGGTGTCATTCACATAGCCCGGGTCCAGTGGACCGCGTTACACCAGCCGGTTCAAGGTTTTCGCCACATGTTCGCATGCCTTTTCGGATAGGCCATCAAACATGGGCAACGCCAGGGCGCGGTCGAAAATTTCGTTCACGCTCGGACAGTCATCGTACCCGAGTTGTTTCGCGCAATTGTCCATGATCTCGTTGCCGGCACCCGCATCGATCCCTTTCAGGAGGAGCTTTTGTCGTATGGGCGCGGCCGGGTCAGGCATCAGCGCCACATAGAAGTAGAAGGTGGATTCGGCGCCCTCCAGTATTTTCTGGGGGTGGATTTCTTTCTTAAGCAGGGAAGTCAACAGGCCGGCCCGTTGGCGGCGCAGTTCCAGCCGTTCCGGGAGCGTGTCCATTTTCTTCAGGCCGAGGCGCGCCTGGGCGGGGCTGTAGCGCTCCCGCTTTTTCTGGGTGTGCTGCGAACCCCGGTACAGCCGGTTCATCAGGGGCTGCCAGCGGGGTGATGCCAGCAGGTAAAGGGGCAGGTACATGAGGCGCGTGCGGAAGAGTCCTTGTTCCACGAGTGTGCCGTCCAGCTTCCGCGACAGGGACACGTACCCGTCGGGCTCGGCCGTGTTGAACGCGCGGGTGGCTTCGATGATGGCATCATCCCGGGCGATAACGATGCCGCCGCCGAAGGTGTTAACCATCTTGGTGACCTCGAAACTGAAGAAGGCTGCGTCGCCGAAGGATCCTGCGGGCTTGCCGTTCACGGTGGCACCCAGGGCGTGGGCGCAGTCCTCGATCACCAGCAGCCCCTGTCCCTCGGCCAGGGCCAGAATGCCCTCAATGTCGCAGGGCGCTCCGAAAATGTGCAGTGCCAGAATGGCTTTCGTTTTTGCCGTGATCCGGCGCGCCACTGTTTGCGGGGTAATATTGAACGTGTCCGGGTCGATGTCGGCGGGAACCAGTGTGACCCCCAGAGATTGAACGAAAGGCAGCATCTCGCCCAGCGTATAGGCGGGCACAATCATTTCATCCCCGGCACCGATACCCAGCCGCTCCAGCACGATCCGGAACCCCTGCCGGCCTGAATTCACCGCGGCGGCGGCCGGCATGCCAATAAAAGCGGCGATTCGGTCTTCCCACTCCCGTATGATAGATACGTCCTGCGCGGATGCGTCTTTCATCCAGCGGTGTACTTCCGCATATTCACCCGGTTCCATTTGCGCCCAGCGTCTAGGAATCATCTATGGTTCTCCACCCTGTACTCAGGATTAACCCGGCGGCGGCCGTTGCCCGGGGGCGATGGTGCATCGCGTTTCGCCTGTATTCTACTGAAACCATACGTGACAACCAAACATTGCCTGTTCGCGCTTTGTGGCAGGTTAGCGCATTTGAACCCACTTGGATTCATGGAGGGGAATGCGGACCTCGGGAAAGGGATGGGCCCCTGTCTCCAGTTCAAGCGTCACCGGGCCTTGGGGCTGGTGACGCTGCTTCCACCAGGCGCGTGAAAACCGGGGCGGGGGATTTACGGTGGGCATTGCCAGGCCGCTCACGGATATCACGGCTTCCTCAGCAGAATAGGAAAGCACTTCAACAGACGCCGGGGACAGCACTGACAGGGGCATCAGCGGCACCACGGGCAGGGCGGTGCTGAAGGGCGTGTGGTAACGCACGGATCGGGTCTGCATGACGGGCGCGGTGCTGACATATTGCAGGTCCGGTACCACGGCCAAGGGCTGTCCCGGATGCTGTGCGGCGGTTTCCGCCGACGCCTTCTGGAACCGGCCCACGTCCCGGCCCGCCTGCAGCCAGTGCCAGTTTACCCAGCCCTGGCATAGCATGACGACCACGCAGAGCAGGGTGGAATTGCGCACCACCGTAGAACGCCACCGGGGATGGCGCATCATCGTATGAAAAGCGGCGCCCACGGACAGGGCAAACAACGCTGTCGGGATCAACAGCGCGCCGCCGCCGGACAGGGTGACGGGGTCCACGGTACGGCCGCCCTGCAGCAGACGAAAAGCCACGGCCCCCAGCAGTCCGAAGGTAAAGAGTGGATCATTTGCGCGACGTATCAGATACACGGCTAACGCTGTCAGGCATAGCGCGCAGGTCCAGCCCAAAACTGGCCAAGCGCCAAAGAATGCCACCGTGTCGGGAAGCAACCCGATGGGATACAGGATCAGCAAAAGCGGCATAACCATGTTCGCGGGTTGTAACGCCCCTTCAAAGGCCCATTGCCCGCTGATGAGGAAAGCCACCAGGCCCACACCCGTTATAAGCCACAAGCGTTTGCGTCCGCCGGGGACCCCGCGAAAAAAGCAGGCTTCCATGACGACAAGCACCAGGAAGAGGGGAATGGTATCCGGACAGATCAGGATGGATGCGATATACGCAAGCGGCGGCAGCCATTGGGAAAGCAGTCCGTGTTCCTTGCGGTAGACGGCGTAGACCAGCAGCACGGTCAGGCCGCAAAGGCACGGAAGCAGATATTGGATGCCGCCCAGGGAGAGGACCGCTTCCGTTTTTACGGGGTTGGCCATGAACAACACCGCCGCCACAGAGCCCAGCCACCAGGGGCTGTTACCCAGCACACGGGTAAGCGCCAGGATCAAGGCCATGCACAGGTACAGCAGCAGCAGATTGGCCAGGTAATACAGGAACGCGTGGCTACCGAAGAGGTACGTCATGCCTGAAAACAGGCGGCCCGGCACCGGCCCGAGCAGGTCCGGATCAGCCATTGCCGCGTAGTCCCGACCAAGCGGCGTCAGGGCGAGCATCCAGCCGAAAACCAGCAGCAGGTAAATGGCATCGGCGACCAGCAGGGCCCGCGGCTTGCCCGGCCGGGATTCCAGCCCCGCATCACCGGGCACAGTATGTTCCATGGCAGGTATCCTATCTCGAGAACCAATTTTTTACTTTACGACGTTTCGAAGCTGCGCATAGCATATCAACTCACGGGTCATTGAAAAAATTTTCCCAGGCTAATTCGGATCGTAAATCATTTTCAGGCGCAGGACGGTTGCGGCTTTGGCGGCCCAATGGCCGTCGAGAAGACGCATGTTGTCCAAAACAAAAGCAGTTGCCATACAAGATCCAAACTTGTATCTTGTGTTTTCATTCTATATAATTAACGGTAAGTAAAGGGAGATCGCGGCTATGACACAGCACAAATGTCCCCATTGCGGGGCGGCGCCGTTCGTCCCCAAGCGCCAGGACGGCATTCAGGACCGGTGTGACGCCTGTAACGCGTTGATCAGCGTGCCGGAACCAGCGGTGGAGGAAACGCGCCTGCCGGATGCAAAAGAAGAGCCTTCCGCCGATAAGGGGGAAGAGGCCCCAACGCCCTAGCCTTTTTTCTCCTTGCCTCGTGCCGGGGAAAGCGGTGGGGTCTGCAATTTGGTCCTTGGGATAGTGTGCATTGCCAAGGCTATTGTGCCAAGAGGCAGGACCTGATTTTCAATTCCGGGGACACGTTTCCCAATCGTCCTCGAAGTCATAATTACAGTGCCCGAGCATGAACGTGAACTTGGGAATATGTCCCTCCTTTGCTTCATTGTATACTTTGATTAGCAACTAGCAAACGCCTTCAGTTAGTGCCATTCGAACATATCCCCGGAATTCAACGCGGGAGGTTATTCTTAAAGAGCCTTCAATTTTTGTCACCCCCGTTGAGACAGATTGTGGTCTGCTTGCTTTCAATCTTATTGCTGTCTATAATGGTATTTTAGACACCGTTTGTCGCCGTGACAATGCGAGGGTCTGTGTCGGTAAACTCAGTTACAAAGGAGAACGTGATTATGTTCAGAATGGTGCTGGTTTCTTTTTGTCTTGGCGGAATTCTTTTGCTTACAGGGTGTCCTTCAAATTCCATCAAGGATGCCCTCGAATTGACGGTGGGCGGGGAGTCCGCCACGGCGGCCCTGCAGGCGGAAGGTATCCAGTGGTACATGGTCGGATTGGAAGGCAGCAAGGAATACGCGTTTATCTTAAAAACGGACGAGATCAGGACATCGGTGGGTGTTATCTTTTCCGTGTATCTGGTTGAGGATGACGTACAGTCCCTCATGTGGCAGCGCCACTATGACCCGGATGAATTCGTGCAGTTCAGCAATGAAAACGACTGCTGCTGCGGCTGCGAAGACTATCCGATGTATTATGAAAAACAGCTTGCGGTGGACAAGTTTCTTGCCCCGAAAACCGGTGACTACTATATTTCCATTGAAGGCTATGTGAACACGGAAGGCAACGATCAGGTTAATTCCTACGCCTATTCGGACACCCTGGTGTACAGCGTTGCCGTCAAGTACGCCTATACGCCGTTCAATCCCCAAGGCGCTGATATTCCCGTGAAAGCGCAAGCCGCCGCAGTGCCCTTTGTCAATACGCTGATTGAAGTGTATGAAACCGTGTATCATCGCGTTGCCCTGAAACAAGGCGGTATCTACCAGGTGCAAAAACGTCGGATTGATGATGTTACCGGCCCGGTCTGGATGGACCAGTATGGAACGCCCTTGTCTGATGCGATGTATTTTGTGGCACCCTATGATGGAACCTTCCTGCTCAAGATTGACGGGCCGGGCGGTGTATTCGGCTATTCAGAATATGGGCTTCGGGTACAGCAGGATGACCACAGCGCCATCCCAACGCTGGGAACGGCAACGAAAATCGCCATCGGCGGCAGTGCCCAGGGATATCTTGGCGAACAGGATACGGACGTGTTCTATGTGACGCTGCCCGCGATGCCATTGGAGCAGATTATTCCCAAGCGCTATCGTGTGTCCATCACGGATTCCAACAGGTTCTGGTTAATCGGGACCGGACTGGTTCAGGAAACGGATACTGCCGGCAAACCGCTGCAGAGTTACATTGTCACCCAGGGTCTGGTTGACTTGAATGTGTATTTCAGCCCGGTGACGAAGGATGCCTTTACCTGGCTGAACAGTGAGCCGGACGGTGCGGGCGCCTATAAGATTACCGTAGAAGAACTTCCGGAAGAAACAGCACCGTAATTTTGGTAAAAGCATGCCCCATGGCCCGCGGCGCGGTTCCCGCCATGCCGCGGGCGCTTCATGTTACGACCGACAGCGCTCTCTGCGTCCCGAACATGAGTTTGACATGCGCCGCCAAGTTTTTGTATGATTACCGTCCGTGCAGAGGACAGGACGCAGGGGTGTTTCTGTATATAACCCGAATTTTGTTTTTACAGGAGTTTGTATCATGCGTGTATTATCGTCTTTAAGGACCGCCAAGACCCGCCATCCGGGCTGCAAGATCGTGCGCCGGAAAGGCCGTGTCTATATCATCAACAAGATCAATCCCCGGTATAAGGTGCGCCAGGGCTGAGGTTGCGAATGCTCCCCTGTAATGCCAGCAGGTGGTTTACCACCAGGTGAACAGGCATGAGGGGTGAATCATCTCGCCTCGCCTCGCGTATGATTTCTTTTGACCCGGAACCTGTTTGTGTTCCGGGTTTTCCATTTTTTTTGGCATCATGTACTGAGGGCTGGGAATGGATGGCGCATAGCGCGAATCCTTTCGGATAAGTGGGTAAGCGTGGGCCCTTAAAACTGGAAGTGCTCCAGTTTGGCTTTTTTTTGTTCCCAGTCAGGCATTACCTTTGAAAGCAGCCGGTAGAATTCCGGGGAATGCTTCCGCACCTTGAGATGGCATAGCTCGTGTATGACGACATAGTCGATACACGCCACCGGAGCCCGAACAAGTTCCACATTGAGGAGGATACGGCCTTCCTTACTGCAACTGCCCCAACGGCCCTGAAGTTTCCGCACCAGAAGTGGTGGATTCGCTTGCTTCAGCCCCGGCACCAGCGCCCGACATACATCCATGCGTCGTTGGAACAGCGCCCGCGCATGTTCTCTGTACCAGGTCTTTACCAGCGCGCGCACTTTCTCATTGTCTTTCGGGAAATCCGTTGCCACTTCCAGAAATGCGCCCCGTAGTTTTACCCCTGTGGGGTCGTCCTTGAGAATTTTCAGACGATACCGTTTGCCAAGGTACCAATGTGTTTCACCGTTCAGATACTGGCGCGGCGTCGGTAATGGCCGGAAACAATTGAACCAATGCAGCTGTTTCAGGATCCACGGAGCGCGCTTCAGCACGCGGCGACGCACCTCCTCCATATCCGTGCCTATAGGTGCCGCCACATGCACGCGCAGATCAGGGTGCACGGTGATTCCCATATGCTTGCGCGGCCGGAATTCCACCGAAAACGGGATGGTTGTTTTCCCAAAACACACGGTCTCTTGACGCGCGTCCTCTAAGTTCAACTCCTTCGGGCTCACTTTGTGCGCGCCTTTGCCGTACTGATGCAACGGTCCAGGATGGAATCAATCTCTTCATAGGATAATCCGATACTATTTTCTTCCTGAAACGAGAACAGCAGGTCTTCAATGTCCGTTTTCATTTGATTTTGCACGTCACTGTTGTTGGCCCAGTTGACGATGGCCCGTTTTTCGATAACCTTCTCGATGTCAACGGCAAGTTCGGCCAAGTGATGGCGCGGGGCATCCTGGACAGCGCCGTGTTTTTCAAACACTTCACGCACCAAGCCGAAGAAGGCTTTCGCCGTGTCGGAATGGCTCAGTTGTTCCGGCACTTCGTCGCCGGTGCGGGTGCGCACCCGTTCGGCAATATTCTTGACCTTGGACAGGTACTCCGAATCCGTCATGCGCCGCTTGCGCCACGCTTCTATTACGTCGCGGAGCAGCTTTGAGAATTTCTCATAGAAGGTGGGATCCTCGTCCATGCGTTCGGTAATGGTTTTCAAGGTACGGGACGCGATGGTATCGGCTTTGGCGGCCTCACCGACGACCCGTTCGACTTCCGCCTCGAAGGCTTCTCGCTCGAAAATATTGACCAGCTCCGTCACCTGCTCCACCTCATGCGCGCCGACATGCTGGTCAATCAGTTTCTCGATGCGCGCATCGTACTCGGACATGTTGACCGTATCCGAGTAACGCCGTTCCACGGAGGCGCGCAGCTCGCGGAAAAATTTGGCGTCACGGGTGTATTTCGGGATGCGGTGGGCCTGTTTTTCCTGGAACTCCACACTGGCCAGCGCCAGTTTGAGCGCACGCAGGTATTCGCTGAGGCGCTGGTAGAACTGGTGGCGTACCGCGTCGTCCTGCAGCAGCCGTTCATAGGCTTCCCGGTCGTATTTATTGGCAATAGTCTCGAAGAGTTCCCAGAGGTCCGAATGCTTTTGGGGCAGTTGTTTCACGGCTTCCCTGAGGTCGGTGAGGGTGCCCTCGAGATCCTCCGGATCGAAACCGGGCAGCTTTTCATACAAGGCCAGCGCGCCATCGAGGTTGGCCAGCACGCCCTGGTAGTCTAGAATATAGCCGAAGTCCTTGCCTTCCCAAAGCCGGTTAACCCGGGCGATTGCCTGAAGCAGGGTATGCTCTTTCAGGTCGCGGTCCAAATACAGCACCGTGTTGCGCGGCGCATCGAAGCCCGTCAACAGTTTGTCCACCACAATGATGATTTCGGGGTCGCCCTCGCCCTTGAACGCGCTGATAATGGCTTTATTATAGGCGTCTTCGGTGCCGAAGCGGGCCATCATGTCTTTCCAGAACAGCAGCACGCGGCGATCCCGGTTGTCCTGCAGATCCTCCTCGCTCTCCTGGGTGCTCTCGTGGCCTTCCCGCTCATCCGGGCCCGAGATAAGCACTTCGGAGCTGACCATGCCGAACTCATCCAGATATTTCTTGTAGAGCAGCGCCATCTGCTTCCGTCGCGTCACCAGCTGCGCCTTGAATCCAGTATGTTTCCAGTTGTCCCGGAAGTGGCAGCTCACATCCCAGGCAACCGCCATGATGCGTTGTTCGGCGCGGCTGACGTGGTCGGAGGTGGCGAATTTCCGCTTCAAATCGGCGGCCTGGGCCTTGCTGAGATTGGCGGTGATCTTGTCGAACCAGGAGTCAATCGCCGTCTCGTTCACGTCCAGCGGCACCATGCGCCCCTCATAGAGCAAAGGCACCACGGCCTTGTCCTCGACGGCGTCGCGGATGGTGTACACCGGTTGAATAAATCCGCCGAATTTACCGACCGTTGTTTTGTGCTGTTTCATCAGCGGGGTTCCGGTAAATCCCACGTAGCACGCGTTCGGGAGCACTTTCTTCATTCTGGCATGAAAGGTGCCATATTGGGTGCGATGGCTCTCGTCCACCAGCACGAAGATATTGGGGTCGTCCTGGCGCAGTGTGCTCTTCACGCTGCCCAGGGAGTCGAACTTGTTGATGACCGTGGTTATTACCCGCGCCTTGCCCTCTTTCAACAGACGCGCCAGGTGCGCGGAACTCTGGGCCTGCACGGGCGCCAGCCCGCAGTGCATGAACGTATTGTGAATCTGATCGTCGAGGTCGGTGCGGTCCGTCACCAGGAGAATGCGCTGGTCGTGCAGCCCCGGCTCGAGGGCCAGTGCCTTCGCCAGCATTACCATGGTCAGGGATTTGCCGCTGCCCTGGGTATGCCACACCACACCGCCGTGTCGCCGGCCGGTGGTGTCCTTCTCATGAACCCGGGTGAGCAGATGTTGCACGGTAAAAAATTGCTGCCAGCGGGGAACCTTCTTTTCGCCGGCGTCGAAGACGACATAGCGCCGGGTAATGTCCAACAGCCGTTCGGGACGGCACAGGGCATACAGGAGCCGGTCCTGATCCGTTACCTGGCGTTCCGCCGTACCGTAGCGTTCATACTCCTCGCGCACATAGGGGGCCCGTGATTCAAACACCTTGTCCTTCTGCTGCTCGCTCAGCGGGGTGTTGATGTGTTCCGCTATCGTTTCATCGTCCTGATCCTTGCCCTGTTCCTCCTTCCAGGCGGCCCAGAATTTGGCCGCCGTCCCCGTTGTGGCGTACTTGGCCTGGTTTGCCGCCGGGGCCACGCCCAGCAGCAGCTGGCTGTAAGCAAACAGCATGGGGATCCCGTCGTCCTTCTGGTTCCGCAGATGCTGCGAGATCGCCTGGTCCACGGGTTCCGTCTGGCCGCCCAGCACCGCGCGCTTGCACTCGATGACCGCCAGCGGGATCCCGTTCACGAACAGCACGAGATCAGGCGTATAGCATTCCCGGCTGTTGACGCGTTCCACGGCGAACTCCTCCGCCACGTGGAACATGTTCCGCGCGGGATGCTCCCAGTCAATATACTGGAGGTTGAAACTTTTCGTGTCCCCCAGGACAGATTGCTGCAATTCCTTGCCGAGCATGAGCAGGTCATAGACCTTTTCGTTGGTCCGGACCAAGCCGTCATAGAGCACATCACGCAGCGCGGCGATACCCGCGGCGATATTGCCGCCGGAGAAGGGCTGTTCCTCGCCTTTGTACCGTATCCGGTTGATGCGGGGCAGCACGTTTTCCAGGATGCCGAAAAGCAGTACTTCCGAACGCCGGCGGTTACGCAACCGATCGGCCTCGTCGGGGGTCAGGTAGACATAGTCCATCTGCTGCAGAAGATGCAGCGCCTGCAGCTTGCTGGCGCGGTCTTCGTCCAGGGGCGGGGTAACCTCTGCATAGGTGCTTGATGGATCATTCAACATCGGGTAACCCTTTTTGGGGAGGATCCGGCTGTCCCTGATCCACCGCCCGGAAATAAACGTCGAAAGCCTTTTCCGCAAGTTCATCCAGATGTGCATAATTCATCGTTTTTATGCGTCCTTACATATATTTACCACAGAGGCACCGAGTACACAGAGAACGTCATCTTTTTTTTCGCCCCGTGTACCTCTGTGATATTTATTTTCATCATACTATCTTCTCTGAGGCCTCTGTGTCTCTGTGGTGCATTCTCATCACAAAACAAATCGCTTTATACCATCTTTCAAAACAGGCACGTTAAAATTCATCAACAATCCCTTCCGTACTCCGGACAGTTTCATATAGGTCAATAATTGCGCCTCGTGTATGGGCAATAGTCGTTCCACCGCTTTCAATTCTATAATAAGGTTCTCTTCCACCAGCAGATCAATACGGTAACCGCAGTCCAGCAAGATACCTTTGTACTTCACGGGAAGTTCCAACTGGCGGGAATACTTCAGCCCTGCTACTTTCAGTTCATACGCCAGGCATTCTTCGTAGGCCGATTCCAACAGGCCCGGACCTGTTTCCCGATGTACCTCAATCCCAAACCCGATGACCTTGCCCGTAAGTGCGTCCTGTTCCATCAAGATTGTCCTTTGATTGTTGGTTTTAGTTCACCACCGAGACACAGAGAACGCAGAGGTTCTTCATAGACCAAGTTTCTCTTTCATCAGGGCTATCAGTAAGGCCTGTAACACTCCAAATGAAAAACCACCGACACCCGCGAACTTCTCCTTCGCCTTCTTCCAGTTGGTTTCATTCCGCGCGGCATCCAGAAATTCATGACCCGCCCAGGTTAACCCTGTAAGAAAGTATTCGGGCTGACGATTCTCAAAAGTAGTTGTATCCACCCCCGTGGCCAAACCTGCATCCACCAGAAGAAAACCGTGATACTCGATTTGGTCCTGCCCGTAACCGTCAATGCGAATGGGAACTTCTCTGTTGTATGGATTCATTTCTTCAAGATACAGCAGAAGTTTGCGAATTAAGTCCATGTCACGTTTCATAACTGTGCTCCTTAAGATATTCAAGGTGTTTCACCACCGAGACACAGAGAACACCGAGTTCCTTCTTCTCTGTGTACGCTGTGCCTCTGTGGTAAATATCCAGTAGCGTCATACCTTTACACTTACTTTACCCGTCAATAACTGCTGCATCAGGCCTTTTTTCTGTTCTTTCAACGTATCGAGTTTTTGGCAAAGAACCTCTGTCTCACGGTCACAACTGTCAAGACAGTCCGCTATCTTCTGTTGTTGCTCCAGACTTGGGCATGGGATTTTCATGGATGCGAAATCGGAATAATTGACCTGTTTCCCATCCCGGATACCAATTATGACTGCAGCAAGATGCTTAACAAACCACTTGGATTTGAAAAAGTGCTTGTAGAAGGAACTGCAAATAGGATCTTTTGGGGATATAACATAGTAGGCTGGACTCACAATGCCACGAACAGTGGAATATTCAAGGCCCCCTTGAAATGAACGTAAACTTATGACGAAGTCCCCGGGCTCAACAAGTTTGTATCCACCCGTATTCGCATCAGACATGTTTATTTTGCGTTCAAGGGAACTTCGCAATACTACACCTTGATCCTGAGTGACAGATAGTACAGGTAGATTGGGATTCCCTTTGGTGGAACGGATTCCGAAAAGAGCCTTGACTTTAATATAAGGCCAATCATTGACCTTATCTGAATTGGACAATGGTTTCCCAAATTCTTTAAACCGCCGTTTCCCCGTCAGCAATTGCTGCATCAGCCCCTGCTTGCGCCGCCGCTTCGCCGCAATCAGCCGCTCCGTCTGCTCTATCGCCCGGTCCCAGGTGGAGAGTAACCCGATTATACAGTCCTGAACCTTCTTCTCTGGTAAGGGTATAGGGAAGTTGAGAAATGCTTCAAGATCTATACTTTCAACAGTCGTACCAACCTTTGCACAATCACGCAAAATACTCGATTCATTCAATCTAAGATAGTCTGCCAAAAAATATGGATTTACATTCTTTGAAACAAGACATGCCTTTATGTCTTGATTAATTGTTAATGGAACGCCGGTAGTAGCAACAGGAAATCTATTCCTGAGAATCCCACTTCTAAAAACAACTATCACGCTGTCCTTTGGAATATATTTTAGATTTGTTTCGTCTAGTGCTTTTGTTGTAAGCATGCACTTAGTCTTCGATATTACTGATCCTCTAAAGTCTTTTGGGCTAGCCCAAGGTATTATGCCGTTATCCCAAAATTGTCTATTAGCCATGGTTGGAGTCAGACCTCCAATCCATTGTCCGGCATCGCGAAGAAGCCCCTTTTTCCATATGCTCATATGAATCCCTACCTCTCTTCAGGCAGTAGGCTGATCGAAACGTCTTCTATTTCAGATAATTCCGTTGTGATTGCCGCTTTATTTGTCTCGCCCTGTTTGCCTTTGCCAATAGCCTTTTTTGAAAATCTTGCTACCTTTTGAATCCTAGTATCTGCTGCAATTTTGTTAACAATAAGTTTTACCACTTTATCAAGTTCTTTGTTTTCGCTATAATCAGCCGGCGCAACAAAATTAACACGTCCTTCTTCATGAAGACGTTGAGCTGTTTGTTTTGCTTGTTTACTCTTAGGTTTGTAAACAGCGATTGAATGTCCTCCCTGATCCTTGACTAATCGCATACATGGCACATCTGTAGAACCATCACCGATGTAAATCATGCGTTCAAAAGGTACGGGACGTGCCTCTTTGGCGAGAAAAGCATTGATGGCTGTGTTATCCCATTCATCTAACTGTCCCTTATTAATTCTAAAGAGAAATTGTGTTTTTGTGGTGTAATTAATAGCAAGAATAGGCCATTTCGCTACCCCATGCTGTTCATATTGAAAAGCAGAGGCGTAAATTTTTTTGAATTGCCTGGCAATAGAAGTACCCATAATCATCTCACGTATACCCGATGAAATTATGTAGTGTTCTATAACAAGATCAGATTCTTTTGCATACGCATTAATTCGCTTAAACCAGTCTTCAACGCCCTTAAATAAAGGTACGTCTTTGGCATATTCTGCAAAGGCTTTTTCCGTTATCTTAACACCTGATTCTGGATTCATATTTGCCTTCTCAAGCATAAGGCACATATAGGACAGGATCTCATCGCCTCCGTATTTTTTAGCCCGTTCTCTAGCGTCTTGCCAGAAATCCTTTGGTCTGATTCCCAACTGGGGGAAGTAATCGTACTCCTGCATGTTTCCCGCCGCCAATGTGCCGTCAAAGTCATAACAAATGGCCAGTCTTGGTTTTGTTGGTTTACCCATCAACTACCCTTTCTCATCGCCTGTCTTTGATTTTTGCTTCTTCCCCTTTCCCCTCTTTTTGTCTGCAGGTATTCTCTCCAATTTTTTCGCTGCTTTTGTTAAATCCTCGATATACCGTTCCTCCGCCTGTTCTTCCGCTGTCTCCAGCCGTCGCTTGTTGAAGTGTTCATACTGTTCCTGAGCAGTGCGGTCGGCCTCTTCTCGTGAGACCCGTCCGGAATGGCTCAGGATATTCCGCTCACTGAATGCGAGAAAGGAATCCAGTTTTTCGCGCCAGTTCCGCATGAATATCTGTTTGCGCCGTCGCGCCTGGTCTTCGGCGTAATCGAGGAACATGGAGACGATACGGTTGAGTTCGGTGATCTCGTTCTCGTTGAGATAATTCTTTGCGATGGTGACGTCGCCTTTCCGCACGACGTCCCCTTTCCACACGGTCAGTCCCATGTTGGGAAGCAGGTGATTTGCCCGTTCGGCGATGAGTTCCGGGGCGGTCTTGCCCGTGGCGGCATAGTGGAGTTTATTCTGGACCACCTGGAAGAACTGCTGCGTTTCCTCTTCCCCAGGTTCATAATCAGCGGCAAGGGCGAGAATATTGCGTACCTGCAGATACATGCGCCGCTCGGCCGACCGGATATCCCGGATGCGCTCGAGCATTTCATCGAAATAATCCGGAACGCCGGGACCGGGCGGGTTTTTGAGCCGCACATCGTCCATCACGAAACCTTTTACCAGGTACTCGCTCAGGCGCGCGGTGGCCCATTGGCGGAACCGGGTGCCGCGCTGGGACCGCACACGGTAACCGACGGCAATAATGACATCGAGGTTATAGTATTTAATCGAACGCTCCACCTGCCGGGTCCCCTCGCTTTGAACTGTCAAGTATTCCTTGACAGTTCCGTTCTCGGCAAGTTCCCCTTCCGCATAAATATTTCTTATATGAAGACTTATGTTTTGCTTGGTACTCTGGAACAGGTCGACCAGTTGCAGTTGGTTCAACCAGACCGTCCCCTCTTCCAGTCGGACTTCAATCCGGGTTTTCCCATCTTCGGGTTGATAAATCAGAATTTCCGATTCAGGCGGATGCATACCCATCTCCTTCGTCTCTTGCAGGTTGCGAAACTTTTACCACAGAGGCACAGAGGACACAGAGAAGAAAAGCGGGGATAAGATTTACCACAGAGGTACAGAGGACACAGGGAAGAAAGGCAGGAATAAGATTTACCACAGAGGCACAGAGGACACCGGGAAGAAAGGCGGGAATAAGATTCATCACAGAGGCACAGAGGACACAGAGAAGAAAGGCAGGGATAAGATTTATCACAAAAGTAGAGAGGGCACAGATTAATTGCATTTCAAGTTTTTTATTCTCTGTGTCCTCTGTGTCTCTGTGGTGATACAAAACCATACATTCCCTCTTCATGATTTTATAAACCCGAGTTCCTTCAGATATTTCGCCATTTCCTTCCTTGTCTCTGCCAGTTGTTTCTCCAAGTCCTCAATCTCCTGCTGTACCGCGGCAATATCGATTTCTTCCTCCTCCTCAAAGGTATCCACGTACCGGGGGATGTTCAGGTTGAAGTCGTTCTCCTGAATCTCGTCGAAGGCGGCGCGGTAGGCGTATTTCTCGACCGTCTTATAGGCCTTAAAGGTCTTGATAATTTTTTCAATATCCGCCTCCCGCAGGAAGTTCTGGTTTTTGCCGTCCTGATACTCCCGGCTGGCGTCGATGAAGAGGACGTCCCGTGTTTTCCGGGCACGGTTGAAGACGAGTATGGCCGTGGGGATGGGTGTGCCGAAGAAGAGGTTGGCGGGCAGGCCGATGACAGCGTCCAGCAGGTTTTCTTCGATGAGGGCCTGCCTTATTTTGCCTTCGCTGCCTCCCCGGAACAATACGCCGTGGGGCACGATGACGCCGACCTTGCCCGTGTCGGCCTGGGCGATGGCGATCATGTGCAGGATGAAGGCGTAGTCCGCCTTGCTTTTCGGGGGTATGCCCCGCTTGAATCGGTCATAGCGGTCGGCAGCGGCGTTTTCGGCGCCCCACTTATCCAGGGAGAAGGGTGGATTCGCGACGACGATATCGAATTTCATGAGCCGGTCGTCTTCGATGAGGGCCGGATCGGTCAGGGTATTGCAGCGCTCGATGCGGGCGCTGTCGGTTTCATGGAGGAACATGTTCATCTTGCACAGCGCCCAAGTGCTGGCGTTGAGTTCCTGTCCGAAGAGGGCGTAATTGCCGTCATCCACCTGGCGGCCCACCTTGAGCAGAAGCGAGCCTGATCCACAGGCGGGGTCGCAGATGCGCGCGCCGGACTTCGGCGCGAGGAGCCGCGCCAGGAGCGCGGACACCTGGGGCGGCGTATAGAATTCGCCAGCCTTCTTGCCGGCGCCGGCGGCGAAATTGCCGATGAGATACTCGTACACGTCGCCGATGATATCGCGGTCATGGAGGCGCGACGGGCGCAGGTCGAGTTTGGGATCGTTGAAATCCTGGAGCAGGTGGACCAGGCGCCGGTTTCGTTCCCGGGTATCGCCCAGCACGTTGCTGTTGAAATCAATGTCCCGGAACACCTTCTCCAGTTTGGCCTTGTTCGCATCTTCAATCGCGGCCAGGACCATGTTGATAAGTTCGCCGACATTGTCCGCGCCCCGGCGCGCATAGAGGCTGTCGAAACTGGCTGGAAAGGCGTCGGTGATTTTTTTGCCCGAAGCGTCCCGGATCTCGATGGTGGGCATGACGAAACGCTCCCGTTCCAGCGCGCGGCGAACCCGTTCGGCGTTGCCACCGTATTTCTTCTCGTAGGTTTCCTTGCGGTCCCGCCACACGTCGCTCAGGTATTTCACGAAGAGCATGGTAAGGATGTAGTCCATGTAATTACTGGCATTGATAATGCCGCGAAAGGTGTCGCAGGCGCGCCAGACGATGTTCTGGATGTCTTTTACCACTTGGGCGTCGGTCATGATAAATCAGTCTCCTTGTTTCCGGAACGGCCTTTGGCCGCGCGCAGGCTAAGGGCGTGCAGCCACTGGGCGCGCTTTTTCTGCAGTAGTGTTGTCACTTCCTGTTCCCGCCACTGGAGCCGGTCCAGGGCGATGATGTGTTCCTGCACCGCGAGGGGTGGTACGGGGATCTCAAGACTCTCGAAGATGGCCCGAGGCACGACCGTGACATTTCCTGAGCCGTGGGCGCCTTTCTGAAAATAGCGCTGGGCTTCCGTCTGATTGATATACCATGCGAGGTACTCAGGGAGTACACGGCCGGTATCCGGGCGGAGAATGTAAAAATGGTTTGCCGCCAGCGTGCAATCATCGAGGCCCCGGACAACGCCCGCCCAATGATTCCAGCCCCGCACCTGGAACAGCACGTCGCCCTCGCGTACGATATATGGGTCCGGGGTGCGGTCCGGAACAAAACGGGTCAGGCTCTCGCGCCGTAGGGTGCCGTCCTCCTGCAGGTCGCGCATCTGGATCAGCCAGTGGGTGCCCCCGGCATCCGCCTTGACGGCCTGCCGGGACTGATAGCCCATCTGCATGCGCTTCACCAGTTGTTTTAAGGTCCATTTCATAGATGTTTTATTCCGGGCGTATGTCTTTCAATCTGCTGGACTGTGTCGGAAATGCTGGATGCCAGTCCTCCGTGGCGTTTTTTCATTTTCAACTTTGTGAAAAAATACTTGAAGTAATGCAGTTACTGTTTAGTTATAGTGTAACAAAAATGGGACCGTATGTCAAGCGGTATTTCTGTTACTTACATGTGTCATTCGCCTGTTCCTAAAAATTATCGCTTCGGATACAGTTATATTACACAAATTGCCCATTTATGAGGCAAAAAGGGAATAGGTGCCTATTTATTTCGTTGGGACAATGTTTTGTTTAACCTGAACATAACACCTCTTCGCGGTATGCCGTTGTTTAGCACAGGTCGGGCGACCGGCAGGCAGAATACCTGATCAGGTGGCATCCCAGACGGGCACGTTCAGGAAAGTAGCCAGTGTCTGGGCGTCCTCGCGGAGTTTGGCCTGGTTACCGTGATCCACAACGTTCAGGCGCTTTCCGTCGTTTAACACCAGGTTCATCTCATAACTGTAGTAGGCGGATTTGTTGCCCCGGACGTATTCGGAAATCAGCTGCAGCGCGTGAATGTCCTCCAGCCTGCAGGCGTTTTTCAGGGCGCTGATGTCCAGTACTTCGTTCGGCGCCTTTCGGCCCTTCCAGAAACATCCCCGGAACTTGTCAAACACGATGGGCGCGGTGCCGTAATAATACATGCCGACGCCGACGGACAGGAAAATCAGTCCCATCAGTAGGGGAACGATGATTACGGGCCCCATGTCGACGGCGAATTCCTCGTTCAGAAATAGGAGGGCCAGGAACACGCACGGAAGAAGCGCTCCGACGAGAGCAAAGAAAACACAGAACAGTTTTGCGCCCGTCGCCGCCTGGAATTCCAGGCGGTCGGCATGAAGAGTGACCAGTTTGTGGGTTCGAAAATTGGTGCCGCCGGCGCGCAGGGGCGACCACTCCGTCTGCAAGGCGAGGGGATCGTTGAAGCGGGCCGGGTCAAAAACAACCGGTGGCCTGCCCATGGCCTGCAGTTTCTTCAGCAGTTTTTCAAACATGACCGCTCCTTTCCCGGTTTATGGCTCATCAGCCCTGCATGGCGCGGACGCTTTCGATCAGGTAGTCAATGGCCTCATCCGTCATACGCGGGTTGATGGGCAGGGTAACGAGCCGCTCTCCGGCCTGGTCCGCGACGGGGAACTGTCCCGGCCCATAGCCGCGTTTGCGGAAGGCGGTGGTCCAGTGCAGGGGAATGTAATGGGCGCCGACCTTCACTCCGCGCTCGTGAAGCATCCGATAGATGAAGTCCTCTTTATTCACACCGAACTTTTCCGGGTCAAGCACCACGGGGTACAGGTGAAACACGTGCAGACATTCCGGTCGCACGACCGGTAGCTGCAGGCCGGGCACGTCCCGAAGCCCTTCTGTAATGCGGGCCGCGTTACGGATGCGGCGTTGGTTGAAGTCATCCAGTTTTCGGAGCTGAATACTGCCCACGGCGGCCTGGATGTCGGTCATGCGGAAATTGTACCCCGTGTCGTCAAAATCCTGCCACCAGAACCGTTTCCCCTTCGGGAACCTCGTTTCGTCCAGGGAACAGTACTTGGTGCTGGTCCCATAGACGCGGGTGCAATGGGAGCGGTACAACGCGATCCGCTCGAAAACGTCCGGGTTACTGGTGGTGATCATGCCGCCCTCGCCGAGGGTGGCCATGTTTTTCTGTTCATGAAAACTGAAACAGCCGGTAACACCGAAAGATCCCGCCTTGCGTCCTTTGTACGCGCCGCCGACAGTGTGGCAGGCGTCCTCCACCACCGCGATGCCATGCCGGCCGGCAATGTCCAGGATGGCGTCCATGTCACAGCATTGCCCGTACAAGTGAACGGGTATAATGGCTTTGGTCTTCGGTGTGATTTTCTCCTCGATGCGCGCGGGATCCAGATTGAAGGTTTCCGGATCCACGTCCACAAAATCGATTTCCGCACCCAGCGTGGCTGCTGCGGCCGCCGTGGCGATCCAAGTCATCGGTGTGGTAATCACCCGGTCGCCGGGCTGGATGCCGATGCCGACCATGGACAGGAACAATGCGGCTGTGCCGTTGCTGACACAGCGGGCATAGGTGGTGCCGCAATATGCGGCGAATTCCTTTTCGAACTGAACGCAGGCCGCGCCGCTGGTGGGCGCGTTCTTGCGAAGCACATCTATGACGGCCTGTTCTTCTTCCGGGCCGTATTCGTTGCCGAATTGAATGTAGAGGTCGTGTTTGATTTCAGGTGTTGCCATGATCGTGGTCTTTCGGGAGTAGGGTATGGGGTATAGGGTATAGGGTATAGGGTATAGGGTATAGGGTATAGGGTATAGGGTATAGGGTATAGGGGTGCATAGTTATCAGGGTTTCTTTTGCAGGGTACGGATCATTGTGGTCAACATTTTGCCTACTTCTTGGGTCATATTCCATATAGGCATGGCCTGTTCGCGGGGAACAAAATTCAAGCGTACGGCAATGGTGATATGGGTTTCCAATTCGGCGAGTGATCCGCGCGCGATGCTGAGATGATGGAGATAATCGCCGCGGTGTACCCGACCGTATCCTTCGGCAATGTTTGCCGGAATGGAAACGGCCGCCCGTTGTATCTGGCTGGTTAATCCGTATCGTTCTTTTTCAGGAAACGCTGCGGTCATTTTATATACGGCAACGACCATGTCCATGGCCTTCTTCCAAACTTCCAATTCTCGATATGTCTTCATTCCCTATACCCTATACCCTAAACCCTAAACCCTATACCCTTCTCCACTTCCAGTATCAAGTCCAGCGCGTCTTCCAGGCTTCGCATCGGGGTTGCCAACAAGGTCTTGGCCCGTGTGTTGTCCAGGGACGCATCATTAGGTCGTTTCGCCCGGCCGGCCATGGCGTTGGAATCGGTGGGGATAACGAGGTCGGAGGAGAAGCCGAGCCGTTGCGCGATGTGGCAGGCCATCTCATAACGGTTGAGGCGCGTGTTGCCCGCGAGGTGCAGGATGCCTGTGTAGTCCAAGGTCGCCAGTTCGAGGAACGCGCGACCAAGGGTGATCACATCCACAGGCGTGCGAACTTCATTTTGCGGGAAAGGGACTTGTTTTCCCGCCTCAAGGGCGATACGCATTTTTGCTAGGAAGGAATTACCCGCGCCCAGCACGGGCAGGCCCATGACCAGGGAAAGCCTGGTGACCACGGCATTGTCCACGGTATCCAGCACGGCCCGTTCCGCCCGGACTTTGGTTTCAGCGTAAATATTTACCGGGTTGGGCGCGTCGTTTTCAGTGTAAAAACCTTTACTGCCATCGAAGACGCTATCCGTGGAACAGAGGATCATGCGCGCACCGGCGTTACGGCATAGCGCGGCCAAGGAGGCGGTGACGCCCACGTTGATTTCCATGGCGTCTTCCGGGTGGGCCTCGCAGTAATCGATATCCGCCAGGGCTGCCGTGTGAATCACGGCATCGGGACGGGCCGCCTCGAAAACGTTCCGCAATTGTTCCGCGTCCCGAAGATCAAACTGGTAGGTGGTGAGATGCTTCGTTACGCCTGGCGGCTCCGTCAGGGAGAGGGCGTGTACCTCCCAGTCCTGCCGGGCATGCCAAAGGATACTGCCCGCCACAAAGCCGCCATGTCCGGTCAATAGAAGTCGTTTTGCCATGCCCTACACTCCGAACTATGCTGTTGCCCTTAAGAATTTGAAGGCGCTTGTTGCTGTTTCCTGTGGATTCTTGCGACCTGCCATGCGATACACGCCATGAACAGGACGAACAGCAGGCTGATCGAGAGGCCCAGCAGATTGGATATGGTTACCGCTTCGGCTGGTTCGCGCCCTGCCATGATCCTGCCGATGACCTGTTCCTGGATGACGGGCCCGATGCTGCCCATACCGTTCACGATGCCGGCCACGGCCACGGCATTCCGCTCGCCGGCGACGATGACGGAGCCCGCACCGCAGAGCAGCGTGTCGGGACCGTACAGCATGAAACCGACCAGCCCGTAGGTGAACGCGAGCATGTATGGATTCGCGCCGAAGCGGGCCACGGCCAGATAGCCGAGGGCGGTGCCGAGGCTCATGACCAGGCACACCCGTTCCCAGCGTCCTTTGAACACGTTATCCAGGGCGACACCCGCCATGATGGCGCCGGCCAGCCCGGCCCAGTCGAAAATGGAGGAATAGTAGGCGGCCTGGCCCACATCCATGCCCTGCAGGTCCAGGAAGGTGGGCAGCCAGGAATCCAGCGCGTAGCGCAGAAATTTCACGCAGAAATAGCAGCAGCCCATGAGCGGAACCACCGGGTTAAGCAGCAGGTCCAGGTACTGCTTAAAGGTCACCCGCTCGGCAATGGATGCCCTAACGCTCCGGTCCGCCTCCCCATCCAGGTTCACAATGGGCGCCAGACCCGCGTCCTGGGGCCGGTTGCGCTGCCAGAAATACAGCAGCCACCAGATGGCGAAAGCCAGCAGGGTGCACCCGAGAAAGGAATAGCGTACGCCCATGTATCCACCGTAGCGGACGCTGAAGGTTGCGAGGAGAAACCCGCCGAGCGATTTAACAACAATGTTGCCCACCACATAATTCGTGGACCAGAATCCCATGATAGTGCCGCGCTCTTTCTTGCGCAACCATTCGGCCACCGCGCCCACGGTGCCCGGCCAGCCCGCCGACTGGACCAGTCCGTTGAAAAACATGAATACGAGGAACGTGGCGTAGGAATTGGCGAATCCGAACACAATGTTGCAGATCATGGACAGGCCGAGCCCGCCCAGGAGCAGCACCCTGGGGCCCCACTTGCGGCCGATAAAGCTGCTGATGAACATGCCCAGCATATAGGCGATCAGGTAGGCCGTCCAGATGTTGGCGACGGCCTCGAAACCCATGCCGTAGCCCCCTTCGTCTACGGGCGCCGCCAGCGTGCTCTTGCAGATGGTAAACACTTTGCGGACGAGGTAGAACCCGGCATAGCCCAAGTAAGTGGACACCAGTATTCTTATCCGCCATACCTGTTGTTCATGGGAAAGCCGGGTGGTTTCGTCAACCGTAGCAGAGGCGTGCATGGCCGCGCAGTATACTCCATACCCTTTGGACTGAGGATTTGTATCGTTCCCGTTCGGCTATGGTAGTACCTGCTTCTCGGATAAATCAACCGGGTGTTGCCGGGAGCACCGGTACACGGGCTCCTTCATTCAGCTCAGGATGGATTTCAATATCCGGGCGGCGTCGCCGGGTTTCACCTTCTCGAAGGTGAGATCCCTGGACGGAACCTTTACCACGGCGGCCTTCTTGCATTGCTTCAGACAGTCGCATTTCTTGACGCACACCGTGTCGCCTGCGCCGTGTTCCTCGATCCACTCCTTCATCCGCTTTGCTATTTTCCCGCTTTTATTTTCAGCGCAATGAGACCCGGTGCAGACTTCGATTTTTATTTTTTTGGATTTCTTCTCGCTCATAAACAATGCTCCGCGCTTAAATAACACGATCCACGGGGCGGCTATTCCAACCCTCCCCATGGTTGGTGTCATTGCCCTGTTCTGGGGTAAAATAGGGCCTCTTGCGGTGGAGATGCGCGGGGTGCGTGTTTTCAAGACATTCAGCCAGTACATCTTCGGACAGAGTCGGACGGGGTCAGACCGCGTCCGGAAGGCCCGCATCGGATCGACCGCTTCACGCGAACACGCTGAAAGGAATACAACCATGTCAGAAAAAGATTTGAAAGCCATGTACCGCACCCGCACGGAAGGCGCGTTTCCCGATGTCTTTTCCGTACTTGGGCGGGACTATGAGAAAGTGGAAGACCTCCGTTACGGGACGAACCCCCATCAGCCGGCGGCGTTCTACCGCCCGGCGGGCGGGGCGGGGCTGGTCCTGGGTTCCTATAAAATGCTCAAGACCGGGAAGAGCGGCCTGTCCCAGACCAACTTGGAAGACATGCATCATGCCATAGGCATTTTGAAGTACATGGAACGGCCGACCTGCGCCGTCATGAAGCACTGCAATCCATCGGGCGTGGCCATCGAGCATGAAGGCATGCCGCAGGTGGAGGTTTACCAGCGAGCCCGCGACGCCGATGCCCAGGCGGCTTTCGGCAGCGTGGTGGCCTTCAATACGGAGGTGGACGGCGACACGGCGGAAGAGATCATGCAGACCATTGTGGAGGGGGTGGTGGCGCCCGGTTTTTCCGAGGCCGCCCTGGAAAACTTCAACAACCATGAACGTTTCAAGCGGAACAAAGATATCCGCATTGTGCTCACCCCGTCTTTTGAAGGCCTGCCCAAGTATATCGGTGACACGCCGAACGCCTGGGAGATGAAGGTCTTCGATGACGGCTCCATTGTGCTCGCGCAGCCGTACCTGTCGCGGCTGCGGTCCGTGGCAGATTTTGTGCCCGCCTACAACGAACATCCCAAGAAGGGCCGCGTTGACATCGCGCGTGCGGCGACGGCGCAGGAACTGGACGATCTTCTTTTCGCCTGGCGCGTGAATCTGCATGTGCGGTCCAACGGCGTGGTCATCGCGCGTAACGGCCAGACCCTGGCCGTGGGCACCGGCGAGCAGGACCGTGTCGGCGCCGTGCAGCAGGCCGTCCAAAAGGCCGCGGCTAAGTACAAGGGCAACGAGTCATTGACCGGCGCCGTCATGGCGTCGGACGGTTTCTTCCCCTTCCGTGACGCGGTGGATGCCGCCACGGGCACGGGCATCCGCGCGATCGCCCAGCCGGGCGGTAGCGTGAATGATTATGACGCCATCGTGGCCGCCAATGAAGTGCAGGCGGCCATGGTATTCACCCTGGAACGCTGCTTCTCCCATCACTGAGCGCAGGTGCGATATCAGCGTGTTTCCAACAGCGCCCGGTGTAGTTCGCGCACGGAAGGCAGCACGAAGTCGGGTGGTTCCGGAGTGTTTTGAACGTCCTGCGCTGTGCTTTCCCCGGACAGCACGAGAATGCCGGGCATACCCGCTCTTTTCGCCATGGCCATGTCCGTGTACAGACGGTCGCCCACCATGGCGGTAGTGGCGGCCTCCGTGCCCAGAACATCCAGCGCCAGCCGTGCGAAGGCGGGTTCCGGCTTGCCTATAAAGTCGGGCTGGCGTCCCGTGGCGGCCTCGATCAGCGCGGCAATGGCGCCGCAGTCCGGGATGTAGCCGTACTCGGTGGGACAGACCCGGTCCGGGTTCGTGGCGATATAGGGTAGCCCCGCGCTGACCAGCAGGCAGGCCCGTTCGAGTTTCGCGTAGGTGAGCGTCTTGTCGAAGGCGATTACCACCGCGTCCGGCGTGTCTCCGTCCAGCCTCATGTCCGCGCGCAGCAGTTCCTCTTCAAAACTGGGGGTGCCCAACACGCACAGGCGCCGGTAGGGCGTTTTCTCACGCAGGTAGCGCGCCGTAGCCGCCCCTGCGGTGAGAATGTGGGAGGCGTCCACTTGAATGCCCATCCGCGCCAGCTTGTCCCGGTAATAGGCGGCGTCCGCTGAGGGGTTGTTGGTCAGGAACAAAAAGGGTGTTTCGGAGGTTTGGAGATAGTCTATAAACGCGGATGCGCCTTCAATGGGATTCGGGCCCAGGTAGACCGTGCCGTCCATGTCCAGCAGAAACGCGCGAATGTTACTTAGTTGCATAGGGATTGCCGCCTTGTTTTTGAGGTGTGCAAAGTGTAACCCGCCTTCTTTGTGTATTTCAAGGATGTCGCGGTCGCCAGGTTTTTCGTGTGTGACCTATGGGACCTATAGGGCTTATGGGGCTTATGGTTTAAACGTCCATTTTTCAGACCCCTTTGAAGGTCAATATTACCTTCTGGTACACTGACAAACAGGGGACGTTTCGTTGTCAGGAAGGCGATTAACGTGTGAAACGCATGGGGACAGTGTGTGTTCGTGCGGGGTACAGGGATTCTAAGGAAAACAGACAATGCATGGAAACGCCTTTTACGAAATAGCGGCTATCCTGGGCGTGGCCACGCTGCTGAGCTTTGTCGGGCAGAAACTGCGCCAGCCCATGGTCATCATATTTCTTGCCGCAGGTATTCTTGCCGGTCCGGCAGGCCTGGGCATTGTCCAGAGTTATGACCAGATTGAGCTGCTCGCCTCGGTGGGAATCGCCCTGCTTTTGTTTATTGTCGGGCTGAATTTGGATCTGCATCTTATCCGGACTACGGGGCCGGTTGCCTTGGCCACGGGGCTCGGCCAGATTATCTTTACGTCCACGGTCGGCCTGGCGCTGGCGCTGTTCCTGGGAATGGCGCCGATGAATGCCGCCTATGTCGCTGTGGCGCTCACCTTTTCCAGCACCATCATCATTGTCAAGTTGTTGTCCGATAAGAACGAGATCGACTCCCTGCATGGTCAGATCGCTATAGGCTTTCTGATTGTGCAGGACATCGCGGCCATTCTGGCCCTTGTTGTCCTGACCACATTCGGATCCCGTGTTTCAGCGGAAAGCTCCGCCATCCTGGATTCGGTGTTGATTGTCGTCAAAGGTGCGGGGTTACTGGCGGTGGTCGGCGTCCTGATGCGCTATGTCCTGCCGGCGGTGTCCCGCCGGATGTCCCGGTCGCAGGAACTGCTTGCCCTGTTCGCCATATCCTGGGCGGTATTTCTGGGCGCGGCCAGTGAGTATTTGGGCTTCAGCAAGGAGGTGGGCGCCTTCCTTGCCGGCGTTTCCCTGGCTTCCACCGGATATCGTGATCCGATCATCTCGCGTCTAACAGGATTGCGGGATTTTCTGCTGCTCTTCTTTTTCATCAACCTGGGGGCGCGCCTGGACTGGTCCACGGTGGGTAGTCAGGTCGGTTTGTCCCTGGTATTCTCTTTCTTTGTCCTGGTGGGCAACCCCGTCATCGTGATGATCATCATGGGATACATGGGGTATCGCCGTCGCACTTCGTTCATGGCTGGATTGCTGGTCGCCCAAATCAGTGAGTTCTCGCTTATTGTGGCCGCCCTGGGCCTGGACCTGGGCCATATCAACCCCGAGACCATGGGCCTCATCACGCTGGTCGGTGTGGTGACTATTTTTGTCTCCACATACATGATCTTGTACTCGGAACCGTTATACCGCGCCCTTTCGGGGGCGCTGGCGATATTTGAGCGGAAAAATCCGTATCGGGAAGCGGCCGCTGATTCGGCGCACCCGCTCCCGGAACTCGATGTCATTCTGGTGGGCCTTGGCAAATACGGTTCCAGTCTGTGTGAATTTCTGCGGCACCGTTCAATGAAGATTTTAGGTGTGGATTTCGATCCTGCCGCCCTCGAATACTGGCGCGGGAGGGGCTTGTCCGTGCTTTACGGTGATATCGCCGACCTGGGTATCTATGAGCAACTGCCCCTGGCGCGGGCACGCTGGATCATCAGCACCGTGCGGTCAAAAACGTTGAACCTGGAACTGGTAAACAGGTTGCGGGATCGGGGATACCGGGGTAAACTGGCCCTGACCGCGACGAGCGACGCGGAAGGGGAAACCTATGCCAACCTTGGTGTCCACGTTGTATTTCGTCCCTTTAGGGACGCCGCCGAACAGGCGGCGGACTCTCTGAGCCACGCCATGGACGTATTGCCCGAAACATTGAACTGGCCCATTGCCTTCCGGGAAGTGCGCATCAAGTCCGGCGCCGCCTTCGCGGGAAAACAAATCCGCGACATTCCGTTGCGGGCGGCCACGGGCGTTTCCATACTTGCCGTGACCCGCGCCGGCAAAGTGCATCTGGATCCGGGCCCGGATTTCCAAGTCTATCCCAATGACCGGCTGGTACTTGCCGGCACCACGGAGGATTTGCGTCACGCGGAGGAGATACTGGGGCAACTGCAACCCGGGGAGGAGGCCCCTGCCGGAGATTCCTTTGAGGTGATGGAAATTAATCTTGCCGACAGTCCGGAGCTGGCCGGCAAAACACTGGCCGACCTGGAATTCCGGCAGAAGTACAATGTCACGGTGGTCGGCATACAACGGGGAGAGCAGCAAATTACAACACCCAGTCCCCGCGAACTGCTTGCCGCCGCCGACAAACTGCTTGTGATCGGGGCTGCCCAGGCCGTGCAGGCGCTCCGGGAGGCGCGGGCATCTTTGCAGCCCTTTCAACCGGCGGGTGCAAATGCTTCCGGTTCAGGTGCGCAGGTGTTCCCCGACGCATAAAACAAGCACGCGCATCATCGGCGATGATGTACGCGTGCCCGAGGTCGTTGATGATTGGTTGTCGCGGGGAACTCAGTAGGTTATCGTTCCCGTGTCCGTTCCCGTGTCCGTTCCCGTATCCGTATCCGTCCCGGTTCCCGGGACGATCTTCCATGCCGATTGGCGGTCCGCCAACAGCAGGCGGTCAATGACAGCCGTGGTAAATTCAAGTTTGATTTGAAAGTTACTGATTTGGGCATGTTCAGGCCGTTGCGTGACCAGTGAAAGATGTTTGAAGGTGTGCATGGTCGTTTCGCTCCCTGATTAGCGGGTTAGAATAAATACGAACTCTATCAACTGATCCAGCGAGTTCAGCAAGAATTCTTTCCAAATGAAAAAATTTGAAAGTTGGGAGAGTTCCGGTTTGCGGGTGACCGGCTTATGATGTTTCATACCTGGTACTCCTGACACTGTCGTTATCCTCAGGACCGGTTAATCTTCGTCAAATCATGTTCTGGTACAACACGTACCCTTACCACAATCACTTTATATTATGCAGTATTAATACCATAAATGCAATTTTTTGTCAAGTATTTTCTTCCCTCGGGAAAAGCACGCCCTTTCGCGAGGAGCCGACATGTTCCCAGAGGGCCGCTTAAGCAGGCCGCAGTACAACGTGACCGAACTGCCTAGTCCGCCAGCGGGAAGCATTCCGGCGAGGCGTAGGGCCCGAATTCCTTTTCCGCGGCCAGCAGGCGTTCGCGTTGTTCTTCAAGAACCTTGAACAACTTGGCGGGCCCGTCGGGCACCTGCTCCCGGTGGAACTGTTCCACCCGGTCCAATTTGGCGATATTTTCACGGACCCGGATGGTAAACTGTTCGACATAGTCTTCACGCGTATATTCCTTGCCCAGCACTTCCTGAAACAGGCGCGCCAAGTCTTCATAGCAGGGGATGAGCCCCGTAGGTGCCTTAACGGCAGGCGCCTCGCCGTGCACCCGCAATTCCATCCATTTTACCCACACGTGCTTGTCGCGCACACCGTTTACAAATTTGCCTTCCTTGTTGCGCAGGAAATAGTTGACACCGAAGACCAGGGGCGGGCGCTGTACTTTTTTCCCAAAATCCAGGTTGTTATTGATGTACTGGCCCAGGGGTATGGCGACAAAGTCCTGGATGCTCATCAGGTTGATTTCGGGCACGCCTTCCTTGCCGATGGTGGCGAAGGTGGTCTCTGTTTCGAGGCTGGCACCGTAGGCGATAATTCCATGGTCCCAGTCGAAACCCTGCTGGCAGGGGACATAGGCGAGCGCGTCGCGTCCGCCGTACATGATCCCGGCCAGTTCAACGCCGGCGGGGTTTTCCAGTTCCTCATCGCAATTCTGCAGAGCGTGCAGGGTGACGGCATACCGCGCGTTCTTGTGGGCCAGGGGAATTTCGTTCCCTTTCGCGTCTTTTTTGCCCTTATGCCATGGACCTGAGAAATTTTCGCCATCTTCAGGCGTGTCGACGGCCATGCCGAGCCAGTAGGGTTTGCCATCCTTGATGAGCACATTGGAGAAGATGACCTCACCCGGCTTGTTGAGCACGTCCCAGATGGCCGGGTCGTCCTTCTCCGTCACATTCTGGATAATGCCGAAAATACCGGCCTCCGCGTTCACGGCCATGCACTTGCCATTGACCGCCCTGAAAAAGGCGATATCGTCGCCCACAATGTTTTCATTTGGCAGCATGGCTGTGGAGGTTTTGCCGCAGGCGCTGGGAAAGGCGCCCGCGAAATAGGTTTTACGGCCGCCCCGGCCATGCACGCCCATCAGGAACATGTGCTCGGCCAGCCAGCCCTCCCGGTTGGCCTTTTGTATGGTGAGGCGCAGGGCGAGTTTTTTGAGGCCGACGGTGTTGCCCGCGTACTGGGTGTTCACGGAGTATACGATGTCCGTGGTATGGTCGATATAAATACGTTTCTTGTCAACTTCGGCGCTGACCATGCGTTCGTCCACTTTGCCGCTTGAGTGCAGGGTGGCGAAAAAATGCGCCTTTGCGCCAAGCCGCTTGAACTCGTTGTAACCGAGCCGGTACAGCAGGTTCAGTGAATGGGACACATAGAAGGAATCAGTGCATTCAACGCAGGGAATGCTGAACTCGGAAGCGTTCGGGCCCAGCGCCATGAATCGCACGGCCATGATGCGCCCGCGCATGGCGCCTTTGAGCAAACCACGCACCTCTGCAAGCCCCTCTTCGCGGTCAATCTGGTTAAGCGCCTTGCTCAGGTTATGGCCCTTCGGCACCAGGTATCTGGTGACTTCGCGGTCCCGGCCCTGGTCATCATAACCGTCATAATGGATGGTGTGTCCCTCGATATTCAGGACGCGCTCCTCACCGGTTTTTAAGGCCATTTCACGGGTATAGGCGATGTCTTCCGCGGAGTCTGTGCTCACCCATACCGAATCGGGCTCACAGAGTTCCACGGCGTCTGCCAAAAACTTGTGCAGATTCTCATTTTCTATTGCCGCAACAAGGGAATAGTTGCGTTCGTCCAGTTTTGCCTGCAGTGCTTTAAGATAGGGGTTGCTCATCATGACTTCCTTTTCGCGGGTTAATCTCTCTATTCGGTATGTTCGCCGTGACCTGTTTCGTCGGTGCCGTGGATATCCAAAACCACCCGGCAGTGTTGATAACCGCCCTCGGCAAGATGCTGGCGAGCGATATCCGATTATAAACGATCCGCAGCCCTTTCATTGCCGAGACCGTTCCCGATACAAGCGTAGCGACCGGGCGTTCCTCCGGATTCCAACAAATATCATTAATGGTCGCATCAATAAGGGCCCGGCTTGGCGGGGCACTATTCTAATGCGGCATATATGCGCTCTGTCTGAAGGACTGACTAACAGGGCATATATGTTTCAGGCAGATACAAAAATACCGGTAACCGCCTGCTTTTGGAGGTCACCGGTCCATCTGTTCAGCAGGTTGCTTCAGCCACCTCCTGTAAATCTGCCTGTTTCTGCAAGGGAGTATATACGGATTGGGGCGCGTATTTCAAATTTCATGCACTACATGGACAAAAGAAGGGTTGAAAGCGCGAAACCATTGTAAACTCTTTTTACAAATTAAACTGTTAATTTTCTAGTTATATAAGGTATAGCGTGTAGGCCTATTACCGTTTTCGGGATGAAAAAAAACTTCCCCGGCACCGAAGCGCCGGGGAAGCGGGGACAGTGTCTTTAATATAGCGGCTATTTGGCGATTTCGACCGCCCGTGTTTCCCGCACCACGGTAACACGGATCTGTCCGGGATAGGTCATCTCCGTTTCCACCTTGCGGGCAAGGTCGCGAGACAGCTGTGCCGCCTCGGCGTCATTGACCTTGTCCGGCTGCACCACCACGCGCACCTCCCGGCCCGCCTGGATGGCATAGGATTTTTCGACACCTGGGAAACCGTTCACCAGGTCTTCCAGCTGTTCCAATCGCTTGATGTAATTCTGGAGCATTTCACTGCGCGCGCCGGGACGGGCCGCGCTCATGGCGTCCGCCGCCTGGACCAGCACAGCGTTGATGCTGTTCATTGGCATTTCGGCGTGATGGGCGCCGATGCCGTTGGCAACGTTTTCATTTTCCCCGTAGCGGCGGCTGATATCGTGGCCGAGGACCGCGTGGGATCCCTCCACCTCATGGGTAAGGGCCTTGCCGATATCGTGGATCAGGCCCGCGCGTTTCGCCTCCTGGATATTGACGCCCAGCTCGGCGGCCATGATGCCGGCGAGATGGCACACTTCCAAGGAATGGCGCAACACATTCTGTCCGTAGGAGGTGCGGAAACTAAGGCGGCCGAGCAGCTTTACCAGTTCGGGATGCAGTCCGTGCACATCCGCCTCCAGGCAGGCCTGTTCGCCGCGCTCCTTGATGGAGGCGGCCATCTCCTGGCCCACCTTTTCCACCATCTCTTCGATGCGCGCGGGATGGATACGCCCGTCTTCGATCAACCGTTCCAGGGTGATGCGCGCCGTTTCGCGGCGCACCGGGTCAAAACCGGACAGCACCACCGCTTCCGGCGTGTCGTCGATAATGACGTTGATGCCCGTGGCGCTTTCCAGAGCGCGAATATTGCGGCCTTCACGGCCGATGATGCGTCCCTTCATTTCATCATTCGGCAGGGGCACTACCGACACGGTGCTTTCCACAACGTGATCCGCTGCGCAACGCTGCAGGGCTTCGCCTATGATCCAGCGCGCTTTTTTCTCCGCGTTTTCGCGCAGCTCGTCTTCAACACGCTTGAGTTCCATGGCGCAATCCCGCTTGACTTCCGTTTCAAGACGGGTGAACAGTTCTTTCCTGGCGGCGTCGGCTGTCATGCCCGCAATGCCCTCCAGTTTGGAAATCTGCTCTTTTATCGCGGCGTTCAGCTTGGTGCGCTCTTTCTCATTTTCTTTTTCCCGCTCAACCAGCTGCCGTTCCTGGGCATTGAGCGTGGCCGCGGTTTTGTCGAGTGACTGCGCGCGGTTATCAAGACCCTGTTCCTTCGAGGCGAGCCGTTTTTCGATGCCGGCGATTTCCTTGCGGAGTTCGCGCCCTTCGTCTTCCAATTTGGCGCGCAGGTTGATTTCGAGTTCTTTGAGCGCGGTTTTGCCATCCCTGATGTGCGCGGCGGCGTCCCGCTCAGCGTCGGAAAGCAACTGGGCCGCTTCACGGCGGGCGCTGCTCAGATAGCCGCCGGCGCGTATTCGGGTGTAGATAAAAGAAGCGAACACCCCCAGTAGAAGGCCAACAATCAAACCTATCGGTAAATAAAGTACCATACACAACCTCCCTACCCATTAAAGGGATTCAAAATTCTCCTGTCACAAATGACGGCAGGGAGGTATGAAAAGGAAAACCCCTACGAAACACAACGCATTACCGCGCAATCACCTATTTGGGGTCGTACAGCAGCATGGTTGGAATGTGGGGCTATCTTATGGAAACCGCAGGGCCGCGGCGTCTCTATTCTATTTGCAAAGAGCGGCTTTGCCATTCATACATCCTGTCGTCACAACACAAATCTCAAGATGCCGTTAGTATATCCGAATAAACCCTGTCCTGTCAATATTTTATTTAGTCTTGTTCAGGCACGAATCTTCAATAAATTTAAAGAAATCTACTATAATCTCCCTGCAGCAGGGCAGGCGTAACATGCTTCGCATTATGGGGACACCCCTTAAGGGAGCATATCCAGCCCATGCGCTTTGCACGCGCGGCGCATTCTTGCGCTCTCACAATCTTGCCTGAAAATAAATCCGGCGGAAAATAAGAGTCGGATAGAATTGTGTTGGGGTTGTCACAAACCATTACACAGGAGGTTAATGGATGTAACGCACTGCAAAGTCACATGTTGTTCATGCTTTTTCATGCCGGGTTTACCAACAAAATCGCACCCTGACAGTTCACAGTCGGCATACTGAAGCGCGAACAACTACCTGGTCTTCATCATTCTGCGGAGGAGGCTTCGTCTCACAAGGCCATGTCCCTGTTATTACGGGGCGTGAGGCCGATGTCACATGCGTCCGGCATGGCACCCCCCCGCTGCTCACTGTTTTGAACCGCAGGCGAATGACCTGTACAATACAGCCCGATGCGGGAACCCCGTTAAATTTACATACCTACCCCTACTTGGTAAGCGGTTGTTATTTTCTATGAGCAAAAAAAGAATCGGTGTTATAGGCGCAGGCCACCTCGGTTATCATCACGCACGCCTTTATCGGAACATGGTCGGTGTTGAACTCGCAGGGGTGGCGGACATTTCGGCGGCAGCACGCGACCGCATAGCCCGGGACTTTGAGGTTCCGGTCTACGAGGATAGTCGGGCATTGCTGGCGGCGGGTCTGGACGCGGTATCCGTGGTGACACCGACAGGCACCCACGCGGAAATCACGCTGGCCGTCTTGGAAGCCGGAATTCACGTACTGGTGGAAAAACCGATGGCCGCCACTGTGGAAGAGTCGCGCGCCATGGTCGATACCGCGTGCCGGATGGGCGTCCTGCTGCAGGTCGGCCACGTTGAACGCTTTAACGGCGCCGTCAAGGCCCTGTTCGAGTCCGGCATCACCCCCAGGTTCATCGAATGTCACCGGCTGAGTCCGTTTTCCGGGCGGGGCGGCGATGTGAGCGTTGTTCTCGACCTGATGATTCACGACCTCGACATTGTGCTTAAAATGACCGGGACAGACCTTGTTCAGGTGGACGCGGTGGGTGTGCCGATTTTTTCCGACCAGGAGGATATCGCGAATGCGCGCCTGCGTTTCGCATCCGGATGCGTTGCAAATCTAACGAGCAGCCGTGCCTCCATGGAATCAATGCGCAAAATACGCATCTTTGACCCCGAGGCCTATATATCAACGGACTACAGCGCCCAGCAGGTGCTGGTGTATCGCAGGAAGCCGGGCCCGCCGCCTGCTGGTGGCAATTTCATGGACCAGATTACCGTAACGGCCTTGCCTGTGTGCAAGGATGAGCCCCTGAAACTGGAGTTGGAAGCCTTTGTCAATTCAGTCGGCTCCAATCATCCGCCCTTTGTGTCCGGAGAGGACGGATTGCGGGTACTGGAAGTCGCCTGGCGCATCCTCGAGGCGATTCGGGGGCAGTCATGAAACATGTATTCTTGATAGCGGGAGAGCCCTCCGGGGACATGCACGGGGCGCACCTGGTAGAGGCGCTGTGTGCCGCAGACCCGGACTTGCGCTGTTCAGGCCTTGGCGGTCGGCGCATGGAGCAGGCGGGCATGGAACTTCACTACGATCTCGCGGCCGACGCGGTCATGGGCTTTGTCGAGGTGCTGCGCAAGGCGTTGCCGTTGCGTCGTCTTTTCCTGGACACGCTGGCCCGAGTGCGCCGCGAGCGGCCCGACTGTGTTGTGCTTATCGACTATCCGGGGTTCAATCTTCGCTTCGCGAAGGCTGTGCATGCGTTTGGCATACCGGTGGTTTACTACATAAGCCCGCAGGTCTGGGCGTGGAAACGCAAGCGCCTGGACACGCTGGCCCGCGTGGTCAGCCGGATGCTGGTCATATTACCATTTGAGGAAGATCTGTACCGCGACAAAGGGGTATATTGTGTTTATGTGGGCAATCCGCTACTGGATGAGGTTGCGTCCAGCCGTGGATCGCACCCCGATGAAGAGGACCGCCTGGTAGTCGGCCTGCTGCCAGGCAGTCGGCCCCAGGAAATTGAACGTATCGCGCCGGTCATGGCCGAAACAGGCGCCGTCTTGCTGGAAAGCTACCCCGGATTACGGTTTTTGACCCCCTGTTTGAATGAGGAGCGGGGGGCGCAGATACGGTCTGCCATGGGGGGGCTTCCGGTGGAAATTCTGGTGGGTGGCATGCACGAGGTGTTAGGGCGGGCGCGCTGCTGCTTGGTGGCCTCGGGAACCGCCACCCTGGAAACGGCTTTGTTTGAGGTGCCCATGTGCATCGTCTACCGCGTCAACGCCCTGAGTTACTGGCTGGCGCGGCTCCTGGTGCGCATCCGGTTTATCGGGCTGGTCAATATCTTGTTGAACCGGGAAGTCGTTCCTGAATTGATACAACACGATGCCGTCGCGGCCAAAATCGTTCCCGTAATGCGGGAATTGATCGAAGACACGGAGACGCGCCGTCTGATGCTGCTCAACCTTCAGGAGGTCAAACGGCGCCTTGGGCCACCGGGCGCGTCCGAGCGCGCCGCGGCGGAGATTCTCGACCTCATCAACGGCCACTGAAACGTCTCGCACCTCTATTTTCCTATATCCTCCGTTTCTGGTATACTCTGCCTCAATTCACGGGAAACGTGGGCACCAAAGTGCTATGAGGCGCCGTAACCCGCAGGCCCCGGACCTTTCCCCGGGTATTCCTGTTCTTGAAAAGGTCTTATCCCAAAAAGAATATGAAACAAGATACACTCTACATAACAGCCGAAGGGCTGGAAAAGATGAAAGCGGATCTGGCCGCTTTGCGTCAACGACGCATTGTTGTCGCGACGGCCATTGAGCATGCCCGCAGCCTGGGTGACTTAAGCGAAAATGCGGAGTACCATTCCGCCAAAGAGGAACAGGCGCTTGTTCACGCGAAAATCCACGACCTGGAAGATAAAATAGCCCGCGCGGTGGTCCTGGACAACCAGGAACGCGACACCAGTAAGGCCTTTCTGGGTGCCACGGTGCGCGCCATGAACCTGAATCTAAACAGCGAAACCACGTTCATGCTGGTCGGTCAGGCCGAAGCGGATATCATGCTCGGCAAGATATCCATCCAATCACCGGTGGGGAAATCTCTGCTCGGCAGGGCCGTGGGCGAAGAAGTGTCCGCGCAAACCCCCGCGGGCCCCATGAAGTTTAAACTGCTCGAAATCAACTACGAATGACACGAGATTTTCTGCCGGGTCGTGCGTCGAAATCATACTCCGAAGTGCACGGGTAGTGGAGTCCGGCGGATCGCAGTAAGGCGGCCGGCTTCGTTCCTGTGCCGCCGTCCAGGTTTTCATAACGGAAACGGAACTTATCATGCCCAAACGTACGGACATCAGAAAAATAATGCTTATCGGCAGCGGACCCATCGTTATCGGGCAAGCCTGCGAATTCGACTACAGCGGCACCCAGGCCTGCAAGGCTCTCCGCGAAGAGGGCTATACCGTGGTGCTGGTCAACAGCAACCCGGCGACCATCATGACGGACCCGGAAACGGCGGACAGGGTCTATGTGGAACCGCTGACCGTGGATTTCCTGGAACGGGTCATTGACCGGGAGCGCCCCGACGCCCTGCTGCCGACCGTGGGCGGGCAGACCGGACTGAACCTTGCCGTGGCGCTCGCGGAACAGGGCGTGCTGCACAAGTACAACTGCGAACTGATCGGAGCCAAGCTCGGCGCCATCAAGAAGGCGGAAGACCGCGGCCTGTTCAAGGAGGCCATGGAGCGGATCGGGCTGGATCTTCCACGCAGCCAGGTGGTGCATTCCGTCGAAGAGGCGCGCACCTTCGGCGAGTCGGTTAACTATGCGGCGGTCATACGGCCCGCCTTTACCCTGGGCGGTTCAGGCGCCGGCCTGTCCTTCAACAAGGACGAATACGAACGCGCTGTGGCTTACGGGCTGGACGCCAGTCCCGTGACCGAAGTCCTGATCGAGGAATCCGTCATCGGCTGGAAAGAATATGAACTGGAAGTCATGCGTGACCTCAATGACAATGTGGTCATCATCTGCTCCATAGAAAACCTTGATCCCATGGGGGTACATACGGGCGACAGCATCACGGTGGCCCCTGCGCAGACGCTCACGGATAAGGAATACCAGGTCATGCGCGACGCGTCAGTGGCGATCATGCGCGAGATCGGCGTGGATACCGGCGGGTCAAACGTGCAATTCGCCGTGTGCCCCGAAACGGGCCGCATGGTGGTTATTGAAATGAACCCGCGCGTTTCGCGCAGTTCCGCGCTGGCCTCGAAGGCGACCGGGTTCCCGATTGCCAAGATCGCCGCGAAACTTGCCGTCGGCTATTCCCTGGATGAAATCCGCAACGATATCACCCGGGAAACCCCGGCGTCCTTTGAGCCCAGCATCGACTATGTTGTGACCAAGATCCCGCGCTGGGCTTTCGAGAAGTTTCCCGGCGCGCAGGATACTCTTACCGTCCAGATGAAGAGCGTCGGCGAGACCATGAGCATCGGGCGCACCTTCAAGGAGTCGGTGCAGAAAGCAATCCGGGGCCTTGAAATCGGGCGTTTCGGCCTGGGCTGCGACGGGAAGGACAAGGTGGAAAGCGCCCAGACCTTGGCCGCGCTGCTTGACCTGATGAAAACGCCCACGCCCAAGCGCATTTTCCAGGTGACCGAGGCCCTGCGCAAGGGCGCATCGGTCCAGGATATTCATACAGCCACGGGATACGACCCCTGGTTTATCCGTCAAATGCTTGAAATCGTTCAGGAAGAAGAGGGCTTACGTGGCAATCCACCTGCGGATGCGCAGGGGCTGCGGCGCGCCAAACAACTGGGCTTCAGTGATGTACAGCTGGCCGTGCTTTGGAATAAGACTGAAGACGAGGTGCGCGCGCTGCGCCTTGCCCGGGGGGTAACCCCGGGTTACCGCCTGGTGGATACCTGCGCGGCGGAGTTTGAGGCCTACACCCCCTATTACTACTCCTCCTACGATGGGGAGGACGAGGTGAAACTCAGCGACAAGGAGCGTATTATCATCCTGGGCGGCGGTCCCAACCGTATCGGCCAGGGCATCGAGTTCGACTACTGTTGCGTGCACGCGGCCTTTGCGCTCAAGGCCGACGGCTATGAAACCATCATGGTCAACTGCAACCCGGAAACCGTTTCCACCGACTACGATACCTCGGACAGTCTTTTTTTCGAACCGGTCACCTTCGAAGACGTGATGAACATTATCGACCGGGTCAAGCCGAAGGGGGTTATCGTGCAGTTTGGCGGCCAGACCCCGCTGAACCTCGCGGAACGCCTGGAGGCCGCGGGCGCCCCCATCATAGGCACCTCGCCGGACCGGATCGCGTGCGCCGAAGACCGGGAGCGTTTCCGCGCCGTGGTGGAGGACCTGAAACTGCTGCAGCCGGACAATGACGTGGCGGTAACCTTTGAAGAAGCGGAAGCGATCGCGGAGCGTATTGGGTATCCCGTTGTGGTGCGGCCCTCTTTTGTGCTGGGCGGACGGGCCATGGAAATCGTCTACGATCGCGGCTCCCTGCAGCGATATATGGCGAGCGCCGTGGAGGCCTCCCCGGAACGCCCCATTCTCATCGACAAATTCCTTGAGGCGGCCATTGAAATGGACGTGGACGCCATCAGCGACGGTGATACGGTGGTTGTGGCGGGTATCATGCAGCACATCGAAGAAGCCGGGGTCCATTCCGGCGACAGCGCGTGCATTCTGCCTCCCTACGACCTGCCCGAGACCCTGATCGAGGAAATCCGTCAGCAGACCCGGGCGCTGGCGAAGGCCCTGCATGTGGTGGGGCTGATGAACATTCAGTATGCCGTGCGCGAAAACAAAATCTACCTGCTCGAAGTCAATCCACGCGCATCGAGGACCATTCCCTTCGTCAGCAAGGCCATCGGCGTGCCCCTCGCCAAAATGGCGGCGCGGGTCATGGCGGGAAAGACCTTGAAGGAACTGGGGTTTGCGCAGGATCCCGTCCCCACCTGCGTTTCCGCCAAGGAAGTGGTGCTACCCTTCATAAAGTTTCCGGGCGTGGACATTCTGCTCGGACCGGAGATGCGTAGCACGGGAGAGGTCATGGGTATGGATACGGACATGGGGCTTGCCTTTGCCAAAAGCCAGTTGGCGGCCGGAAACAGGCTGCCCATGAAGGGCAAGGTCTTCCTCAGTGTGAATGATCGCGACAAGGACAAGATGGCGGATGTCGCGCAGGCCCTGCACCGGCTTGGATTCCTGTTCGTAGCCACCCGTGGCACGGCGGCGCGCCTGCGCGCGCTGGACATCCCTGTGGAGGAAATTCACAAAGTCGGCGAAGGCCGCCCGAATATAGTCGACCTCATCATCAACGGCGACATCGCGTGGATTATCAACACGCCCCTGGGCATGAATACCAAGGAAGACGAGCGCGCCATCCGACGTACCGCGCTGGAAAGAAACCTGCCCACGATGACTACCCTGGCCGCGGCCCGTGCCGGCATTGCGGCGATTGAGCGCATGCGGGTGAGTGATCCAAAACTGCTTTCCCTGCAGGAATATCACGCCTCCCTCTGAGGTGTTTATCCCTTGGCAGCCGGGCCTCCCGCATGTAGAGGGCATTGCGGTCCGCGAATCAGTTTTTTTCCGGCATTTCAAATTTGCATAACACGGGCATGTGATCCGAAAACTTGACGGGGCAGACCTTGAAGTTGTGCATCTTGATTTCCGGACTATGCAGGATAAAATCCAATTGCCGGGAGGGCGTAATGCTCGGGAAGGTGGGCAGGCCCTTCTGGTTGGCATTGACGAGGTTGGTGGCCGCCATGAACAGTTCCAGCTCGTAATCCCCCCAAAAGGCGTTGAAATCGCCCGCCACAATTTTGGGTTTTTTCACGGAGGCGAAGAGGCGGTGCAGGTCGCCCAGTTGGCGTTGCCTGTGGCGGAACTTCAGGGACAGGTGGACCAGGAAAATAACAAAGGTGTCGAACTCCAGTTCGATGACCAGTTTTTTAATGCCGGTTTTGAAGAAATGAAAGTGGCGCGCCATGATGGCCTGATTGGTGATAAAGGCGTTCCCCTGGCTTTTCAGCACGGGCATGCGTCGGACCATTGATTCTTCGCCGTACTTGCTTTCGTAGACATGGCTATACCCGAGTTCCTGGGCAATCCACTTGGCTTGGTTGGTGCGCCCGGATCTGTAGGAACCTTCGTCTACCTCGACAAGCCCGATAATGTCCGGGTGTTCCTGCTTGATAAAACGGACGATACGTTCCGTGTTTTTCAAACTGGGAAGGAAATATCCGGTAAACGGCAGCGGCAGGTGGTATCCCACGCCGGCACCGGTTCCATAACGGATATTATATAGAAGGAATTTGACCTCTTTGGCCATGTCCTGAATCTGCTCTGGTTACGACTGTCCGCATAGTGTTCTTTGTAGTATAACGACAGCAATACGCAAGAGGATACAAAAAAAAGAATAATCCCCGCAACAGCGGACTGTTGCGGGGATTTTGTTCATCTGTCACTTAGGACGGTGATACCGGTTCCTTAGAAGGAAATTTCCGTTTCCAGGAACACGTAGTCGTAATCATCGTCTTCATTGCCCGGCCAGAAGGTCAGGCCGTTGTCGGCGATCAGGGCGGCATTCAGGCCTTCCTGGCCGAAGAAGTGGGCGTACCCGGCGCGGATGGCCAGGTCTTCGCTGTATTGATAGTCGGCATAGAAGCCGATTTCCCAGCCGAGTTCATCGTCAACACCGAAATAATCCTCGTCCGCTTGATAATAGGAACCCACCAGTTTCAGTTCCAGGGTTTCCGTTACCATGGCCTGCATGCCGAGGCTGTAGACCAGGACATTGGACAGGGCGGTCTGGTCGATGAATTCGCTGTACTCCACATTGGAGAAGAGGCGGTTGAAGGGCATGTCATAGTCGTTGGACCAGCAGCTGTCGTCGGGGTCGCCGCCGCCGAGATAGGCGAAGCGGGCGAAAATGCGGGGCTGCCAGCTGGCATCGAAGGTATAGCCGAGTTCGGCATTGATCGCGAATTCGTCGTAATCAACGTCCGCTTCACCGAAGCCGAAGGGGCAGGCCGAAGGCACGCCGTCCACTTCGCCGAACTGGTAAGCCGCTTCAAGTTCGAAATCAAACCCGCCAATCACACCAGCTCCGCGGAGGCCAATGGTATGCAGGTCAACGGTCGTGCCGTCAATGTAGTTGGCCAGCAGGCCCTGGTCGTCGCGCACGAACATCCAGTAAGCGTCAAGCGTGACATCCTCGATGCCGAGGTAGCTGCCATAGAGGGCGTACAGATCAACGTCATCATCGCCGAAATCGCCATAGGATTCCGCCAGTTTCGCAGCGATAGCGTCAATGCTCACTACGTCGTTGGCGAAGGTCAGGCGCAACGCGTCAAAGGACAGGCCGGTAAATACGGCGGAAACGTCCTTCACGCCGACGAGGAACTGGTTGCCAAGGGTGATTTCCTGGCGGCCAACGCGGGCGGTCAGCGGGGAGCCCCAAAGATTGCGGGCTTCGATATAGGCCTGGTACAGGTCGACATTGTCACCGCCGCGAAAGTCGCTGCCGGTGAGATATACGGAGCGAAAATCTTCGCCCCAGACATCATAGGAATCCAGTTCGATGAAGGCGCTCACATCCTGGGTGAAATCGGCTTTCACATTCAGGCGCGTGCGCTGTTCAACGTAACTGGTGTCGCCAATGCTGTCCATGCTGAAATAGTTGCCGCGGATGCGGAGGCTGCCGCCGATTTCGACATTCTGCAGTTCGGCAAAAGCCATGCCGCCAAGGCTGGCGATAAGGGCTACTGCAAGTAAAGTTCTAAAACGCATAGGGTAAACTCCTTAAAAATATCTTTAACATTAAGTTACAGTTCCGCATGCCATGACTGACAAGCCTGCGGAATGCTCCCTGTTCACAGGAAGCTCTTTATTTACTATGGTAAAACTCACGGTATGACACACAGAGCGGATTACGCTTCCCGAGGTATTCATCCCTCCTTTCGACTCTGGATAGTGTGTCTTTTCGTGATACACAGTGCATTGCTATTCGGCAGTGAATTTTGTACAGGAATCACCTCTCCAACATACATCCACAACCCGATGGATCTACTATAACACAGGGTTTTCTTCAAGTCAAGTTGTACCTGCAGTAGCCGGGACTCCAAAAACGAAGTTCCCGGCACGGGATATTTAATATTTGTGCAACCTTCAGCAAAACCCC
>JAAYBJ010000023.1 GCA_012730105.1 Candidatus Hydrogenedentota bacterium
AAATTCTTGATTTGCCCACGCAAGTACATTCATAATAGTATCCTTTCCAGCAACTTATAGCAGGCACTATATGTTGTGCTGAAGGAAATTATAGATACAAGATGTGGGTAATGACAAGAATGGAATTTGGGGACGAGCCTCGCAAAATTGGAGACTATGTTTGAACAAGAAACTTTGTGAAAATGATTTACTCACCGCGTGTACAAACCGAGACACTTGCTTACTTGCAGACTGTCTGTCGCAAGACATGAAAGTAAACAAGCGCCTGCCTAACGGTTTTACACCGATTATCGTATGTTGCCAAAACGATTTTTGTGAAGCAATTCCGCTGCTTTGTGAAAAGGGCGTTATTCTGGATCAAGGCTGTAACGACACCACGGCGCTTCTGGAAGCCGTGAGTAACAACGATTTCACCACCGTCCGAGTTTTGCTTGAATATGGCGCCAGTTCGGGCGTGGGTACCAAAACAAATCTGCGGCCGCTTATGCTGGCGGCACGGTTAGGATTTCTCGAGTGTATACGGGTGCTCTTGGAGGGTGGTGCCAGCGTTAACTTAACCGATAAATATCATTGGACTGCCCTTCATGAAGCGGCTCAAGCAGGCCATGCGGAGTGTATTCGGTTGCTGCTGTCGCACGGGGCGGATCCTCTTGCCGGAACGAAAGAACATTACGGAAAGGACCACCCATTGAGCCTTAAAGGATTTACGCCCCTACATTTAGCAAGTCGAGGGGGGCATCTGGAAGCAGTAAAAGTCCTTTTGGAATATACGCCTGTTGATATACTGGCAAAAGGAAAAGAAACGCCGTTGATGTTTTCTGGGGAAATTGGAAACGAGGAAACCGTAGCGCTTCTTCTATCTACTGGAGCGAATTTAGAAGCAGTATCACGTTTTGGAACGACACCGCTTGTGGGTGCTGTTCTCCGAGGTGATTTGGACATTATTCGGCTGTTACTAGAATCTGGGGCGGATCCTAATACCAGTTACGAAGACATGGGCACTCCACTTGTCAACGCAATTACCCCGATCGCCCCCCCTGACAATAGGAATAAGATTGCCATTATTGAATTGCTCTTGGAATTCGGGGCTGATATTAATTTACCCAGCACGGAAACAGGGGATACCGCATTGCACCAAGCTGTTTGTGCCAGAGATAAGCAGCTGTTGATGTTTCTCCTGGAGCATGGAGCGAGGTATGGGGCTCGAAATTGTAATAGAACGGAAGTTGATGTGGCACGAATTACTGGACAAGATGAACTTGTGGAACTGATGTTGAAATCTGGCCCTCGAACAGACATGGCTGTTTAAAATAGTAACTTGTGGTAACCGGGTACTGGTACCTACTATAATCAATTTGCATATTCCACGAAAGCGGGTACCGTTGCGCTGTGCCTGGCGAAGTGCATTACGTGCAGGTTATTGGAGCGCACCGTTACCAGTCCCCGTTTTCGTTCCGAAAGGGGCATGTCATACGTTTTTGAGGCCACTCCGTTGGTGCCACCTTCTTTTTGAAGGGGGTATGCGGCCATGATGCGCTAGCGGGGAGGTATTGCTTGCGGGGCTGATTATCGAAGTGATTCCTCCCAATTGATTCATAAAACCAAATCCAGTACCATAGTGTCTGATCTGATATGCCGGTCGCGGGAACAGCGGCGGGTGTTTGGAACCCTTGCGCAGTATTGAAACCCCTAACAACCAAGTATGGAGAGTTAACACAATGTCCGATGCTGAAAAAAATAACGGAAACGCGAAACAGGAAAAGCACATAGATCGCCGGTCATTTATCAAGGCGGCAGGCGCGGGCGCTTTTGCCGGGTTCGCCGCCAAGAAAGCCCATGCTTCCGTGTATAAATCCATTCTGCCGTCCACCGTGCTGGGCGCCAATGAGAAAATCCTGACCGGTCATATCGGCACGGGCGGCATGGGCCGCGCCAACCTGGGCTTCGTACTGCAGCGGGATGACATTCAGCCGATCGCCCTGTGCGACATCTTTACCCGAAACCTGGAACGGGGCGCCCAGATGGTGTCGCAGAAGTTCCCTGAATTCTCCAAGCACAAAGATTTTCGTGAACTGCTTGAGAACAAAGATATCGATGCCGTGGTCATCGCCACCTCGGACCATTGGCATTGCCTGTGCACCCTGCACGCCGCCGATGCCGGCAAGGATATCTACTGTGAAAAGCCGCTGTGCACCACCATCGCGGAAGGCCACGCCATGGTAGACGCCGTCAAGCGCAATAACATCGTTTTTCAGGGCGGCAACATGCAGCGCAGCGGCAAGCATTTCCAGGAGGCCGTGCAGCTGGTCTGGGACAAGTACATTGGCGACGTTGCGCGGGTGGAAACCTGGTCGCATGATAACAACAACCTCGACGGCATAGGCATGGGCGAGACCGACCTTGCCAAGTATGAGGCCCCGGATTACGGCATCGATTGGGAATTCCACCAAGGCTGGGTGGAGCACCGCCCCTTTAACACCAACCGCTGGATCTATAATTTCCGCTGGTTCCTCGAATATTCCGGCGGCAAAATCACCGACTGGGGCGCGCACTTGATCGACATCGCCCTGTGGGGCATGGGCGAACAAAAGCAGCCCCGCCGCATTTCGGCCCAGGGCGGCAAGTATCTCATCAAGGACAACCGCACCACGCCCGACACGCTCGAAGTGGCCTGGGAGTTTGAAGACTACCTGCTTACCTTCAGCAACCGCGTATGGAACCCGCAGCTCCTCGAAGGCACCCAGAGCGACCATGGCATCGTGTTTTACGGCACCAAGGGGTTGCTGCGCGTGGACCGGGGCGGCTATGAAGTGATCCCCTTCCCGAACAACGGCGGTTGCGAGGCCAAGAAAGTCACCGGCGGCCAGCTCAATGAACTGCACTGGCAGAACTTCGTGGATTGCCTCAAGTCCCGCGAGAAACCGATTTCCAACATTGACGTGCTGCATAACACCACCCGCGTGTGCCATATGGGCACCTGCGCTTACGTGGCCGGCGCGCGTTTTGCCTCCGGGGCGGCCTTCAAGGACGGTCAACTTCCGGATGAGGCGCCTGCTTCCGGCGGCTCCATGCTCGAATGGGACGATGCGACCCAGAAATTCGTCGGCGGTGCGCCCGAAGCGGTGGAAATCGCCAACCAGTGGGCCTATCGCGAATACAAGAACGGCTGGAGCCTCAAGGCGCCTTATCGCACCGCCTGATCCTACCCTTTCTCACGACAATGTCCCTGCCGCGGGCCTTCGGGCCTGCGGCAGGTTTTCATTTCAGCGGGGCGAAATGAAAACGAGGTATGTTCTTTCTTTTTGTCAACCACGGAATTCACGGAAGGACACGGAAAAAGATTTTCAGGAGAGAAAGCCACTCAAAAGATTCATAAAGGATGAAAATGTAGACGCGGCATCTTGCCGCGTCAGAAAAGACATATCCTTGAGCGACGAGGATGTAGGTTGAACATAATCTTTGTCATAGCCTTTGTTTTGCTGTCTTTTCCGTGAAAATCCGTGAATTCCGTGGTTAAAAACAAGGCCCTATCCAAGTCGCGCATCTTGCCTGAAGCCGGGAACCGATTCGTAATGATCTATATTTGCGGGATGTTCAAGGGGGGGCTTGCCGTCCCGGATTCCGGGGATTCCATGTCGATTTCGGTCATGTCCTTGCTCTGTATACGTACCCAAGACTTGTCGGGATCGAAGTTCGGATTGCGCCAGAGCAGCTCGGCCGTGATGTCGCGGGCGTAGATGGGACTGGTGATGGCCAGAATTTCGAGGGGACCGAAACCCTTGGCTTTGGGGTCCGCGGATTTGATGATCCGCACCCGGAACGCCGCCTCTACGGAGGGTATCCGCTTAAACCGGACGCCGGTGTCGTTGGAGTTGATCGGGATGGTGCGAATGGGGCGGCCGTTTTCGATGACCTGCAGTTTCATGCCCAGGGCATTTTCCACGGCAACTTCAAACGAAACCTCCACGTTCAGGGGAATGATGCCGCCAATGCCGACATCGGTTTTGCCGTCGCTCAACACATCGGCGCCGAAATAAATCTTCGGGCCGTCCGGGCCGCTGGAAACGTAGGTGCGTCCCAGGCGCAGCCCTTCCAAAAGTGCCGGCACGGACAGCTCGCGGGTGTGGATGTAGGTCAGGGGACGGCCGAGGGGTACCTTGGGGCTGCCGCTGCCGCTGCCGCCGATGATGCCCGCCATGAGTCCGCGCACCAGCTCGTAATCATAAAAAAGGTTGCCCTGTCCGTTGGCGGACAGTTCGCCGAAATTGATGGCCGCCGCCGCCGCCGCGATGGAGTGGATCAGCTCACCGTCTTTCCGTTCCTTGGCCGCTTCGCCCAGGTGCTGCAGAGACATGGGCGGCGCTTCGCGCCAGCCGCGGAACCATACCTGGACGCCGTTTACGAAGCTGAGCCCCCACTGCCACGGTTTTCCGGGAAAGGCGGGGTGCGCAATGGCCCAGGCGCCGCCTTGTGCCTGGACCCGGATGCATTCCGCCTGGGCGGCCATGACGGAGGTCGGGGGCTCCAGCATGGTGCGGGGGCCGTACACGAGAGCAATTCCCTTCTCGTTGGTGCCCCACTCCATCGCCGGCAGGCATGCCAGCCGGTCGGACCTGTACGCGGGGTCATCCGCCGCCGCCAGGGTGTTCCTGTCCGTAATGGCCAGGAAATCCAGGTTCGCTTTCTCCGCGCGTTTCACGAGGGAGGCCACGTCTTCCGTGCCGGTGCCGGCCGAGGAATAGGCCTGCAGTTCACCGCAATACCACCGGGTCGCTTTGTTCAGGACGCGGGTGTCATACAGGCGTTCCACCCGGCCGGGAATGCTGCCGGCATTGTACGGGTCCGTGCCCATGGCCAGTTCCACGCGGTCCAGGGCAAGATCACCGTCGGAATCGAAGCCCCGCAGGGACAGCATGCCCCCGGAGCCTTCCAGCAGACTGACTTCCAGGTCCGCGGTTTGAGAGGCCTGAATGTTCACATCCTTGACGTCGACCATGATGGGCACGCTTTCTTCAAACACATTGACATAGGCGCGGTAGGAACCCACGGGCTGTTCGGATATCAAAACGCCCTCGGGTGCGTCCAGAGAAATGGTGACGCCGTCATCGTAACTGAACAGATCGATACGGGACGGAAGGTGCTGTCCGATCACGTTGGTAATATCCACAATCAGGCTGCCCTTCGGCAGGAGCGCCCGTTTTTCCAGCGCCGCTTTCCGCGCCGTTTCCGTCTCGTCCGGTCCCGGCTTCGCGGCCGCGGCTGCGTCGGCGTCTTTGTTCACCACCGCAGGCTGCACCCCTTCCCGGGCCCCGCAGGCCACAAACAACAGGCATACCATCAGCTTCGCATATTTCATAGCATCATCCTTATACGAAACGCCTTTGACAGCGTTTCACGAACAAGAAATGTACCGTCATAGTCGTGACAGGAAAGCGGATACGTTCTCTACGGTGGTTTCCGGCGCCATCAGCGCGGAACAGTCCGTGTGTTCCCGGGCCGCACGGGTTGCCGCGGCCGCAAGGGCCGTGTCGCCCACGAGAATTGCGCCGGCAAGAAAACCGTCGCGGAAGAGAAAACGCCGGTATCGGCCTTCACCCGTTTCCACAATTTCTTTATAACTGCCGTCATCGGGCTGAATAACGCCCATGCTGAACATTTTTATACCCAGCACCTTCAGGGTGTTCATCCTCGGGATGCCGCCGAATTCCGCGGAAACGCCCGCGGCGTTGTGACCGGCAATGGCGCCCTGATACTGGGCGGGTTCCCACAATCCGGCGACCGCGCCCCCGTACTCGGCGCAATCGCCTGCCGCATAAATATTCGGGTGGGAGGTGGCCATGTGAGCGTCCACCACAATGCCCTGGTTGACCGACAATCCCGCGCGCCGTGCGAGATGGGTGTTCGCCCGCACGCCGGTGGTGATGGTGACCAGGGACGCGGAAAGGCGCGTGCCGTCTTCCAGCAGCACCGTTTTCATGGCGCCGTCGTCCATAATCGCCTTGGTCGCGGATTTGGGCTGGATGGTAATTCCCATGGCCCGTGCGCTTTCCGCGAGGATTCCGGCGGCGTCGCGGTTGAGTTGCCGAGGCAACAGATAATCGAAACCTTCAAGTAGAGTGATGGTGGCGCCGCGTTTTGCGAGGGCGCCCGCCGTTTCCAGCCCCAGGATCCCGCCGCCGATACAGATAACCGGTGTATTCATTTCCACCCGGTCAAGAAGTTCCCGCACATCTTCCAGAGTGCGAACGGCGCCGACGCCCGGAAGGTTCGCGCCCGGAATGGGGGGGATGAACGGGTGTGCCCCGCAGGCCAGGATCAGCTTGTCATAGGGGATGCGCTCATCGTCTTCGATGGTGATGCTGTGTTGTTCCGGGTCCAGCGCGTGCGCTTTCACCCCGGTGCGGAGGCGGATATTTTTTTCATCGTACCAGGATTGGGGATGAATGGAAAGGGCCTCTTCGCCGATTTCGCCGGCGAGACGCCGGGTCAGGTTGAGCCGGTAGTAAGGAAGTCCGGGTTCTTCACCGAGCAGCAGGATTTCGGCCTTTGGAAGCGCCTGGCGGGCCGACTCCGCCGCGCTTACGCCCGCAATCCCCCCGCCGATAATGACAATCCGCCTGCTGTCGTTGCTGTGTCCTTCCTGAGCGGCGGTTTCCCCGCAGGCTTCAAATTCATCCGTGCCGGCGCCGCAGACCGGGCAGGTGTCCGGGGCTTCCGTCCCGTCATGGACATAGCCGCAGATAAGGCAGCGCCACTGCCCGGCTGTTGATGCTGAAGGGGCGGGCGCCTCCTGAAAGGGTTCAAACTCTTCGGTCGGCGCGCCACAGATGGGGCACACTTCAGGGGCATTATCACCACGGTGCACGTAGCCACAAACAACGCATTTCCAAGCGGAGGGGGAGGATGCCATGGATTCGTTTCTCCTCAGGGGGTATTTTCTATTTCAGCATGTTTTATCAAAGGATTCAGGTGGACGCCTTGTCCGCCAGTTCACCGAAACGGTGGACCACCGCCAGTGCGGGATCGAGCGGCACGGAGGCATGCGCCGTGCCCGGCGGCGTTTCAATGTGCGGGGTGGGGCGCAGGGTTTTGCCGGCGAATTGGGGCAGCCACTGTTTTTCCGCCTCGAGCATTTCCGCCGCCACGTCCCGTGCCTGTTTGAGGGTCAGGCAGGCGCTGGTGAGCGGATCCAGCGCCGCAGCGGCCACCACCAGTTCCGGGTCCCCGGTGAGCGCCGCTTCCACGGTAAGACCCTGGGCGGTCACATTACTTTGGTTCAGGGCGGCCAGTTGGGCGGGCAGTGCGCCCACCCGTACCGGATGGAGTCCGAGGCGGTCCGCGAACACGGGCACCTCGGCACAGCAGCCCTCGGGCAGATTGGTAATGTAGCCGTCGTTGCGCAGGTTCCCCTGGAATTTGAAGATTTTCCCGGTTTCCAAGGCTTCCAGGATATAGGAGCAGTACTCCACGCTGCGTGGCGGTATGGCGGACGGCTCTTCGGCGAGCATGTCGGTGTTTTCGAGTTTATCCGAAATCAGGCGGCACCATTTCAGGTAGGCGCCGGTTTCGCCGCCGAACGCGGGCTCGTCGCAGTAGCGCGCCAGCGCTTCCTTCCCGCTTCTGAACCAGGGCACGTATTCGGACAAATGTCCCGTGCTTTCCGTCATGAAATACCCGAAATGACGCATGACTTCAATGCGGACCTTCTCATTGATGTAATATTCGGGCAGTTCACATTTTTCCTTGAACAGGGGGTACAGGTCTTTGCCCTTGTGCTCCATCTTTAGGAACCAGCCCATGTGGTTGATCCCGGCGGCCAGATAGTCGATTTCTGCCTTGGGGACCCCCACATAACCCGCGATTAAGTCGAGGGTGGTCTGTACGCCGTGGCACAGTCCGACGTATTTCAATCCCGACACTTTGCCCAGCGCCCAGCACACGGAGGCCATGGGATTCACGTAATTCAGGAGATGGGCGTTCGGGCAAAGTTCCTGCATGTCTCGTGCGAGGTCCATCATGACCGGGATGGTGCGGAGCGCCCGGAACAGTCCGCCCGGGCCGAGCGTGTCGCCGATGCACTGGTCCACCCCGTGTTTCATGGGAATTTCATAGTCCAGCTGAAAGGCGTCCACGCCGCCGACCTGTAGCATGGCGATGACATAGTCGGCATTCTTCAGGGCTTCGCGCCGGTCCAGGGTCGCCATGGTCGTGGCCGCCAGGCCGTTGTCCTTGATGACACGATCCGCGAACTTTTTCATGCGCTCGATTTTCGGCAGGGTGCGGCTCATGAACCGGAATTCGCTGTTGCGCAAGGCGGGCGTCGCCACCATGTCCAGGAAAAGGGTTTTGCAGAAAACAATGCTTCCCGCGCCAATCATCGCAATCTTGGGCATCTTAATATCCTCCTCCGGCCGGACTAGGATTCCACGGCCTTAATCAGTAGTTTTACCGGCTCGTTCCCAAATTCCATTTGGTAACGAGCGAGATGTCCGTGCGCACAATACAGATTTAGTGGGCATCATACCACGAAACCGGGGAGCAACGGGATGTCACCACCAGACCCTTGCGTGCGGCCTGTTCAGTCCATTTCTTCCAGCGGTTCCACGTTGCCCTGGGTATATCCTCCCGCCAGGCGGGTCGGTGCGGCCCATTTCACGGCGTTATAGATGACCTTAAGCACCAGTTCGTCATGGTAAATGGGGAAGGTTTCATGTCCCGGCCGGAAATAGAACACCTTGCCCGCTTCGCGGTGCCAGCAACAGCCGCTGCGGAATACTTCGCCGCCCTGAAACCAGCTGATGAATACCAGTTGATCGGGCCGGGGGATGCCGAAGGGCTCCCCGTACATTTCCGTGTTCGGCAACTCGATATATTCCGGAAGGCCATCCGCGATGGGATGGGCCGGGTCCACCACCCACAGGCGCTCCTTTTCGCCATGCTCGCCGTACTCGCGCCATTTAAGGTTGCACGCGGTCCCCATCAGCAGCATGAAGGGCTTGGACATGTGCCCGGAATGCATCGCGATCAGGCCCATGCCCTGTTGCACGCGTTTTTGCACCCGCCGCGCGTTCTCATCCGTCACCTGGTCATGCGCCTTGTGGCCCCACCAGGTCATGACATCCGTATGTTCCAGAATGTCGTCGCTCAAGCCTTGATCCGGGTCGCTCAATTCCGAGCAATGCACGGAGGCGATTCCCGGCTGTTTTTCCAGGTAGGCGCCGATTACCCGGCCCATGCCGTTTGGGTAAATCTCCCGGCATTGGGGAAGTTCCTTTTCATGAAGGCCTTCATTCCACACGGTCACGCGAATGCCAGTAGTCATGTGATTCCTTTCCCTTGGTTATTCTATGAAAGCGACCTGTTTTTGCGGTCTTCCCGTCAGGGGCTCAGCCCAGGGGATACGACTCGGGATTCGGATACCGATAGGCGCCGGTATACAGGTCAAAGAGGGTTCTGTAGTAGCGCATAAAGCGTTTTGGGTCCGGATTTTCGGGAATCTCCGCCAGGCAAAACCCGTCATAGCCAATTTCCTGCAGCAGGGAGAACAGTTCCTGCCAGGGATATTGATACACCCCGATTTCCGTGATGTGCACTTCGCCGATGGCGTGCTTGACCAGTTCGAAATTGGAGCGGATGCTTCCCTCACTGTCCATGTCGCTGCCGTTGGAGTTCCAGCACACCAACGCATTGGGATGATCGGCGTAATCGAGCATCTTGCGGATATTGGCCAGGCTGCGGGTCTGTTCCGCACCGTGTACTTCCATCCGGACTTGTACGCCCATGTCGGCGGCCGTGGCAGCCACCTTCCCCCATGCCTTGCCGATGCGCTCCAGCGTGATTTCCGGGTCTTCGCCTTTCGGCACGCCGTTGGGACGCACCTTGATGCCCGGCGCCCCGACATCCGCGGCAAGCCGCGCGTATTCGATGGAGCCGCGCACGTTCTTTTCAATCTCATCGGGGTTGTCGGAGTGGTATTCAAAAGCGGAACCCAGCCCGGCAATCACCACGCCCGCGTCCTCAAATTTTTTGCGCACATTGGCGCGTTCCGACGCGGACAGCGTAACTTCCACGCCATGGGCGTGGGTGGTGCGCAGTTCCACCCCTGCCAGGCCGGCGGAGTTGCACAGGGTGATCAATTCATCTACGGACAGGTCCTTGCCCATGTTGTAGGTAACCATGCCGAGTTTCATGGAAGCAGCTACGGCCGGGGCGGCGGTGTTCCCGAAAGCCGTTGAGGCCCCGGTACCCATTGCCAGGCTGGCGCCAAGCCCTGTCATCTGCAGAAAATGACGACGTTTTATCTGGTGATTCATGCGATTGATCCTTTATGTTTCAACCAAAGTTTTGTGATAGGGTGTATTTTACATTACAAGGCCGCCTGATGGAATTTTCCCACGGCTGTAAGTAAATAACTGATGTTGAATTCACAGGAAACGGTGAACTTTGTGGACCTGGTGGACTTTGTGGACAAAGAAAATCTGTCGTTGAATAGGTGTTGTCCACTCAGTCCACAAAGTCCACCCAGACTGGCCCTATCACGGTGCAAGTATCCGCTGACGAAGTTCCGGCGGCAGGGAGATGCCCAGGGCTTCACATTCCGCATGGGCTTCCGTTGCGGCAGGGAGGTCGCCTTTGGCCAGCAGGGTCTGGACCAGGAGCAGGCGGTGTTGCCCGTCGGCGGGCTGGAGTCGGATGGCGGCGCGCAGGGCCGTTTCCGCCTCATCCCAGGCGCACTGGGCATAGGCGGCCGCGCCGAAACGGGATTGTACGGCGGGATCATCGGGGGCGAGGGCGGCCGCTTCCCGCAATAATGACAGGCCGTTAGCCCCGTCACCGGCTTCCAGGCACAGCAGGGCGCGGCACACCCTGGGCTCGGCGGCTTCGGGATAGGTGCGCATGACATTGTCCCAGTACGCGGACCGGTCCTCCGTGGACAGGGTCTCCGCGAGCAGTGCGTCGAGGAGTCGATGAGCCAGTGGATGTTTTGGCGCTGATTCGATAATCATTTCATAGGTCTGCCGGGCGCCTTTACTGTCACCTTGCATGTGCTGCAGTTCGCCGATGCGGCACCAGGCGAAGGCATCGTCCGGGTTGGAGCGAAGAAATTTCTGATAGCATTTCTGTGCTTCGGCGGCTTCGCCCCGCTGATACAGGAGTTCGCCCAGGCCTTTCAAGGCCTGCGGATCGTCAGGATACACGGCGAGGCAGTCCCGGTATGCCACGACAGCAGATTCCGCATCGCCTTGCCGGTCGGCCAGTAGCGCCTTCGCGCGCAAGGTGACCCGTGCGCCGGGATGTCGCGCCGTAAGTGCCTCCCGCTGGACTCGGGCTTCGTCATAACGTCCCAAATCCAGGAATTCCTTGAAGCAGGCATGGCGCAGATACAGGTCGTCCGGCCGGTATTCGAGCGCTGCGAGGTAATCCTGGGCCATTTGTTCTCGCCAGGTGTCTCCGAGACGCACCCGTAATGCCTCGTACCGTTCCCGGGTGCGCTTCCGGGTGTGCTCCTCCTGAAAGGTCTGCAACTGCCATCCGAGCAGATCGAACTCCGCGGCATCGGTCCAGGCGAGGCGCAGGGCACAGTCGTCCCGGGACATGAGTGGCGCCGCCGCCTCTCCGGGGCACGGGAGCCGGTGCGGCAGCGACAGGACGGCGTGCATCATGGTTCCCGCGGCCAGGTAGTTGCCATCGAAATTGAAATGGACATTGTCGTAAAAATACTCATATCCGGGCAGGCCGTCCTCGCTGTGTTCCCGCAGGGTAGTGTCCACATCCGCAAGCCGGGCAAAGGGCAATTGCGTAGCGAGATCGCGGACGATGCCGTTGATGCTGAGTCCGTTGAAGTCCGGTTCCTCGGCGTGTACGGTCCCCATGAACCGTTTGTTGCTCGATAGGGTGCAGAGGACCGCCTGCGCGCCTGATTTTTCGGCCGCATTGCAGATGGCTTCCAGGTTGTCGGCGTAGTGGACCAGGGCGCGGTGGTGGTCGGTCATGCTGGGCATCATGCCCATGAGCGCGTCGGTGTCGGGGAGATTCAGGGATACCATGGCGCTGTTGGCGCGGAACAGCTGGGACACGCGCAGGCCGTTCAGCCAGATCAGGAATCGGATGACGCCGGGGCGCCACAGCGGACCCAACCGCCCCAGTGCGGTGGTCGGGCCGAAGGGGCCTACGGCCTCATTGTTGCCCATGTACACCAGGTATACGTCCGGCTCTAGTGCGGCACAGGCGGCTGCGGCGGTCCGCATGACATGGGAGTTCATTCCGGGACAGGCCGTGTTGTAAACCTCCCAGTCAACATCCGGGCAGTGCGCATCCAGCAGAACCTCGAGGATCCTTGCGGCGGCGCGCGTGCCATAGATGGCCGAACTGCCGAACACGAAAACGCGGCGGACGCCGGGCGCCTTGGTTTCCGGCACCTGGAAATCCAGGTTATCCCAGGTCATGATCCGGTCTAGGGGCAGCGCCGTGAACTGCTGGTAGAAGGCGCGGTTGGGCACGTAATACGCCGTGTCGTTGATTTCCTTGCGTAGCAGGAACCTTGTAGGTTCGCCATAACCTTTCCAACGTAGCGTGCCTTCGAGTAGGCCCAACTGGGCGAGCAGGCACGCGAGCAGGATAAGCAGCCAGAGCGCCGCGCGTTTTGTCTTGTGCAGCAGGGAGGAAATCACCTTGTCAGTCGCTTCCGTTGGCGGGCGACGCTTCCGTGTCGCGTGAGTGTCTCTCGCGGACTACATAGGCCGGGCAATGCTGCAGGGTCAGGAAATTGCGGATGACCAATTCGCCGACCAGGGCAATGGCGGCCAGCGTGATCAGGGCGAAGAAAAAGACCGTGTTGAGAATCAGGCCGGGGGTCACCTCGTTCATGATACCGCCGGCCGAAAAGAAGGCGAGCAGGATGCGCAGCGCGAAGAGGATGCCGCCGAAGAAGCAGAATCCGGCCAGCACTTGAAAGGGGCGCTGGGACAGTTTGACCAGGTTGTCCATGTTGTACTGCCACAGCTTCCGGAAGGTCCACCCGGACCGGCCGTACTTGCGGGGGTGATGGGTGATGGGCACTTCGGTGTAACGATTCAGCCGCGCGATGACATCCACATTGCTGAAGATCTGGTAGGGCCCGAAATGAAACGCGCGCAACAAATTCGCATTGTATATTTTAAATGTGCAGCCGAAATCGCGCAGCGTGCTGTCCGAGGCGCGGCGCATGATCCTGTTGGCCAGCCGCGACGGCAGGATGCGCCACATCGAATCCTTGCGGTTCTTGCGGTAGCCGCTGACGAGGTCGAACCCCTTGTCGTATTCCGCAATTAGCAGCGGCAGTTCACCCGGATCGAGTTGCAGGTCGCTGTCCATGAGAATCCAGGCGCGGCCGCGCGCTTCCGCCATGCCTGCCGTTACGGCGGCCTGCTGCCCCGCGTTCTTGAACAGGTCCAGGATGACCCGGACATGCGGGTCCTTTTCAAAGAGAGCCTTGATTTTTTCCCAGGTGCCGTCCGTGCTGCCGTCGTTGACCAGGATGATTTCATAAGGGCGGCCCAACTTTTCGAGGGCGTCCGCGAGCCGCCCGTGAAATTCTTCGATGCTGTTTTCCTCGAAATGGCAGGAAATCACTATGGAAAATTCGGGCGCCTGGGCCATGCTGCTGTCCTTCGTCGTTGCGGTGCCTGCCGTACACACGGCACGCCGCGGAAACGGTTCGGAACGCGGTTCATGCCGGGCGGCGCAAACCGCGTTTCATCCATTGTTATGGCCTATTCTCCGGGGCAAAATCAACTGGAGGCGGTTCCGGGCCCTTTCCCGGCGCCAATCTGTGGCGGGCAAGGCTTGCCGGTATTTCTTTAATTGCGGCCGTGCTTCCGTGTATGCTTCCAGTGCACGATCATTCCATACCATAAGGAAAGTTCCATGTATCCTCCTTCCCGAAGCTCCCTGCGCGTTTTATGCCTATCCGCGTTGTTCGTCGCATCATGGTGTCTCCTTTTCATCACGACGACATTCGCCGCCGCGCCCGAGGGAGAATCCTTGCCCGTCGCTGCCGATAATGATGTGGCGGCCATCCGAAAGGCGGCCATGGAGGCCTACGAAAAGGAGGCTTATGCGGAAGCGTTGCCCCTCCTGAAAGAGGTTTACGCCCTGGACCCGGCGGATATCGAAGTGGCGGGACGGTTGGGCTTTTCGGCGAAGGAAACCGGCGCCTATGAACTGGCGCTGGCCACGCTGGAATCCGTGGTGGCGGAAAAAACGGACGACTATTATTACTGGTGGTGGCTTTCTGACACGCAGCGACTGCTGGGCAGGTATGCCGAGGCGCTGAAGAGTATGGAACGCGCCCGCGATCTCGCTCCGGATGACACCCGTACCCAGTTGCAGGACTATGTAAAATATACAACGGTTCTGCTCGATCGCACCCCATCCTGGGAGAATTTTGACCAGCACCTGGCTTTCTCAAAACGGCACCAGGAAATGCGGCGGGTGCGCCGCCAGATCGAGGAATACGTGAACGCCCTGGATGTCGCTCCCCCCTATGAGCCTGATGAGCGGGAGGCTCTGGGCCGGCTGATCTGGGTGTACCAGGAATTGGGCGTACAGTACCTGTATATCGAGGATCCAGATGCGGCCATTGATTACCTGAAACAGGCGCTGGAATTGGCCAGACAGGCTGCCGCGCTGCCTGAGGCCATGCGTTATGAGCAGTACCTTGCGATCGCCTGGCGTCTCAAGGCCGATCGTGACCCCCGGGATGTCCAGATTCATTTGGAACATTCGGTCGCTCATTGGAAGAAGGCCCTCGACCTTGCCATTGAAACGGAGGATGTCGTCTATCAGCGGTATGTGCAGGGCCGCCTTCTGGAAACCTGGATCCGCCTGCTGCCGCCGGAGGACCCTGCTGTCGCGGCGTTGCGGCAGGTGAATCTGAAAGAGGTCCCCTGGCAGGGGCCGGCGAATGAGTATTCCACTGCGGAAGCGGTCTATGGCGAGGCCCGGTGCAGGCTTCACGAAGAGGATTATGCCGGGGCGCGGGTTTTACTGGAGATTGCCCTCCCGTATTTTGAGCAGTCGAAGTATCTCAGCGACAAGCAGCGCATCGTGGAAGTGTATCTGGATCTCGCCCAAGTGTACTTCCGGCAGGAGCATCTGGAGGAATCACTTAAGATGGCCGAAAAGGCGGCCGCGGCGGCCGAGGAATCGCGGAAGTTCGTGGATGTTGACGCGTTCAATCGTGGCGCGGGCGAGCAGGTGCTGCGGCAGATTGCTGTGGCGAAGGCCCGGGCCTGCGTCGCCCGGGAGCGCGCGGACGAGGCTTTTGCCGTGATGGAGGCCTACCATACCCGGCACTTCCAAAATCTCCTGGGCGCTAATGTCGTGGATGATGCGATGCGCACCGACGCCGCGAGCGAGGAGAGTGTTGTTGTGCGGCGCATCCCCATGCTCGAAGCGCGCCTTGCCAAGGTGCGCGAGGCGGGCGACCAGGAGGAGGCCGCGCGCCTGGAACAACGTGTGGCGGAGGATACCGCCCGGCTGCAGTGGCTGAAGAAGGGTGTTTTATTCCGCTCCTCCGCAACCCCGGACAGGCCCCTTCCCGCGCCGGCCTCCCTGGAGCAAACACAAGCCGTCCTGGGTGGCGATGCGGTCCTGATGGGGTATCTCTTTGACGTATGGGGCGGTATTGCGCTGCGTGTCGGCTCGGATAGCGTGCGCGGGACACTGCTGGAACCGGGAGAAAAGGAAATCCGCGCTTCCGTGGACACCCTGCGCGACGCCAACACCGCTGAAGCCGCGGCCGGTCTGCGGGAAGTCCTGGTGGCGCCGGCCTTGTTGGAAGCGCACGCTAAAAGGGTGGTGATTGTACGCGACGAAAACCTGTATGGTCTGTGTTTTAATCTTTTTGAAGGCTTGGAAGGTGCGGTGTACGCCAACACGGCGGGATCCCTGGTGAAAATCGGGGAACAATCTGTAAACACGTTCTCCAAATTACGGTATGTCATGGGGCGTGAAGGTATGGCCGACGGCTTGTGCAGCGGTAGTGACGCGCTTGCGGCGGCCTGTCTCGCGGGCGAAACGCTGGACCTGCCCCGGATTGTAAGTGATGTGCAGCCGGATGAAGTCCTGCATCTCGGCTGTGTTCTGGAACAGTCGCCGCCGGACGCGATGCTGTGCGAACTGGTCTTTGGCGACGGCGCCGAGAACCGTCGACTGCCCCTCGCGCGGCTGCTCGGCATGAAACTGCCCGCCCTATTGGTCGTTTTGGACTGGTCGAAGATTTCGGAGGATGCGGTTCTGCGACCGGATGTCGTGATGGCCGCCACGGGACTGCTCCAGTACGCCGGCGCGGCATCTATACTCGTGGCTTCTCCGGGAATGGACACCTCCCATCGGGAGCAGTTCTTTAAGGTGTTTTATGAGCAACTTGCCGCCCTGGGCGGGCCGGGCGCCGTTGAAGCGGCGCTGCTGGCCGTGAAAGACGCCCCGGGCGACAGGAGTTTTTGTTGGTATGGTATGCCGCGCTGAGCGCGTTCCCGTCGTGGCGTGTGGCGTGGGAAATCGTGGTGGAAGAGGTATTTGCACATGGATACTATTACGCTTGGCATTATTATGAACGGGGTTACGGGCCGGATGGGCGCCAACCAGCACCTGCAACGCTCGATTATGGAAATTCGGAACGAGGGCGGCGTAGCTCTGGCCGACGGACGGCGCGTCCTGCCGGAACCGGTGTTGACCGGACGGAACCCGGAGAAACTCGAAGCGCTGGCGCGGCAATTCGGGGATCTGCCGTGGTCCACAGATTTGGACGCCCTGCTGGGAGACGCGAAATACCCGATCTACTTTGACGCGCAGACGACTTTGATGCGCGCCATTGCCGTCAAAAAGGCCATTGCCGCCGGGAAACACATCTACTGTGAAAAACCCACGGCCACTACCACCCGCGACGCTTTGGAACTGTATCTGCTCGCGCGGTCGGCGGGCGTCAAGCACGGCGTGGTGCAGGACAAACTCTGGCTGCCCGGGCTGCTCAAACTGAAGCGCCTTATCGACGCGGACTTTTTTGGACCCATCCTGTCCGTGCGCGGCGAATTCGGTTACTGGGTCTTCGACGGCAGTGAAGCACCCATGCAGCGGCCGCCCTGGAATTACCGCAAGGAGCAGGGCGGCGGTATCATGGTGGACATGCTGTGTCACTGGCGCTATGTGATTGACAACCTCTTCGGTCAAGTCTCCGGCATCAGCTGTCTTGGCGCCACGCACATCGGGAAACGCTGGGACGAGGCCGGGAACCCCTTCGAGGTGGACACGGATGACGCGGCCTATGCCACCATGGAAACGGAGACAGGGGTGGTTTGCCAGTTCAATTCCTCTTGGGCGACCCGGGTGCGCAGGGATGACCTGTTGACCTTGCACGTGGACGGCGAAAAGGGGTCGGCGGTGGCCGGGCTTACGCACTGCTGGACGCAGCCCGCATCCGCGACGCCGAGGTATGTGTGGAATCCGGACCTGGGCCAGGCTATTGAATATCAGCAGGCATGGACGCCGGTGCAGGCGGAGGGAAGCTACTGCAACGCCTTTAAAGCGGAGTGGGAGTTGTTCTTAAAGCACCTGGTGCTGGATACCCCCTTCCGGTGGAACCTGCTCGAGGGTGCGAAAGGGGTGCAGTTGGCGGAACTGGGCATGGAAAGCTGGAAACGCCGCGCCTGGGTGGATGTGTTCCGCTTGGAATAGCGGAACCAACCGGGAAACAATGCCATTCCTTTGGCTTACGATGGTGAAGAGGTGTCGAAGTGAAAGCCAAACTGCGGTACATCCTGCATTCCAAGGACCGCTAACCCCTCCTCGGCCCCAATCCACCTTCTCTTCCTGTCCACGGCGTCCACCGGGTCCACAAAGTCCACAAAAAGACTGTGGCGTGTACTGTAATCTGAACAATCCCACCTTGCTTCAGAACTGGTTCCGGTACCGCTCGAATTCCTCTGGTTGTTCTTCAGGTTCTTCCCAGTAACTTTCGGGCGCCGAAAGCCAGCGGCGCTTAAGGGGGTCTTCGCTGAACAGGCGCATAGCCAGGCCCATGGGAAGAATGATCAGAAAATACATGACCGTGAGCAACACGTGGGTGACGATCCAGTTCAGGACCAGGGCGAACTTGATCCACACCACGAATACGGGCTTGAGGCCCTTCGGCCAGAACGCTCCCAGCACAAGGAAGGGAAGGGCGATCACAAAGAACCAGAAGGGGTTCGCGAAGGTTCCGTGAAGCAAAAAACGGATGGCGGCGCGCAACAGGCCCAGGACGGCGAAGGCCGCCGCCATGACGAGCCCGAACTTGCGCTGTTCCGTTCTGCTTGAAGTGTCTATGTCGAGCATGTGGTGTGTTCCCGGATGGTTTTAATCCAGTTCGAATTCCTGCCGCCAGTCCTTTTCTTCGGCCCACGGTTCCTGTTCGGTCTTGTCGAGCAGGAACGAACCCATGCACAGGTAGTCCATGCGGGTGCGCATGAAGCAGGTGTAGGCTTCCTCGGGGGTGCAGACGATGGGCTCGCCGCGCACGTTGAAGGAGGTATTGATGATGACGGGGCACCCCGTCTTTTTATAAAACGCCTCTATCATATCGTGGTACAGGGGGTGATCTTCGCGTGTGACCGTCTGTATCCGCGCCGAATTGTCCACATGCGTGATGGCGGGCAGATCGGACCGGGGTACGCGCAACTTGTCAAAACCTAGCGCGCGTTTTTCCTCTTCGGAAAGGTCTCGAAGCCGGTCCTTGCGCACATCGGCGACCAGAAGCATGTAAGGGCTTTCCGCGCCGCGCAGGTCGAAACACTCATCGGCGTGTTCCGCCAGCACAGTGGGCGCGAAGGGGCGGAAGGATTCACGGAACTTGATTTTCAGGTTTAGCACGGTCTGCATGTCCCGCGAACGGGGATCGCCCAGGATGCTGCGCGCGCCCAGGGCGCGGGGGCCGTATTCCATGCGGCCCTGGTGCCAGCCGACCACTTTCTCGCTGCTGAGCAGATCGGCCACCACTTCGGGCAGTTTCTCCCTGGACAGCTTCCGGTAGGGAATCTTCCGTGCATCAAGAAAGGACTGGATTTCATCGTCGGAATAGGAAGGCCCTAAATAAGAGGCTTTCTGAATCCGGGGCGTGACCGTCCGCGGGTTGCCGAGCAACTGGTGCCACGCGAATAAAGCCGCGCCCAGTGCGTTGCCGCCGTCACCCGCGCAGGGCTGAATCCAGATGTCCTCAAAGGGGCTATCACGCAGTACCTTGCCGTTGGCGACGCAGTTCAACGCCACACCGCCCGCGAGGACGAGTTTTTTCATGCCCGTCTCCCGTTGGACGTGCCGGGCCATTTTCAACATTACTTCTTCGGTCACTACCTGGATGCTGCTCGCCAGGTCCATCTCGCGCTGGGTAATTTTCGTCTCCGCCGTGCGTTCCGGGCCGCCAAACAAGTCGGCGAAGCGGCGGTTGGTCATGCGCAAACCGGCGCAGTAATCGAAGTAACGCATATTTAACCGGAACGAACCGTCATCCCGGATGTCAATCAACTCCCGCTTGATGATGTCCACAAAGCGGGGTTCCCCGTAGGGCGCAAGGCCCATCAGTTTGTATTCGCCGCTGTTGACCTTGAAGCCGGTGAAATAGGTGAACGCCGAATAGAGCAGTCCCAACGAGTGGGGGAAATTGATCTCTTTGAGGATCTTTACCTTGGTATCACGGCCGATGCCGTAGGTGGTGGTCGCCCATTCCCCGACGCCGTCCACGGTGATGAAGGCGGCTTCTTCGAAGGGACTGGGGAAGAAAGCGGCGGCCGCATGCGACAGATGATGGGTGGAAAAAAGAATATTGCCCTGGTAGCCAAGCTGCTTGCGGATGGTATTCCGCACGAACAACTTCTCTTTGAGCCAGGACGGCATCTGGGACAAAAACGACAGGTAGCCGTGGGGCGAAGACGCCAGGTAGGTCATCAGCAGCCGTTCAAACTTGATGAGCGGCTTGTCGTAAAAGGCGACATAATCCACTTGGTCTATGGTAATGCCGCCCTCCCGAAGACAGTACTCCACAGCATGCCCGGGAAAACGGGGGTCGTGTTTCTTGCGTGAAAAGCGCTCTTCCTGCGCCGCGGCAAGGATGTCGCCGTCGCGAAGCAATGCCGCCGCACTGTCATGGTAGAACGCCGATACTCCCAATATGTTCATGGGCATCCTTGTCGTTGAGATTCTTATGAAAGGGGAATAACACGACCTTTTACTGTAATGCTGCCGGCTATTTCCCCGTATACCGATAAGCGTGTCATTTTAAAGGCTTGCCGGTAGGTGAATCAAACAGTTCACGGTAAGTTGCTTTTATTCAGGATTGAAAACAGCGGTCATCAGGAAATTATAAAGGCATCCCGCCAGAACCTTGGCGCCTTGAGGTGTGAAATGACCGTCGTAAATATAATATAAATCTTCCGGAACAGGATAAGCCATGAAAGATTTATGCACGTCAATATACGGAATGTTGAATTCACGCAACATTTCCTCAATGAGGCGAATGTCTTTATTTGCCTCGTAGGGCGAGTCCGGGAAATCCCTGTTTAGATCCTCCCAAAAAGTTTGTTTTAGCGATGGATAGTCTCTGTGCGCGAAAACCGCAAGCTTAATTCTGTGTTGTTCACAATCATTTTGAATACCGCGAATACTTTCCCTGAAAATATTCCAAGCCTCTTGTAATTCGGGATACCATTCTTGAAGACAGGTCTCATATTTTCCCTCCCTGGAACATTTGATTACCGGAGGTGCATAGTAAATCCGGGGGATCAAACGAAACTGCAACGCGACATCTCTCAGGAATCCCTCCTGCCCGTACTCAGAACACAAAAATCGGTAGAGATTGGAGTGCCTTTGGCACCAGCGTTCCAGATAAAAAGGAAACTCCTGCTGGCGACGGAAATCAATTAGCTTCAATTCCCAGCCCATGTCAAAGGTATGAAGATATTTCCCCTCCTTTGTGTATGAACCGGAGACGTCGTTCGCCGGGAAAATTTGTAGCACTACCATGTCCGGGTCAAATCCAAAACCGCGTTTCTGAAGAAAGACCCTTTCCTGCCAAGGGGCATAACCGCCAACGCCGCAGTTGATTACCGTAATGCGTTTGGCCGCTTTTCCCTGGTTAAGCAGTCTTTCAAGTTCGCGTTGGAATGTATCCTCACGTTTCAGGCAGTGGCCCATGGTATAGGAATCGCCCAGCGTGACAATCCTGAATTCATCGGGTTCTTTTGGGCCGTATTCGCGGTCTCTAATGCCTTGTGAAGATATGGTGTCCCCCCATTCAGTAACAGTTTGTGAATTGTCTTTATAATAATAGACACCCTTGCCGCCGGGACAAAGGGTAAAAATAGCGTCCTTGTCGGTGACACATAACTCCCCGGGCTTGCTTCCTGTCGGCATAAGGAGATGTGAACCTGTTTCCAGAATCGCAAACATGATTATCAGCGAAAACAGGACGCCCGGCGCGGATTTTATTAAACGCAAGAGATTGTTTCGTTTAAAGTGTTGGGCAAATACAAGTAGTGCAACCGCCCAACCTGAATAGGAGAGGGGATAGTTACGGGATAAACTGAAAAATGCCACGCATACCGCAAGGATAGAGAGTGCCAAGGCCAGGAACGTGTTAAAACTATCGCGACGGTAAACGGAAATGAACAGAGGTTGTCTGATGAAATAGAAGACAAGATAAACGCTGGCCAGAAGAACATGATACAGTATTCCCTGAAAATCGAGAAAGGCAGGAAAGAAAATGGAGATCACACTGCCTGACATGACAAACGCCAATGCAAGCACTGCTTGACAGTACAGAACAAATCGTGAAGACAAGCCCCCCAGAAGTATTGTCATGCCTACCGTCAACCAGTTCGGGTCAATAAAATATGAGAGTGCTGACAGAACCACTACTGCCAGAATTCTAAGGGTGCTATTTAGATTTAAAAAACTGCGCTCAAATCTCATAAACATATCTTACATTCATTGAAGTCTTTGAAGGCATCATAAGTTTGCCCATCAATGGTTAACTCTTTGCCAAAAATAGTTCATGATATCAGATACCTTATTGATATGTGTACTACTGTACCGCTGAATAACTAGAAGCCGTGTCCCAGCCTCAGATTAGACGCTTAAGGCCATTTCGCTGACAATTAATTATGAGTTCTGTTTTACGTATAGGTAACCGAGAAGAATGTCATGTTTTGATTTGTCTCAAAGACCCAAAAACAACGCGTCATTCCGGTTTTTCGCGGT
>JAAYBJ010000224.1 GCA_012730105.1 Candidatus Hydrogenedentota bacterium
AATGTTATCCCATATGATCGAACTGATGGGATAACGCGGAGTTCTAAAAGATTTTGTATCATGCCTTTCTGGTGTCCATCGTGCTACGCCGTAAACGCGGCCCTACTCAACGTTGGCCTTCCGCTAATGCACGTTTCAAAATGCAGCCCTGAGGGGAACCCTCCCCGTCTCTGACAGGCTGCCCCCAGTTTTATCACGTTTTTTGTCGTCTCACAGGAGACGCGTATCGAAGTATTCTACTGCCATGGACATACTCTCGATTTTTAGCATGCCATGGCAAGTAAGGATGATTGAGTATGAAGATCTATGTAGGAAACCTCGCTTACAGCACAACGAGTGAAGACCTCCGGGAAATCTGTGAGAAATACGGCGAAGTCGCGTCCGCGGACGTGATTACGGACCGTGATTCCGGACGCTCCAAGGGCTTCGGCTTCGTTGAAATGACCGAGGACGACGCGTCGAAGAAAGCCATCGAAGCGTTGAACGGCACCGAACTCCAGGGCCGTACGATCACGGTTAACGAGGCGCGTCCCCGTGAGAGCAAGCCCCGTTCCGACAGCCGCGGCGGCGGCGGTTACGGCGGCGGCGGCGGCGGACGGCGGCGCTATTAATAGCCCCCATTTTAATTGACTTCTCGAAAAGGCCGGAACGGCAAACGTTCCGGCCTTTGTTTATTGGCGCCTTCCTTGAGCGGGCCTTTCCCCTCATGCATTGTCCGAAGCCGCTTCGGATCGCTGTCCGCAATAAAATAATCGGTAACAGTTTAGCCGTCTGCAGTAATTGCATTTGTGGCGATCGTAAACCGCTTTTTTGGAGTGCGCAAGTCCTACTTGCGCTTTGACTTTCGCAGTACCTTAACCTTTAGGTTGACAGATTATACTCACGGACTACGTGGACAAGAAAACGAAAGCGCAAGTATGACTTGCGCACTCCATATCGGCGATGAAACGGTTATTCAATTCCTTTTTAGTCCTTATGTAATAACAAGGTGATGGTTCACATCAGACGGTTAAAACGTTACATAAATCGTTGCCGTGCCGCCAGCCCACAACACGCCGGAACAGACGCGCCTCAACACCAGACACCGACAGTTATCACAATGCTCCGGGCATTTCCCCCGGAAGCAGATGAAGGAGGCGCACTTCGCCAAGGGGCACGGACAGTTCCAGGCGTATTGTTTCTTTTTCCCTGACAAACGATACCGGCCGGCCGTCTTCAAAGTCGATGACGTTTTTTATTTCAAAGGGAAGTTCTCGCAGTTCCACCGTGACTACAGGGTCAGCGGCCTCATGGTTGATGAGGAAAAGAATCGCCTCGTGATCATTGGCGCGCACCGACGCTTCGATGTCGGAATTAAACGAGCGCACGTGAGGCCGCACGCCGGTCGATTCGGTCATTACGCGCAACAGGCTGACCAGTTGCGCCCGCGCGGCATCCTTGTTCTCTTCATACGTCTGGAAAAAGGTGTCCTGCAGGCAGAACCCGAGCAGGAAGACCTGCCCCTTTCCCGCCTTGCCGCGCAGGACCACCGGCACGCCATCCGCGGATTGGGCCAACACTTCCGCGGTGGTCACCGTGCAAGGACGGGGACTGACCAGTTTCAGGTCCAGCGCGACATCCAGAACGGTAGCGTTTACTGCATCCGCCGAAAAAACAGTCTCATCCGGGGGATTTTCCGGCCTGTTCGCCCACGCGGGCAGCTGGGTCTTATAGGGCACCCAATGGCCGTATCGGGCGATACGGTCCGCATTCATGCCGCTCACACCGAAGACCTCTTCAAGCATGGCGGCCGGTTCTTTTACTTCATTCAGGTGCGGAACGCAATCCGCGATAACGACACCCCCGTTCCGGACAAACCGGGCGATACGCGCCATCACGGCCGCCGGGAGCAGATTTACGTCGAACAGGACCAGCAGATCATACCCCTCCAAGGTTTCATCAACAACCTGGTCCTCGTGCAGGATATCCAATTCGCCGAAGGCCCGCAAAAACAGTTCAAACGAAAGGCCGACATTGAAATACTCCTTCTGGAGTTGAATGTACTGGGTTCGGGGAAAGAGCATGCAAGCCTTTGCCTGCACCTTGGGCATGTTCAACAGCCTGCCGCCGGTTTTCTGCATCAGGCGCAGCCCCGCGCCGAAGCTTTCCCAATGGCCCGCGTCCACGGGAATTTTGTAACCCGTAAGGAGATAGTTGGCGCCCTGGGCGACCGCCGTCATGCTCATCTCCCGTTCACTCCAGTGCATGGCGGCAAGTTCGGGACACAGAAAGGCGCCAAACCAGGCAGGATTGTAGGTGCCCACCCAGAAGCCCAGGTCCTTTTTAACGGCCCGGGTCAACGCGCGCATCTGCGCGAACGCATAATGGGTCTGGCTGATGCGCGGCATCGGAAGCTGTGACGGCCGGCCAAAGCGAAAATCAAACATCATATAGGGATAAATGTCGAAAACAAAAAGGTCCGCAAAATCACCGCCCCAATGAAACACGTCATCTATGGCCAGCTCCGAATGGGAGGTGCAGCCCGCCCCAAAGGTATTATGGCTGTCATGGGTCATGGTGACCTTGAACCCGGGATGCATTTCCTTGAGGATGCCGTACACTTGGCGCCAGCCGTCGGGGAATTGGCCTGACTGGAAATTAATGACATCCAGCCATTGTTGCGGATTACCGCGGATAGCGTTCACATCCGCGGGAAGTTCATAACCATAGCGTTCTCGGAATTCAGCCTTTGCCGCTTCCCCGAATCCGAAAGACTGCGGCCCCCAGTGAAAGGGCTCATCCTGGTAGGTGAACACATTGTACAGGTTGGGCACAGCCTTCAGGGATTCCAGCGCGGCGGCCACCCGGGCGCGCGCCGCTTCCGCGTACTCCGGCGTATACACGCAGGGATTGGGCGGATCCGTGCGGCCGAAGCCCTCCAATGCCCCCGCATGATAACTGAATATCATTCCCTTGGACCGGGCATACTCCAGAAGGATCGCCTCTTCTTCCGGCGGACGGTGTATCGGCAGTTCCAGGCCGGTAAATCCGTGTTCACGGATATTGTCAATCGTGGCGTGGAGTACCTCCTCGCTGAGTGGCCCCTCCTCACCCTTCCACCCGGAACCAAAAGGAACCGGGGAAAACTGGGTCACCACAGGAAAGAAATCTGGTGCCGCGTGCATTTCCTGTACAAAAGCCGGGGCAGCGGCAAATAATAACACCATTCCAACAACCATCAAGCGTTTCATAAAAAGTTCCTTTCCTGCCCATGCAGCGGGAGAACAGAAATAATACCCATCGGAATTCAAGAAACCGAAGCAGGAACCGGCACATGCGACTCCCGCCGTTATCCGAAAGAGAATACACCCCGGCCCGCTCTTCTTCAAAGCGTCAAACTAAGGGAGCGAATCTATTGCATATTCTTGCCAAAGTCAGAATTAGTGAATCCATTTTACGCCTGAATCAGTCCAGTTATCATGGAGGAACGAACCCATGCGCAACTTTTTCAGTTTCATTTTTGCCGGACTATGTATCATTCAGACGCCCCTCTTCGCGGAAAACTCATGGCTGCCCGAGGACTTCACTTTGTTCAACGTGACAGCGCCGTTCTTTCCCGCACCAGGTAAAGTCACGCCTTTCCAAACCGCTTCTTTCCCCGAACACGTCCGGGGTAAGATGGAAACCGGGACGGAATGGGTCGATGCGGAGGTCATCCGCGTTGACAACGGCACGTTGGTTTTTGAGCAGCGCGCCGCGGAATCCGTTGACGGGAAAGCAGTCACGGCCTCAGCCGTTCAAAGCGACATCACCTGGCTCGGCACTTCGGAAGGACTGTATTATCGGACCGAAACGGGAATATCCCGTCACGAAGTCTACGGGGAGGACGGTCCCCTGGCCACGCGCATCACCGGGCTGGCAACGGATTCAAGGGGCACTTTATGGGTGGGCACTCCCCTCGGCCTGAGCCTGCGCAAAGCCGACGGCGCCTGGTCCCATATTCAGGGGCAACAGGGGCTACCCGTCGAGGATGTTACCGCCCTCGCCGTTGACGGGGCCGACCGGATTTGGATAGGAACATCGCGGGGCGCCATCCTGTACCAACCCTACGCGGAGGGGCGGCAATGGTTCTATCGCGCCGGGAAAAGGTATCTGCCCGGGGACCATGTGAAATCAATCGCCATCGCGCCGGAAGGCTCCCCCGTATATTTCCTTACAGACGCGGGCCCCGGCAGACTGGATTTGGTTTCCACTACGCTGCTTGAAAAGGCCAACACCATCGAAAAACGTGTCAACGAGCGACACCGTCGCCTTGGCCTGGTCGCGGACTGTGTCTTGGACAATGCGGAGAACCCCACCTCCCACACGATTCCGGACAAGGACAATGACGGCCTCTGGACGGCCTATCACGTGGCGGCCCTATCGCTGTGTTACGGCGCCACCGGCGATCCCGCCGCCAGGGAATCGGCGCGGGAAAGCATGCACGCCCTCTATATGCTCCAGAATGCCTCGGGGACACCGGGCCTGGTCGCGCGAAGCGTGGTTCCCCCGGAAATCGGCAAAACCAAGAGCGAGCAATGGCGGCCTACGCCAGACGGCGCGTTGTATTGGAAAAGCGACACCTCCTCGGACGAGATAGACGGGCACTACCTAGCGTTCTACACCTATTTTGAACACATCGCGCAAGCGGATGCGTCGGAGCGTTCTTTGATCGAGAAACAGACCCGCGCCCTCACGGACTACCTGGTCGACAACAACTATCAACTCATCGATTGGGATGGCAAGCGCACCCGGTGGGGATTCTGGAACCCGGAAGCCCTGAATGACAACCCCCTGAACTATGTCGAATCTGGCTTGAACGCACTCCAGATACTGTCTTTTCTTAAGGTAGCCCATCACATCACCGGGGACGAACGATACGAGGAGCATTTCCGTAAACTCATTGTGGAACACCATTATCTAAGCAATATCCTCCTTGCCAAAAAGTGTTTTCCCGATGAAAACAACCACAGTGATGACCAGCTCGGATTTGTGGCATGGTACCCCATCCTGCAGTTGGAGAAAGATCCCCGTGTGCGCAGGGCGCTGGCGGCCGGTGTAAGCCGCCACTACGCCGTGGTCAAGCCGGAAAAGCCGAGCTTCTACACCTTTGTGTATGCCACAGTGGATCCCGCTGGCGCGGACATCCCCGGCGCGGTCGAGAACCTGAGGGAAATACCCACCGACCGGCGTCTCTACCGTGCGGAGAATAGCCATCGCAAGGACGTTTCATTCTCTCCACTGCCCAATCGCTTCAGCCGGCCCGTGCTGACCCAGGCGCTTCCTGCGGATGAACGCTGCTTCGCGAAATGGAATGCCGATCCCTACGAATCGGACGGCGGGAATGACGGACACATCGAAGACGACGGGGCCGCCTACCTCCTCCCTTATTGGATGGCCCGCTACCACGGGTTTATCGAAGAAACGAATTAAATACTACCGGCATATATCCGCCTGGACCAGTACGGAGATTCAGATGCGGTGCGCCTTTGAATTCCAGCCCCCGCTTGCACTATCACCAGTACGGTTCCTCTTCTGAAAGCGGAATATATTCAGACTTTCCACTGTTGCAAACACAGGTTTAGTAATTTAAATCCTTTTAGCGTTTAATAAACAAAACAATAACCAGGAAGATCGTGCACATCAGTTGGTAAGTGTAATGTGTGACGTGTTGCCTGTGGCGATAGTAGCGTGTTTCGCTTTCAAGTCTTTGACAAACAAAGCGTAATACAAACCGAGGTAACCCGATGAAAACATACACGATAGATAAGAAACAAGGGTGGTCGCGCAAATGCAGCGTGGTCATCGGCGTAATCCTGTTGACTGGCGCCACCGCAACAGCGGACATAATCGACAGTCCCCGGTCCGCCAAATTGAACAACCCTTCCCTGGTATGTCCGGAAGACAGCGTTTCTTCACAGCCCCCGTCGCCAATCACCTCCAATCCCGGGTGGAGTGATGAAGCGGATTCCATTCGTTCCTATGACAATTTTTCAGGTGTGTCCGCGCCGATTACCGGAATCGTCTGGTGGGGCGGCGGCTACAACGCCGGGACTTGCGTGCGTGACCCGGAAAGTTTTGAAGTGGGATTTTACGCGGACAATGGCAATCAACCCGGCGCATTGATCAGCTCAGAAACGCTTTCACCCGATTATGTTGAAACCGAATCGGATGCGGGCTTCGGAACAGTACGCCGCTACGAGGCAACCTTTGCGGCGCCGGTTGAACTGTCTTCCGGCTGGGTAAGCGTTTATGGCAAGGGACTGACCGGCTGCTACTTTTACTGGGCGAACGGAACAGGCGGAAACGGGAATGCCTACAGGAGCGGATCCGGATCGATTGCCGCCGATTTCGCGTTCTGCCTCATTTCCACACCGCCCGAAGCGGCAGGTTGCTGCGGCACTGGCGATGATGACGTGAAAACAAGCGTAAAAAGAATGCTCGGCGATTATCTTATTGTCGGGCTCGGCATGATGTCGCTGGCTGTGTTAACGATAACCGGCAAAGGGTTATAGATCTTTTCGACCGGCAGAAATCTCCAGAAGCACCAGCCGGGCACCTATTAGCGTTGCACGTCGAAACCGTAATAAAACGATGCCGACGTTGTCATCAACGTGAAACCGCTGTCCGTCCTGTTCACACACTCCAGGGAGCGCGATAGTCCCGAGTGAGCCATTCCGGTTTGCCGCTGCCCAGGGCGAAGCTCATTTCTCCGGGCTTCCATTGGATAACTTCATGGTTGTAGTAGGCCTGATTTAACAGATGGCAGCATATCGCGCTGCGCCCGCCGACGATTTCGCTGGTGATGGGTTTCTCCCGCGACTCGACACAGTCCAGGAAATTTCGGATGTGATCTTCGCTCGCATACAGTTTCACCTTGGCATCGGCGAGGAACTCCTTCTCCAGCGTCTCCAGAACGGATCCCAGGGAACCGCCGTCTTCACGGGAAGAGAAACCGGCAACTTTTTTCCCGTCACGCCAGAACTCGATTCTGCCGCGGTTGACCTTCACTTCGCCGTCGCTGCCAAAGAAATGCGCCCCGTAACCGTTGCCATGGATGACCCTGATGCCGCCGGCATAGTGGAGCACCGCCCCGTCTTTCGCTTCCGGATCTTCCGGGGGATGCACTTCCTCGGGGCCGCTGTCATCCATGCCGAGCCCCCATTGTGCGATATCGAGGTGATGGGCGCCCCAGTCGCATACCATGCCGCCGCCGAATTCCCGGTAATTGCGCCAGTCGGGAAAATGATCATGGATGCCTCGGGGACTCAACACGGAACTGTACGGGCGCATCGGCGCGGGGCCGACCCACATGTCCCAGTCCAGCCCGGGTTCCATTTCCTCCTCCGGCAAATCACAGGGAATGCCGGGGGGGCCAAAACTGCATTCCACGCGGTCAACATTGCCAATGGCACCGTTGCGCACCAGTTCGCAGGCCACGCGAAACTCTTTCATGGACCGCTGCATGGACCCGGTTTGAAGCACCCGTTTGGACGCGTCCACCGCGTCCATAATCGCGATCACTTCATGGATATTATGGGTCAGCGGTTTTTCGCAATACACGTCTTTTCCGGCCCGCAGCGCGGCCAGCACAGGAATGGCATGCCAATGATCCGGCGTGGCGATACAGACCGCGTCGATATCCTGACGCTCAATAATTTCACGGAAATCAATATGCGCACTGCAGTCCGCACTGCCCCGATCGGGATGAGCTTCATAAAACTCGTTCACCCGTTTTTGCACGGCGGTTCTGCGCGTGGTGTCTACGTCACAGACGGCAAGTATCTGGCACCGCTTGTGGTTCAAAAAGGCCTCCGCAAGGTATCGTCCCTGCTTGCCCACACCAATAAAACCCAAGGTGATGCGGTCATTGGCTTTGGTCTCGGCGCTCCAGACGCCCGACTGCAATAGGAACGGGGCCGCCGAAAAGACGGACAATTGCTTCAGAAACGAACGACGACTGGTGCTCATGAATATCTCCTTGCACGGTTGGCGAATATTTTTCCCGGGAAGTGTCGTGACCTTTTGCCCGACGACAAACCCTGCGTTCCCTCCTGCCCCGTCAGAACCCAATCATAGCAGGTTTACGCATTCCATTTACAACACGTCAAGGCCGTCAATCGTGCTGGAACGGATAATCAATCAGCGTAAGGCCGCTTTCAGTTTCGACGCCAATGTGGTGATATCGAAGGGTTTTTCAACGAACCCCTGCACATGTTTGTCCGCAAACTGCGTTTCCAGTTCCTGCTCCGCCCATCCGCTCATGAGAACTACGCGCACATCCGGCTTGATCCGGCGCAACTCCGAAAGCGCCTGGGCTCCGTCCATACGGGGCATGCTTAAATCGAGCAGCACGCAGTCTATGTCTCCGAGATGCTTCTTAAACACCTCCAGGGCTTCCAGGCCATCTCCGGCGGTAAATACGCTGTAGCCCAGCTGGCGCAGCGAAAGCGCGCCCAGTTCCACCATTTCAGGTTCATCGTCCACAAGAAGTATCGTTCCGGCATCTTCCGGCGGCGGGGACAAAATTACGGGCACGGCCTCCTCCGGAGCATCGGCAACCCCACCGGACAACGCGGGAAAGAGCGCGCGGATTACGGTACCCCTGCCCGGACTGCTGTCAATGAGAATGGAGCCTTTGTGGCTGCGCATGATCCCCAACACGGACGCCATGCCGAGGCCCCTTCCCGTGAACTTGGTGGAAAAGAAGGGATCAAACAACCTGGCCTGCGTCTCCTCGTCCATGCCACATCCCGCATCAGCCACCTCCAGGCAGACATAATCACCTTCGGCACAGGTATTCATCGCCCGGTTCTCAAGCAGATAAGCATCCGAACAGTACAGGACCATGGTTTTGACGATAACGGTTCCGCCGTGTTTATCGTCCAGCGCCTCACAGGCATTCATCACAAGGTTCAGCACTACTTGCCCGATTTGTGCGACATCGCCCTCAATCAACGGCACCCCCCGCATCAATTCCATACGAATCCCGATATTTTTAGACACCGACGACTTGATCAAGTCGGTCATTGCGCAGACAACACTGTTTAGGTCCATCCGTTCGGGCGAGATATGGGCCTTGCCGGAGTAGGCCAGCATTTGTTTTGTCAGGGAGGCCGCGCGGACGACGGACTTCTCAATATTTTCAATAAAAGAAGTCGCCGCATCGCCTTCGTTGACCACCTTCTGCATCATATTGACATTTGCCAGGATGATCTGAAGAAGATTATTAAAATCATGGGCAATGCCCCCCGCGAGCACCCCAAGGCTTTCCATCTTTTGCGCGTACTGCACCTGGGCTTCCAGATTCTTACGTTCTTCTTCCGCCTGTTTCCACTCCGTAACATCCTGAACGGTGCCGAAGAGCGCCTTGGGACTCCCCTCCTCATCCCGTTGCAGCTGGCCGCGGCAAATGACATGGCGTTTTTCGCCGTCAACGCGAATCAGGCACGCTTGCACTTCGTAGGGCGCTCCCGACTGAAGGGTTTCGTTTACTGCTTTGCTGAGCGGCTCCCAACTTTCTTCCGTGAATAATTCCCGGCTGGTTTGGTAACCCGGGGCCGGTTGGCCTGGATCCATGCCGACAATCGTATAAAATTCTTCGGACCAACTGGCCGTATCGGTATCCAGTTCCAGATACCAGCTGCCGACATGGGAAAGACGCTGGGCCTCGAGCAAGCGGCGTTCACTTTCCGCCAGGGCTTGCTGAACCCTGGCACGTTCCCGGATCTCCTGCTCCAGCTCCTGATTGGCCTGACTTAACGCGATCGTACGCTCCGCTATGCGCTCTTCCAGATCTACCTCGGCCGCCTTACGGTCGGTGATATCCACTTCAACACCGTCCCAGACCATACTCCCGTCGTCCAATTTTCGCGGCGTGGAAGTAAATCGAAACCAACGAAGGCGTCCGCTCGGCAGTATGCTCTGAACCTCGACATCCACCGACATCCGCTTCTCGAGGGCCGTTTTCTCCAGATTCGCAACCAGTCGCTGATATTTTGGCAGAAACTGCCTGTAAAGCGCGCTTGGGTCTGCGACGAGTTCCCCCACGCTGATTTCGTTCAATCTTTCGATGCTGCGCCCGACATAAGTAAAACGTCGATTCCCGTCAAGATCCCCCACCACCTGGTATATTACCGCGTTAGGCGCTTAAGGCCATTTCGCTGACAATTAATTATGAGTTCATGCGGCAATTCCCAGAGTCTTAAAGAGGTCTGACATATGTTGTTGAACCGCGACATATTGCTTTTCCAAATTGC
>JAAYBJ010000225.1 GCA_012730105.1 Candidatus Hydrogenedentota bacterium
CGCCTTCGACGGGAACTTCACCCTCGCCTTCGACGGGAACTTCACCCTCGCCTTCAACGGGAACTTCACCCTCGCCTTCGACGGGAACTTCGCCCTCGCCTTCGACGGGAACTTCACCCTCGCCTTCAGGTAGCACATCATATCCGGTCAGACAGAAGGCCAGGGCATCTTCCACGCCGTCTTTCGGCGCAGGCGCCCCCTCAAGGGGCACTTCGTACAGGATCCCATCGCCCTCAAGGGTATTGATCCAGCCGAAATAACAGCCAGAGATGTCATTCTTCACGTTCTGGGGAGCGGTATTGATACTGCGAATGCTCAGCAGGTATTCCCCGCCTTCCGGGCTGATATCGATGCAACCGCCCAACGCCTCCTCGGACACGTCGTAGCGATATACCGTCAACTCGGCCGTGTTCAGACCGTCAGAATCGGTCATGAGCACGCCCTCGGCTACGACTTGTCTTTCTGGAACAACAACGCGTTCTTCCATTCCCAAGGAGCCGCCGACCAGAATGGCAAAGGTGTTTTCTGCCTGCCAGCAGTCATTGCCCATGCCGTCCACTTCCACGCCCCACCAGTGGACATCACAAATGCGCGCTTCCACGTCATAACTGAAGTTCTCCAAGGGAAGCGGGATATCCTGCCATAGCAGATCATCGCTGAGATAATACATAAGCCGCTCATTGGCCAGGAAATTGCCCAAGGGCTGGCCAAGACCTTCAAGGGTACCCTCTTCGGGGCAGTCAAGGGATGCTTCACAGCCATCTATCGGTATATGCAAACAATCGCCAATCGAGGGATCGCAATAATCATCCGTGCAGGGATCGTTGTCATCACAATCCAAGGGCGTACCCGCCTGGCAACCATTCACCGGGTCGCAGGTCTCTACGCCATTGCACACATCGCCGTCGTCACACGCCAGCGGCGTGCCCGCTTGGCAACCGTCCGCTGGATCACAGGTTTCGAGACCATTACACACATTGCCATCATCGCAGGTCAGCGGCGTGCCCGACTGGCAACCATTCACCGGGTCGCAGGTCTCCACACCATTGCACACATCGCCGTCGTCACACGCCAGCGGCGTGCCCGCCTGGCAGCCGTTCACCGGGTCACAGGTCTCCATGCCATTACACACGTCACCGTCATCGCAGGTCAGCGGCGTACCCGCCTGGCAGCCGTTCACCGGGTCGCAGATCTCCACACCGTTGCACACATTGCCATCGTCGCAGGTCAGCGGTGTGCCCGCCTGACAGCCGTCCACCGGGTCACAGGTTTCCACGCCGTTACACACGTTGTTGTCGTCACAAAGCGCATCGTCCGGCGTGTTTGTGCACCCTGAAATCGGATCGCACGAATCGATCGTGCAAGACAAGCCATCATCACAGTCATACACTGTAATGGTAAAGGTGCAGAAATTGGAGCATTCCGTGACGGGGTCCGTATACGTGTAGGTAATCCCATGATCGCCTCCCCCGGCAGCCACGGGGTCAAAAATACCATCCGCCACGCCAGGGCCGTTATATACGCCACCTTCCGGCGTAGCTCCCATAAGAGGCACCGCGCCACTTTCAATACACACAGCGAATCCGTCGGGGCAGAATACCAGCGGCAACGGCAGCACGGTCACCTCCGTATTCCCGGAATTGGTGCATCCGTTGGGTGCGGTAATCGTCACCGAATAAACGCCCGCACTGGCGATCGAAGCATTCCCGATGGACGGGTTCGCCTCCGTGCTGGCGAAGTCATCCGGGCCGGTCCAGCTATAACTGAGGCCGCTCGTCTGTGAACTCGCGGTCAACTGAATCGTGCCGCTTTCACAGACCGGGCTGTTGCTGGAAACCAGCAGATCCGGAGCGTCCGGGGCGTTGACTGTCACATAGTCCTCCAGGACATTACAACTCTGTTCCGAGGTCACACGCACCTTGTAAATGCCGTTTCCAAGAGCGGTGAACACCGCGGCCGTGTCGGCGCCCGGAGACTGGGTGTCCAGCAAAACGTCCGCATTGTCATACAGTTCATAGATAAACAAGTAACCGACATCAGACACGCCCGGGCCGGCCAGGGCCGTTATGGAACCATCCGGCTCGACACAACTGGTCGCGTCCTGCGCGGTCAGGCTTTCCATGACAAAGGGGTCATGGAGCGTGATATCCGCCTCCACATAGGTGAGCGTTTCATCGCAGGGGCAGGAAAGATTCACCCGCACAATGATGGTCTTTATCGCGTCCAGGGCGACCACCGGCAGCGTGTAAGGCACCGCCGCATATTCCACATTAGCCGGTATGGTAACGGTACCCGCCATCAGGTCATGGTGAGTTCCGTAAACCGCGGTACCCAAGATTTCATAATCAACCTCCACCGCCTCACTGATGTCCACTTCTTCACCGCGATAGAAACGGATTTCGTTGGGGTCACAACCCTGAAATACGTCAAGCGTTTCCTCTTCTTCCTGGAAATTCCTGATAACCACCGGGTCCGTGGTGTCAAAACTCTTCGCCTCGATAAAAATCGCTGTGTCATCGTTCCTGTTGCCAAATATGCCGCCGATGTCACAAACGGCAAGTTTTATGTGATAGGTTTCGCAAGGGACAAGATTCTCCATCCTGGCGGTCATTACGATGGTCCTGCCATCGTAGGAGATCGTAGGATCGCCCTCCGGGACGCCCACATAATATTCCTCATTCACGGGACCGCATAAAATACCGTTGGCGGGATGAATATTCTTTATGTTCACCGGAGAACCGTCAGGAAGCACGCCGACATTGATGGCGTCATTGCTGAAGTCACCGTCAATGCCCGGGCCGGACACAAAAAAACCAAAAACATCATTCCACGTGTTGCCACAGGAAACATACTCGTCGGAAGCGAAAATATACCGGAATTCAATCACCTCCCCTGCCGGGACAAAATCAAATTCCAAGGCTGCAGGATCGCGGACCGTGGTAAACAATTCCCCCCAGAGATTGACTCCAAGGGCTTTCAGGTCATCATCATCATTCAACGTGAACGCAGTAGACACGTCTGTGCCTTCCCCGGAACCGGGCCCGATCGCATCTGCGGCCTTACCCGAAGACAAGATGATACCCGCCTCCAGTGGAAAATTGGGATTATCCGCTTCCCGGGTAAACTGGCCTATTTGCTGAGCGTCTCCCCGGAAGGTAACATTCGATGCTGTCAGACATCCCTGGATAAGCACGTTCTGAACCAGGTCCGCCGGGTCTCCGGCAGTCACCGCGATGGATGACGTTTCAGATGCTGTTGCGAAGGGAGCATACCCGATACAAAGCAGGCACATACCTATCACCACACGCATACACATTAAATAGTTTCTTTTCATAATACACCGACTCCTTTCCTGTCCCTTAAAAAACGTTCTTCCAACAAAATTGAGGGCAACCAATAAACAACAAATACTGCATTCGCCTTTCAGAAAAAGGCGTATAAAAATACATCACTTCAGACAAAGGCATTGCATGTATATCCCGTCCCAACTCTTGTCCGTTTTATTCCAGATAAAGTATTATAGAATATTATCACCTGCTTTTCAATAGGCTATTTTTTGCCTGAATTCAAAGGATCATGTAACGATAATATGTCGCCCTTTGCGTAAAATTGAAATGCCCCCCCCTTAAACATCGAAGACTGTTCCCATTAAAAAAGACTTTTATTGTGATTTCAGACAGAAAGGGATTGGATCTAGTAGCATCTGGCGTGAAGGCGATATAATACTGATGCAAATATCACCTATTGCATGCAACCGGGGCAGGAATCAAAAAGTAGACACCTCACCAGCAGCCCGATAAAGGGCAATTACTTTTTCAGGGGCGATTTCAGCAAGAATATTGTGAATGGCACAGAACATAAAACCGCTGTCTTGCCTCATGTAATCCACGATTTCATGGACCTGTCGTTCAATGGCTGCAACGGAACCTAAAGGAAGCAGTTCCTGCGTATCCACTCCACCGCCCCAGAGCGCGATGCGGCCCCGTGCCTTGTCTTTCCATTCCCGCCACGAATGCCCGCCGGCCGTCCACTGCACCGGGTTAAGCACGTCAAAACCGCTATCGATAATATCGTCAATGAGATTATAAATGGCGCCGCAGGAATGAAGGAAGGTCTTTATGTTCGGGGCCATCTGATGGATGGCATCGTTCATGCGCTGATAATAAGGCTGAAACAGGCTACGGTAGATTTCCGGAGAGGCGACAGTGGCGTTCTGGGTACCCCAGTCATCGGCACTGCACATATACACATCAATGTTGGGTCCGGCCACCGGCAGTAATCGTTCCAACAGCCTGATGGTGTGGGAAATGACAATTTCGTGCAATTCAGCGACATACTCGGGCTCGGTGAGGCACAACATGGGAAACATGGCGATCCCTGTGAAATTACCGATGCCTATGCCCGCCTGGATACCGTGGAACATAATAGCGCGGTCCGTGGCATGTCTGGCGCGGCGGGCCATATCCTCAAAGAATGCCACCTGCTCAAGGGTGGGCAGCGCCTTCTCGAGATCCTCAGCCACCCGGTCCAGATCCGGCCTGGGCAGATCCCCGCTCAGCACCAGGGGTTGCCCGGCATGCTCACTGTCAAACACATACGCCGAGGGGGGCATCTTGGACGCGATACCCGGCTGAAAGATAGAACCCTCCGGCAGGACTTCGAAAGCGGAGGGATCCAGCACCTCCGCATCCAGGCGACCGTTGAAGTCATAAGGATGCCACAATTCCGGCTGGGGATACGCGTTGGTCAGGTTCGGCTGCAGGGTGACCACGTCGCAACCCAGCGCATCGAGCACATCCGTATCGGGCAGGGCGAGCATCTGGCTGGTATCGTACACACGGGGCCGGCGCGGAGGCAGTCCGAGAGCCCGCACCAGGCCGGGGTAAGCAAAGCAACTGATATTCGTCGAGGGCATGCCGCCCAGGTCTTTGGGTACCCGGTCCGGCCGTTCAAAATTCAACGCCGCCAGCACACGTTCACGACTTGTCATTTCACAGACCTCCCAAACAAAAGTAACGGCGCCCTGCCCCTCGCCGCCTGTTGTAACAACACAGAGGGGCAACATCCAGATTAAAAAGGTGTATAATAGACAGCAGGCGTACGCATTGTATCGCACCTGAAAATGAAAAATCACCTGCCCACGTTCAGCCTTGCGTCACGCGCTGTTACGGACCGAAGTTCCATGAAAGGAACGCATATGAACAAGACGTTAAAAGCACACGCCACGCTGCAGTGCCTCCTGGCCTGCGCGGTCTGTTTTTCGCTGCTCGGGTGCGGCGTAGAGATGCTGGCCACAAGCGCTGTCGAGGCGGAACTGCAGGCCAAGAACGCCCAAGCCGCCACCCGCCAGCTCGATATCGTGAAGGGCCGGGCGGACACGATCTCCTTCAGCCAGGCGGTGCAGGCGTACCGCGCGGAGAACGGCGCCAATCCGCCTTCCCTGGACGCGCTGGTTCCGAAATATCTGGCTGCCATTCCCAGACAGGCGGACGGCACGCCCTATGCCTATGACCCGGCCACGGGATCGCTTAAACCCGGTGATGCGGGCGTTTCGCAGGCGGACCAAAAAATGATTGAAACCATCAAAAGCGCCATACACCGTTATGGCACTACGGTCGGTTACTATCCCCCAACCCTGGACACATTATATCCTGACTACCTTTCCCAGCGGCCGCGCACCTCAGCCGGCGGGCAGTTCATCTACAACAATCAGAACGGTGACGTGCGCCGGCCGGGCGGCAACCCCGTCCGCCCGATCGCAACCCAGGTTCCCCCGTCGGGCGGGCTTAGCCCCGTGGGCCAGGCGTTGACAGGCGGAGGCATGCAGCAGCCTCTCGGGAACGGCAGCACCGCCGGCGCAACCGCGGCACGGTCCCATATCAAGAGCAGCGTTCAGGACATCTCCCAGCAAAGTACAGACCGACAGAACCAGGTCATGAACCAGCTGGGTTTATAGGCGGATTCGGCTGGCCGGAACGGTACAGGCACACATGCTGTTGCCGGGTATCCGCCCACAGCAGGAGAGGCGCCGCGGGATTTTCCGAAGCATGAATGAGGTGGAGGGTGTTTTCATAGCGCGCGGCTTCCGGCATCAGCGCCGTGAGCAAGTTGGGCGCGCTGTCCAGCCAAACATGATCCAACACACTGTCCCGGCCGCCCGGTGTCAGCCCGATATAGAGCATGTCCAATTCCACGAGGTCGTTGAAAAAATGGGTGCCCAGGGAAACCTCCGTTACAAGATCCGGCCTGATTTCAAGCACCTCACAGATAACAGCGGCATGATTGATGTCGGTAAAGGATACGGGCAGTCCTAGTGAAGGCATGGACGAACCCCAGCGTCCCGGGCCGATCAGCATGAGCGCACCGGGCGCTTCCGGGCCGGAGAGACGACGGTTCAACTCCCCTATGACGCGCGCCAGTGCGTACTGTTCACGCTCGGGCAGCGAAGAATACGCCCCGGGAACCACATACAGCAGGTACTCTATTTCGATAAAGCGGCTCCGGCCGATCACCGGGCCCCGGCTCTGCAGCACCACGCCCTCCGGCGCCGCCTCAAGAGGCGGCAATCCTGGATGGCCCACCCCCTTCACCTGCATCGGCCGACACTGCAGGAGATGAATACGGTACCTGCCGTTTTCATCAAAGTTCACCGCGAATTCCACATCCACCGGGGTGCCGTAGGCCTCCTCCAGGATACGGAGCATCCGCCGGGCCGTTTCCGCAAAATCCGTCCGGGATAACACGCCCTCGAAAGAAAGACGCAGCGCAAAAGGATTCCGGATGCCCTGTGTCCTCGCTGCGCGCACCACCTGCGCGTCTTCGGAGGCGACATGGGCCAGGGAAACGTCGCCCGTGCAGGCGGCCAGATCCCGGAAGGAACGGGAGCATACCCCGCCCTGCTCCAGGTCCAGAATATCCACCCATTGCTGGGCGGGGACCGGCAGTTCATCGCTCGCCGGATCGGGACGGAGCCGGGGGGCATTCAGGGCCACCAGCCGGGTATAATCTTCATCCGAGCGCTCCACGGCGCGCGTGCCCAGCCCGAACACCAGCCGCAGCACCCCTGCCCGGGGGTCGATATCCTCATGCCAGACGTAGGGGTTGAAGGAATAGCCGACTGCGGCAAGATCCGGAAAATAAAAGCGCCCGTGAAAGCGGCCGGCCACACGCTGCACCATCACCGCCATTTGCTCATCACGGTCAAGCAGGTTGTGCCTGGCCCGGTAATCCAAAGCCTCCCGGCTCATGGTGCTGGCGTAGACGCGCCGCACGGCGGTGATAAATTCCTCCAGCCGCGCGCCGCGATCCCCCTGGTTGCAGCAGAACACGCTCTCATATTTTCCCGAAAAGGCGTTGCCGAAACTGTCCTCGAGCAGGCTGCTTGAACGGACGACTATCGGCGTTTCACCGAAATAATCCAGCATGTCCGAAAATCGCCGTATGATGTGGGGCGGAAAGGCGCCGTTCAAGATACGGCGACGCACCTCAGAAGCGAGATCAAAGCGGCCCCGGGAAAGCATCAGCCGCCTGCGCAATTCCCAGCATTCATTCTGCACGAGAAAGGTATAAAACACATCCGAGGGAATAAAGAAGGAATCATGGGCCTCCAGGATATCGTCCCAGCGCGGGTCCTGCTCGTGCAGCACCGCCCGGGCAAGCAGCATGTCCGTCGCCTTGCCGCCGATCAGCCCCGTACCCAGCATGCGCGTGCCGAGGAAAAGCAGGTGTTCCAGGCTGAAGTACCGCTGCACCAGCTGCTGCACCCGCGCGTCACGCGTCACCGCCATGCGCAGTATTTTGTCACGAAGGCGCGCCTGCTCCCCCTGGAAGCCGTTGACGTCGGATTCCGGCGCCGGCAACCCCTCGGCCTCAATGAACGTGCTGCTCCACACCCCAAGATGGTGACGCGCCAGGCCCAGATTGTCACGGCGGCTGCTTGTAAGCACAGCCGCCGCCGTATGGCTGTCCTGCACGGGACGCAACCCGCCATCAGACCACACGTGAAGCGTATGTCTGCACGCCGGACGCCTGTACTCTAGTTTCAGGGGCTGCACAAACAGCCGGTCGCGGTAACGACAAACGTCCAAAAGACCGTTGGCGGTGGCGACAATCGGGTCCATTGCGTACTGCGAATGCAGATTGCGCAGGATGGAAAAACAGGCTGACGCCTCTGCCGCCCGCAGCGCCGCCCCGATAATGACGAAAAAGTTGCCCGCCATCTGGTCGCTGAACCAGTCGGCGGCCAGCGGAGAAACACAGTCAAAGACATACGCGGCCGAGGCGCCCCGTGCGCTGATGGCATCCAGCAGCCCATTGATGAAAGATTCGAAGCCGTCCTGGGGTGTCACCGAAACTGTCGTTACGGCCAGACCGCCCAGGTCCATTCCCGCCACACTGTCAAAACGGAAATAGACCACGGCCTCCCCCCGATCCGCGGCGGACGCCGCAAAACGGACGGCGAAGGGCTCATAATCACAGGCCTCGTCCACCTGCCACACCAGCGTGCCGCGCAACGCTCCGGTCACAACCTCGTCCAGCGTTCCCGCGCCCTGCTCGCGTAAAAAATTTCCTGACATGCTATCCATGCCGCTATTGTTCAGGTATCGGCTTCCGGGTGCAAGTTTTTGTTCCTCCCGGAGATCACTTGGCGCCGAAACAACGCTTCAAATGCTCGGCGGGCAGGGATTTGGTGATAGGACTCAGCAGGACGGTAGCCACCAGGGACACCGGCAGACCGATAAACAAGGCGTCCACCTCCGACCACAGGATGAAGCCGGTACGCGTCTCGCCGAAGAAACTCGGGCGCCCGAAAACAGCGTTACAGACGAGGAGCACGCTGGATTCTTTTTCATGGACGAACAGGATCCACAGCAGGCTGGCAATGAAACCGGCCAGACCGCCCCAAATCGCGGCGCTCTTCGTAATACGGGTACTATACAGCCCACCCACGAACATGGGGAGAAAGGTTGCCGCACACAGTCCCATGAAAATGGCCGTCCCACGGGCCACAATCGCAATGCCCGACTCGAAATACGCAGGAAGCGCATAGGCCAGCCCCACGCTTGCAATCAAAGTGATGAAAATACCAATGCGGGTGGCCAGAATGCTCGCATTGCTGCTAAGATCCTTATCGAAAGCATCAAACAAATCCCGGCCGGCGGAGGTGCCCATGACATGGAACTGGCTGCTGGCCGTAGACATGGCCGCCGCCATGAGGGTGACGAAGAAGACATCACTCACCCAGAACGGCATGAACCGTTTCAGAAATTCCGGGATGATCTGCTCAATGTCTTTATTGGCCGCAAAAAAGGCCACCTGGCCGCCTTCGTTGAAAAAGTACACATTGGAAAGGGCGCCCACCGTAAAGGCGGTACCGGTCATCAGAAGGATAAATACGCCGCCCACAAGCACAGCCCGGTTCAATTCCATGTTGCTCTTCACGGTCATGAAACGCACCGCTAACTGCGGCTGCGCCAAGACGCCAATACCAACGCCCATGACAATTGTCGAAACCACGCTCCACCAGAAACGGGAACCGAACTCGGGCATGCTTGTATACCCCAGGTGTCCGGCCTTGCCGAAAAACTTGACCGCTTCCGGCGCCAGTGCGCTCAGCTGTTCATGAGCGTTTGTAATGCCGCCAAGTTTGTAATAGGCGAGGAAAAGCAGCACCGACATGCCCACCAGCATAATGCCGCCCTGGGCGGCATCGGCATACATCACCCCCTTGAGCCCGCCCATGATCACATACAAGGCCACGATGGCGCTGAAAAACAACAACGCCGCTTCGTAACTGATGTTCAGGCGCACCTCAATGAATTTCGCCGCGCCCATGAGCACCACGCTGGTATACAACGGCATGAACACAATGATAACCAGTGCGGAAAACAGGCCGAGAAATTTCGAGTCGAAACGCCTGCCAAGCAGTTCCGGGAAGGTGTGCGCGTTTAAACGGTGGCCCATGGCACGGGTGCGTTTTCCGATAAACACAAAGGCGATAAATATCCCCACAAATATGTTCAACACCGTAAGCCACAACACGTTCATGCCAAACATGCCCGCCGCCCCGCCAAATCCCACAATGGCCGAGGTGCTGATGAACGTGGCCCCGTAAGACAAGGCCATCACCGCGGGATGAGCGTTCCGCCCCGCCACCATATAATCCGTAGCCGTTTTCGTGTTCTTATATCCAAGATAGCCCAGAAACCCCGTAATGCAAAGATATACCATGGTAATGACGAATAAAAAAAGTGTGCCTTCCATAACATGCATTCCCATTCGTTGGTTGATTCACTTCCTAAAACCCAAACAGATGCCGAGGATTACAGGTCTTCCGACAATTTGTCTTCCTCTTTCGCCCAAGCCACGTCTTCTGGTGTAATTTCACTCCCGTTCCTATTCCAGTTAACCAACCCGTAGACGACGCAAAGCGCTGAGGCACCTATACAGAGTACATAGGCCAAAAACACCCAGAAATCAACAATCCCGAGGTACATATCCGGTTTTCCTCTCTCCGATGACGTACAGTTTTCTACCTAAAGCAAAACCTCATTCAACAACTTTTGGCAAGTAGAGAATACGCATAAATAACTAAACGACTATGCACTGAAAGTGCATAGGTTTTACAGGGACTGAAAGTCCCTAATCAAGTTTAAAGTCACCCTTGTCATTGGAAGAACTTTTATGACGTTTTAGGTATTCTTCAACTATTTCTTCGGTAATATTTCCCGTACTCCAAGCACCATAACCAATCGCCCAAAGATGTTTGCCCCAATAGCGTTTCTCAAGCATAGGATATTCACGTTGCAAAAGACGAGAACTGCGACCTTTCAGACGCTTCACCAAATCGCTAATCTTCACCGATGGAGGATATTCAATGTGCATATGCACATGATCTGTACTTACTACTCCACTAAGTATACACACATCCTCCGCATCACAAATCTGAATCAGAAGTTCTCGACAACGTTTTTTTATATCACCCTCAAGAACTTTATATCGGTACTTGGTAACCCAAACCAAGTGAACCGTCAGACGACTTACAGTGTGCCCACCATATCGATACTCGTTCATGTGCTACTCCTTGGTGCGAATAATATACCAAAATGTGTAGCACCTGAAAGGCTTGGACTAAAGTCCATAGTTTTGCACTAACGGTTGAAACAATAAAAAAATCAAATTCCGTTTTTTAAGACAACAATAAAGCGCGTTCTCTGCGTAGAAATAGACAAAATATCGTATTAAACCCTGCTGCGTTTTCAAAAATTTATTTACCGGTAGTTAAGACAAAGTAGAAGACCCACTTTGCACCACCGCGCCGCACATACTGAAAGAAGCGGCATAGGAAAGGGGTTCCCATAGCCGAAGCACTCCCTCCAAGCAAAGACGATTGGAAAAGATCAGAGCGGAGAGAAGATGAAATAACGGAAGTAGATATAAACGCTGGACAACAACAGCGTCAACACGGTCACCGGAACACTATACCGAAGGAAGTCCTTGAACGTGATCTTATAGCCGTTGCGCCGTGCGATTTGGATAATCACCACATTTGCGGCGGCACCGAAAATCGTTCCGTTGCCACCCAGACAGGCGCCCAGCGCCAAGGACCACCACAAGGGATAGGCCACATAAGCGTTCAAAAGATCCGGCGACTGGTGCAGGTTCATCTGGCCCTGCATGGAATCAATCAGGGAATGCACCAGAGGGATCATTGCGATGACCACCGGAATATTGCCAAAAAAGGCGGACAGCAACGCCGAGGCCCACAGCACTGCCATGGACGTCGCGAAGAGATGCCCCTGTGTCAAACCAAAAAGGTGGCGCGCAATCTCCCTGAAAAGCCCGTTATGCTCAAGGGCGCCCACCAGCATAAACAATCCCATGAGGAAGAGAATGGTTTCCCATTCCACTTTTTCCATGGAGGCGCGCAGGCTGCTTTTGGTATAGACGATCATGAACAAGGCCCCCGAAAGGGCAATGATTCCCGGCTGAACATTCAAAAAGCGGCTCGCGCTGAACCCGACAAGAATCACAAAAAACACGGTCAATCCCCGTTTCAGGCGCCACGGGTCCAGGATCGCCTTTGCCGGATGGGCCTTCATGATGCGCGCGCGCAGGGCGCCGGTGGTTTTCAGAGTATTACGCTGCGAAAGCAGGATGCCCACAAACACCGCCAGCGCGCACAAAATGACAATAGGGGCCAAATTCAGCAGGAACGCGTTGAAGGACAAACCGCCCCTTGAACCGATCAGGATGTTGGGCGGATCGCCAACCAGGGTGGCCGTGCCGCCAATATTGGAAAAAAGCGCCTCCAGGATGAGAAAGGGCGTCGTGCGCAGTTCGAGAATCTGGGTAATCAATATGGTAACCGGCGCAATCAGCACCACCGTGGTTACATTGTCCAGAAATGCGGAAAGCACCGCCGTCGCCGCCAGCAGGCCGACAAGAATAATCAGGGGATTACCCCAAGCGCGCTGGGCAATATAAATGGCCACCCATTCGAACAACCCCGTCTGCGCCAGGATGTCTACTACCGTCATCATGCCCACAAGCAGGAAGATCACATCGAGGTCTATACTCTCCAGTGCCGTTTCGTAGGGCATGGCGCGCAGCAGCAACAAAACAGCCACGCCGAGCATGGCCGCCACGACACGGTCCAGTTTTTCGGTAACCATCAAGATATAGACAATAAAAAATATTGAGATTGAAACCAGCATAGTCATTTCCCAGTATACGGCTTCCGCCGTTTCACAGGGTTCATTCACATATCTATCACACGTTCAAGAACCAAAATGCGGTCGATAACACCCACATATTTCCCCTCATGGACGATATACACCTGGGGCCGCTGATGGACCGCCAGTTCAAACACGATTTCAAGCAATGTGGCGTTGGCCGTCATGGCGGAGAAATCACAGGACATCACGTCGCTCGCCAGAGCATGACTCTCATCGGCGAAATATTTTTCAAAGGGGTCGAATTCGCTAATAAACGCAATGCTTTTCAACTGTGTAAAGAAGTGGGGCATCCCACGTTTAAACAGATTATCGCAAGTGATCTCGCCTACAAGCGTTCCGTCCCCTTCGCAGACGGCCACGGTGTCCAGGCGCCGCGTATTCATCAATTTGGTCACCTCTTTCAACGGCGTATCGGGAGCGACCATGTCCGTGGGAGCGCGCATAATATCCCGCGCCTTCAGGGCTACATCCTTTTCGACGACATGTTCCGTGATGAACGCGCACAAATCAGTTGCGGTGTCCAGGGAAAGGAGCTCGCTCCGCTCTTCCTGCGAAGAAAAAAGCCGGGCGAACTGCGACATCAGCTGCAGCGCGATTTGCGGCTGGTCTTCCGGAACCACAATCAACAGAACAATGGAAACGGGCCTGCCGTCCAAGGCTTCAAAATCTACGGGGGCGTCCAGCAGTGCCAGGGCCACCACGGCCTGTTTAAGGCCGACAACACGCGCGTGGGGAAAGGCGATACTGTTGCCCAATCCCGTGCTGCGCTCCTCTTCCCGTTCTTTTACCTTGCCGAACAGTATGTCCCGGGTGATTTCCCCTTTCTGCGCCTGCAGCGACGGCGTGTCAAGCACACGGTCCACCAGTAGAGAAATCACTTCCCAACGGTCGGAGACCGATGGGTTAAGAAGTACCAGGGTTTCGTCAAAATAGGCCAGAGGCTTCATTTTGGGTGTCCGGAATTTTGGGGAGTGGATAATAGAAAGGGGAAATCAGTTTTCTAAGCATACCATAGCAAGGACGGTGTTTTCGATGTTTTCGATACCGTGTGGGGGGCCGGAACGGCCACCAACAGGAACAGGGGCGGGCAAGGCACGTTCGAAGGACTATGCTATACTACGCCTTCACAGGAAACAACCATGCAGTCGGAAGTTCAAGAAATGTATGTCGATGTGGCGCTGCCCCTTGCCCTTGACACCCCCCTGACCTACAGCGTACCCAAATGCCTGTGGGAACGCGCCCTCCCGGGAATGCGTGTTCTGGTTCCCATGCAATCCCGTCTAATCCTGGGATTTGTTGTCGCTGTCACCCGGGAATGCTCCCTTGAAACGGTCAAAACCGTCGTTGATTTCCCGGATACGGGGCCTGTGTTTGACAAGAACATGCTGGACCTCTGCAAGTGGGTGGCCGATTACTATTGCTGTTCCTGGGGGGAAGCCCTGTCCGCCGCGCTTCCCGCCGCGGTAAAGAGCGGTGTGCGCCGTCGCTACCGGCTCGCCCCGGACCAACTGTCCGAAGGCCGGTTCACAGAGCGCCAGCGGACAGTGATTGCGGCCCTTTATAACGGAAAGACGCCCTTGACCGCCCGTCAAATTGCTTCCGCCGCCGGCGGTCGCGCACTGAGCAACACCTTGGCGTCCCTGGTCAAACGGGGCATCCTGCTGGAGGAACTGCTCTTCCGTGAGGAGGGGAACGCGGCCCTGACGGAAACCCGTGTGCGGCTGGTGGAAGAAGCCGTGCCCGACAGCGATGCCTTGATGGCCCTGCAACGCAGGGCGCCCCGTCGCGCCGCCGTCTACCTTGACCTCCTTTACGGCGAACGCGAGCAGGCGGCCACCGCCCTGTACCAGAAACACCGGGCGAACAAAACCATCCTGGACGCCCTGGAAACCATGGGCCTGATCAAACGATTCCAAACGGAAATGTACCGCATGCCCGACATACAGACGGACACGCGGGCGGAAAACAAGCACGTTCTCAACGCGGAACAACGGAACGCGTTGGACGCCCTGCTCGAAGCCGTGCGTAAACGCTCCTATACCACCTTCCTGCTCCGGGGCATCACCGGGTCGGGCAAGACCGAAGTTTATCTTCAGGCCATTGAAACCGTGCTGTCATCCGGTCGTTCCGCGATCATGCTGGTGCCTGAAATTTCCCTGACCCCCCAGACGGTGGGACGCTTCCATGCCCGGTTCAAACAGGATATTGCCATTCTTCACAGCGGCCTGAGCGACGGGGAGCGGTACGATGCCTGGCGAATGGCCCGTCAGGGAAAAGTGCGCATCGTTGTCGGCGCCAGGTCGGCCGTGTTCGCGCCCCTGCCTGATGTGGGCATGATCGTGGTTGACGAGGAGCACGACAACTCTTACAAACAGAATGAGGCGCCGCGATACCATGCCCGCGATGTCGCCATCATGCGCGCCCGAATGAGCCAGGCCGTATGTGTGCTGGGATCGGCCACGCCGAGCGTGGAATCTTTTTACAACAGTGAAACCCAAAAGTCCGTCCGATTGGAACTGACCCGCCGCGCTACCGTTGGCCGCTTGCCCGAAGTACGTCTCATCGATATGCGCCGAGAGCAGGTACAGACCCCCGGCCAGCTGATTTTGTCCACCCCACTGGAAAAGGCCGTCCAGGAACGCGTCAACGCCGGGGAACAGGTCATCCTGCTGCTGAATCGTCGGGGATTCGCGCCGGTAGTCCTGTGTCCCATGTGCGGCTGGGTGGCCGAATGCGACAACTGTCAGGTCAGCCTGACCTATCACAGCGCGGGAAGCGCCCTGCATTGCCACTATTGCGGGTGCACCCGCCCCAAGCCGGTGGTATGCGGCCAGTGCGGATTCAACCCGCTCATTTTCCTCGGGCTGGGCACGCAGAAGGCGGAGGATTACCTCATGCGCGCCTTTCCCGGCGCGCGGGTAGAGCGCATGGACGCCGACACCACCGCTGGCAAGGGCGGCCATGCGATCATCCTGGGACGCTTCGCCCGGCAGGAAATCGACATCCTCGTGGGCACCCAGATGCTGGCGAAAGGCCACGATTACCCCGGGGTGACCCTGGTCGGCGTACTCAACGCGGACAACGGCCTGGCACTGCCTGATTTTCGGGCCGCGGAGCAGGCCTTCCAGCTGCTGACCCAGGTGGCCGGCCGCGCCGGACGCGGCGACCGGCCAGGCGAGGTCTACATCCAGACCTACCGCCCCACCCATTTTTCCATACAGGCCGCGGCAAAACACGATTATAACGCTTTTTACGCGCAGGAGATTCAGAACCGCCGGGATGCGGGGTATCCGCCCTTCAGACGCATGGCCAACTTCATGATTGAAAGCGAAGACCCGCTGCTGGCGGAAAAAGCGAGCATGCGCCTGCGACGTCTTGCCTGTGAGCAGGTGGATCAACTCGGATTTCAGGGCATTGCCCTGCTGGGTCCCGCCCCCGCCACCGTCCGGCGGGTAAAGAAGAAATACCGCTGGAACTTTGCCGTAATGTCCAGAAGCGCCGCCCGCGTCAATCAACTGGCCCGCGCACTACGCACCGCTTTTCAGGAAGACCGCCCCGGCAAAGACATCCAGTTGAAAATAGACCTCGATCCATACGGCATGTTCTAACCGTTATACCGCCCCCGGCCCGGGTCTCAAATTGGAAAATTCTGTCTGCGGAATGGGGTTAACAACACAGCCGTAGTTAAAATGGAAACTTTCCCCGTAATCAAGGTATAATACCTTTGTATTCGGCAAGGTGCAGCGAAGAAAAACCCACATATTGGCGGACCCAAGGGGCGGTACAATCTGGTTTTGTCATCTCTGCAAGTCCACCGTATCCCAAATAAGTTTTCCCGGCACTATTCGTGTAACGTTGATGCCGGGGCTTGAGTTTGCTAGACTTTCCTCAACACGAGGAACTATTGTATAATGGACAATGCCGGCAAGGCGCAACGTATCGGAGACAACATGAATATGAAGAAAGTATGCAGCATATTGGTAATCCTCTTGGCAGCCACCGTTGTCATGGGCATGATGACCGGATGCAAAACCAAGAAACCCATCGACACCCTGACTACAGACTTGGACGGCAGTGCGGATGCCATGGGCGACACGTCCGGCGACGGTCTGCCGGGCCTGGACCAGGAAAGCCTGCTTTTCGAACCGGGCAGCAAGTACGGGCTACAGACCGTTTATTTCGATTATGACAGTAGCACGCTACGGGGCGACTCCATGACCACACTCCGCGACAACGCGGACAAAATCAAGCAGTTTCCCAATGTCATTATTCAATTGGCCGGACACTGCGACAGCCGCGGCACCCAGGAATACAATATGGCCCTCGGCGAACGCCGCGCCCTTGCGGTCCGCGAATACCTGATTCAGCTCGGCATTCCGGGTAATCAACTGATCACCATCAGTTATGGCAAAGAATTCCCCTCCATGACTGGTGAAAACGAATCAGCGTGGTCAAAAAACCGTCGCGTGGAATTCAACCGCGCTCGTTAAAGGCCGGCACGCGTATGGTGAGGCGCGCCGATAACATTTACGGGACATCGAACTATGCATTCAATATCCAAGTGGGCGGTCCTGATGAGTTTGGCGGTACTGCTGGTAGCCGCCGGTTGCGGAACCACGGGCGGCAGCAGCACCCAGACCATCATTCATGACACACATGCCCGTATGGTCAAACTGGATAAGGAACTGGGTGCGTCCGTCTCTCAACTGAACGAGAGCTCCGCCACCTTGAACGCCCGGATTGACGCCTCTGACGAGCAGACACGCGCGGTGCGCGGGCTCCTGGAAGAAAACCAGGTGAAGTTGGACGCGCTTTCCCGCGAACTGGCCGACATGAAGACAACCCTGTACCGCCATTGGAACCTGAGTACGTCGGGTAGTCCCCGTAACGTATCCACAGGCGCGGTAACGATTGAAAGCCCCCAGGGAGTGCAGGCGCCCGCGCCTGAACTGGTACAAACCCCGGTTGCGCAGACGCCCGTCCCGGCGCCGGTACCAACCGGTCCTAACGTGCTGGAGGACAGCGCGCCCCTTCCCACTGAAAGCGCGAGCCCGGCACCTGAAGTCCAGGCGGCTCCCACTTCGGAATATACCACCGAACCTGTTGCCGCAGCCCCTGCGGCCGTGGATCCCAAGTTGCTCTATCAGCAAGCCCAGCGCAGCTATGCCAACGATGACTATGCCGGTGCGCTCAGCCAGTTTGATTCGTACCTGGCACAGTATCCCAACAATGATCCGGATCTCAGCGCGAACGCCCAGTTCTGGAAAGCCAAATGCCTCTTTAATATGAACCGTTACGATGAATCCGTGAAGTCCTTTGATGCGCTTCGCACTAGTTACCCGACCAGCACAAAGGTGCCCTTCGCCATGCATAACCAGGCGGTGGCGCACTCACGTCTTGGTCAGACCGCGGAAGCGGAACGCCTGATGGAAGGCGTCATCGAACAATACCCGGTCAGCCCGGCGGCGGACCAGGCACGGGCGGATTTGCGCAAACTGCGCGGTGAATAACTGACAGATGATTCAGGCAGTTTTGACCGGGCGCGGGAATGTTTCCTGCGTCCGGTTTTTGTATGTTTGACGGACATCCTTCGGATGTCGCGACGGAGATAAGGAGTATTGATAATGCCCTATTACCTGGGACTGGATGCCGGCGGCACCAAAACCTTCTGCCTCGCTGGATCGGATACCGGTGAAGTGTTGGGATTCGGCCGTGCGGGCGCAGGCAATTACGAATGCTACGGCGTGCCTGAGGCGGCCGCCGAAATCAAGAAAGCCCTTGACGGCGCCCTGGAAAGCGCCGGACTTACCCTGGACCAGATTGCCGGCATAGGCATGGGCGTGGCAGGCGCCGACCTGCCTGAGAGTTATGTCATGCTGGAACGGGAACTCTTTACCCCCATGCTGGGAGATATCCCCAGGGTGTTCCGCAACGATTCCATGGGCGGTTTGCGCGGCGGCACCAAGGATCCATTCGGCATCGTCATTGCGTGCGGCACGGGGTGCGTTTGCGCCGGCGTCAACCGCGCCGGGAAAGAAACCCGGGTCGGCGGCATCAATGAAGATTTCGGCGACATGGTCAGCGGCTCCAGCCTGGGCACGGAAGGCTTGAAGGCCGTCTGGCGCAGCCGGGACGGCATCACAGGCCCCACTCTGCTGACACAGAAATTTCTGGAACGCGCCGGTTGCGCCGATGTGGACGAGTTCTTCCACAAGATGTATTACCACCAGTTAAGCTATGAAGACCTGCAGCCCATGGCAAAGATCGTGTTTGATGCCGCCTGGGAAGGCGACACGACGGCGTGCGATATCCTCGAATGGGGGGGCAGGTATCTCGGAGAAATGGTCAACGGCGTTGCCCGCCACCTTGATATGCGCGAAGACAGTTTCGACGTGGTCATGACAGGCAGCGTATTCAAGGGCATCAGCCCGGTGCTCATCGACGCCATGACCACCATCGTTCACCGGGAATGTCCGCAGGCGCGCCCGGTCCGGGCCCTTTTTGAACCGGTTGTCGGCGCCCTTCTGCTGGGTATGGAACTGGACACGCCCATGACTGAAGAGCGTTATGCCGTCTTGGCCGACAGCCTGGAGCAGGCGGAAAAGCGTTTCGGAGTATCTTTCAAGGCAGGCTGAGCGGTACAATATTGCCAGAACGTGCGGGTCCTCCATGCGGGGTGCCCGCATTTCCAGTGATCCCGACAAGGCTTTACGACCTCTTTCGGCACGGAACCTTCAACGTGGCTGCATGTGCTGGTATCCCCAAAAGGACGATCTGAAATGAGTTGGTTTAAAAAACTGAAACCCGGCAGCGGTTCTAACAACGGCGCCGCGTCCCAGGAGACCTTTCCCCTGGTGGCGCGCCAGGCCTGGTGTTCCGTGTGTGACGCCCAGACCACCTTCACCCGCATATGGCGGCGCGCCGCAATGATGCGTAAATGTCCTAACTGCGGACTCTCCTTCGAAGATCCCGGCCTGCTTTACAAGCGTTTTCAACCCGCGTGCCCACGCTGCGCCGAGCCGTTGGAGCAACCCGATTTCGACTATGGCTTTTGCGACCGCTGCGGATCCAAGTTCGAGCTCATGGAAGGCGCGAAACCGGGATTGCTGCCCAACCAACGACAACGCGAGGAAATGGACAAACACGGTAAGTCCTGGAGTTCAATATGATGGAGACCCTGGAGAAACAACTGCGAGAACGGGCCGCCGCCCACGGACAAGAACATATTTTCCGTTTCTGGGAAATGTTATCAGAAACGGCCCGGCAGCAGTTCTTAAACCAGATTGCTGATGTTGATTTTTCGCTGATGGATCGACTCGTTAATACTTGGGTCTATTCCGAACCGCCCGAGGAACACTTCAAAGAAATCGTTCCTGTTCCTGTCATCCCGCCCGTCCAAACGGGGAGCGCAGACGCCGCCGATGCCCTCCATGCCGGCGAAAAAGCCCTGCGCGACGGCCGGGTGGCCGCCTTTGTGGTGGCGGGTGGACAGGGCACACGCCTCGGCTTTGAAGGGCCGAAAGGAAGTTATCCCATCGGGCCCGTCTCCGGGCATTCCCTCTTTCAATACCAGGCGGAAAAAATCCGTAAACTTCAGGAACGCTACGGGGCCGTTATGCCCTGGTATATCATGGTCAGCGACTCAAATCATGACGCGACGCAGTCTTTCTTCCTACACCACGGTTGCTGGGGCCTGAACCGGGAAGACATATTCTTTCTCCGGCAACAGATGGTGCCCTGCGTGGATCGGCAGGGGAAATTGATTCTGGAAGCGCCGGGCCGTCTGGCAACAAGTCCCAATGGACACGGCGGTTCCATCCAGGCGCTGGTGGAGTGCGGCGCGCTGGAGGACGCCCAGCGCCGCGGTGTCGACCTGCTCTGCTATTACCAGGTGGACAATTGGGCAGCAAAGATTGCCGACCCCTATTTCATCGGTTATCATGTGCTGCGCAACGCGTCCATGTCCTCCAAATGCCATCGGCGCAACGATCTACGCGAGGCCGTCGGTGTCCACTGCCTGTGCGACGGCACCTACAGGGTTATCGAATACAGTGAACTGGATCTGTACCCTCAGCTACTCCAGGAGGATGACGCAGGCGAGCCGGTCTTCTACGCCGGCAACCCCGCCATACATATCCTTTCCGTCCCGTTCATCCAGGCCTTGTATCAGCATTTCGAAAGTTTCCCTTGGCACAAGGCATTCAAAAAAATTCCCTTCGTGGATGCCGAAGGCCGCTTATGCAGGCCGGAAACGCCCAACGGCTATAAATTCGAAACCTTCATCTTTGACGCGCTTCGGTTCACGAAACATTCTCCGGTAGCGCTGGAAATCGGTCGAGCGGGCGAGTACACGCCCATCAAGCAGTTTGACGGGGTTAACAGCGTGGTCACGGCCCGAGCCGCCATGTCCGAGTATTGGGCGCCCTGGTTCGAGGCGGCCGGGTACGCCGTTCCCCGCGACGGGAACGGGCAGTGCGCCGTACCCCTGGAAGTCAGTCCCGCTTTCGCCCTCTGCCGGGACGAGTTCGTTGAAAAGATCCGGGGCGCGACGCTGCGGCTGGACAACGGTATTGCCATCCACGCCGACGGCTCATGGACGCCAGGAACTCCGGGGAACTGATGTCGTTATTTTGAAAACACCCTATGCTGAAGGGTCTCAGGCTTCAAGCAAACGCGTAAAACCCGGCCGGTAAACGGGATAACTGCCGCTCGTATCAGGCAGAACGGGCGGCTCCATGTCGTCGTGGCAATCTTCAGGCTTGGGCCCGAAACTAAAACTCGAATTATTCACCCGCTCCCAGGTAATCTCTTCCCCAGTATAGCAGGAAATCTGCCCCATAATGCCCATCATCGTGCTGCGCGCCATGTAATCGCCGTTGTTTACCGGCTCGCCTGAACGTATCGCCTTGAAGAGCACATTATGTTCTGTCTGATAGGGATTGCATTCCTCACCATACTTCCATTCGTTTTCACCCCAGATCTGGCAATTCAGAATGGAGGCCTTGCCTTTACTTCCGAAGATGAAACTGGAATTGTCGTTATAACAATTGTCGGTTGTCCGGCAGAAAGCATATATGCGTATCCCGTTCTCGTATTCATACACAATGGAATGGTGATCAAACACGTTTCCGTAGATGGGGTCAGTCATGGAAGAGCGGCCGCCGAGACCGTGACACTTGACCGGGGGCGTATCGTGCAACACCCAGTTCGAACGATCGAGATTATGCACCAATGACTGCGGCACATCATCCCCGGACAGCCAGTTAAAATGATATTGTGTGCTGCACTGCCATTCGATTTCGGACATCCACGGCTCGCGCTGCGTAATCTGGTAGGGTGGACGCAGGAAGTTTTCCTCAATGCTGATAATGTCACCAATAGCCCCGTCATGAATGCGTTGAATCGTCTCAATATACCCGGCGTGATACCGGCTCTGAAGCCCGGATACGAGGCACAGCCCTTTCTGCCGGGCTGTTTCAACGGCTTCCTTAAGCACCTTGATGCCCAGCGGATCGATGCCGTGCGGCTTTTCGACAAATACGTGCTTCCCCGCCTGAAGCGCCACCAGGGCGTGAAAGGGATGGAACTTAGCGGCATTGGCAATCAACACCACGTCGGACGACTCGATAACATGTTTGTAGCCGTCAAAACCCAGAAAACAGTGGTCATCATCAACGGTGACCTGGTCCTTGAATTGCTGGGCGAGGCGGTCCCGCTTTCCCTGAAGGCGGTCCTTGATAATATCGCACATGGCGACGAGCCGCGCGCCCGGGTCCGCTGTCAGCGCTTCCGCCGCAGCGCCCGCGCACCGACCGCCGCACCCGATCATACCGACCCGGATAATATCGCTGCCCGCGGCGTGGGCGTTTTTTACAAAGCCTGGTCCCGCCGATACCGCGGCTGCCGCCGCCGCGGAATATTTCAAAAAATCGCGCCGCGTCGTCTCGCCACGCTTGTTATACTGTCCGATGCTTTTCATAATGTCTCCTTGTATGTTTTCTCATGAAAAACCGGGCTAACTGGAACCCGGCTGATTGGAATAATGGAAAGCGTATTATACGCCTTTCACGAGAGAAATCAAGAAACAGAAATGTCACCTGAATATTGATCGTACGTATACCCGGCGGCAGCGGCCACATGGCCCTCCCCCAAAAGAACGCGCAAACGAGGACAAACCTATGGAACAATCTATGAAACAAATTTCGTGTAAACAGGTCGAGTGTTATATACTCCCCCGACTTTTACCTCAGCATAAAAGCGAAAACAAGACAAGCGAGAACTATACATGGATAATTTTTTTTCTCCATCCTATAAACACTACGGGCAAAGGATTCTTTTGCTGATGGTTCTGGGCATCGCCGCGCCTTCGCTGGCGACGGACGGCACGCAATTGACCGGTATTGGCGCCGTGCAGCAGGGCACCACCGGGGCGGGCGTCGCCAGTCCCGGAGACAGTACCTGGGTATTGCTAAATCCGGCGGCCATCATCGACCTGGGCCGCCGTCTCGATGTCAGCATGGAATTGTTCGCCCCAAAACGCCATAACAGGCCCCGGGGGGTGTTTGGGAATGCCTTCGCCGGCGACATGGATGATGACAGCATGTTCATGATACCGTCCATGGGATACAGCCATCCCCTGAACGGCGGAGAATCCGCTTGGGGTGTCGGCTTGTATGGCGTCAGCGGCATGGGGGTGGAATACAGCGCCTCCCGCGCCATATGGCCCCGCCTCTTTCTAAAAAACTATGACCGCCGCACCGAATACAGTGTGGCGCAACTGGTGTTCGCCTATGCCCGAACCATCGGAAATACCGGGTGGTCGGTCGCCGTCGCGCCCCGCTTAAACTATTCCATGTTCAAATCGGACATGCTGACCCTGAATTTCTCGGAGACAAGGGGCGGCAATCATTGGGATGAGGCTTACGGTCTGGGATTCGCCCTCGGGCTATATAAACATTGGGACCGCTTGGGGTTCGGGCTTACCTACACGTCCCGCCAGTGGATGACCGACTTCAAGGACTACGGTGATCTCTTCTTCGAGTCCATGGACCTTCCGCAAATGCTGCAGGCGGGTCTCGCCTATGCCCTTACCCCGAACCTGGAAGTGGTGGCGGACTATAAGTGGATTGATTGGTCCGGCATCGGCCAGATCGGCGCCGAACCCATACAAGGTGGTTTCGGCTGGCGGGATCAGCATGTCCTCAAGACGGGCGTCATCTGGCACGCGCTGCCCAAGTGGACGTTCCGGGCAGGGTTCTCTCATGCTCAGTCGCCCATAGATGAACGGCATGCATTTGCCAACGCCCTGTTTCCCGCCATAACGGAAAATTCCGCGGCCGTGGGCGCGTCCTACAGTCTTTCCGAGAAATCGGAGATCCATGTCGCCTTTACGCACACCTTTGAAAACACGCTCAAGGACAACGGGCGCGGCGATTTGTTCTCCATATTGGGTAAGGGGTCTGAAATATCGCTGGAAGAAAACGAAATCACCATCCAGTACACCTACAAATTCGGTGGTGGATCAGAATCATAATAAAACCTGAAACGCAGCCCAATTTAAAATTGCGTGTCACCACGGCCGGAGCCAAGGCGACGGACCGTGGGCGACACGCAACGTTTCTTTACGGAAAATAACTAAGTTTTCAGCCGATTCTTTAATTAGCCGGGGCAGTTGATAGATCCGGAAGCAGCGTCCTGGCGCGATCAAGGGCTTCAATGTCTTCGGGGGAACCACCGAGCCGGCCCACAATAGCCGTGGCGGCCAGAACGGCTTCGGCCTTTACTGCCTCATCACCAACCTGATCAAGCGCCAATGTCAACGCGCAGGCATGGCCGACATTTGACAGACCGCTCAGCACGAGTTTCTTCTCCTCCGGCGAGGCGACCAGCGCCATCAGTTCGGCATAGCGGGCGCAAAGGCCTTCAGGCGCGTCCTGTCCCAGCAGCAACAGGCGCACCGCACCCCGGAAGGCCAACACGCGAACCGTGTCATCAGCCGGCGCCTTGGCCCATTCCATCAGCGTAGGCAGGGCTTCAACAGAAGGCCAGTCACACACGGCGCGCACGGCGGCTTCCTTGAGCACTGCGTCTTGCGCCGAGGCCAGGGGCAGCACGGCGTCTAAGGCTTTCGCACTTCCGGCAATGGTCAGTACCCGAATGAGGGCCAGCCGGGTTTCCCCTTCGCTGACGGCCAACGCCTCGCAAAGGGGATCAACGAGCGCCGCGGGCGCTTCGGCCGAAGGCATATGGAAGGCCTGGCCTTCCGGAACCGTCTGGCTGCCCGGAACGTCGTTTACCAGATAATCCACCTGGAGCCGCTTGGGCGTGCCGGGCGCGGCATCGCCGAAGTTCGCATTGTTCGCGTCCACCGACCCCGCGCCTGAAGCGAGCAGTTGCTTCATTGGTTCCGTAACGTCCTGCTGCGGGCCCGAGGGCAGATCGCCGTATACAGCGCGCGTGACGACCACGGCGGCGGTGCCGGAGGTTTTCTCGCGTTCACAAACCAGTTTCAGCCCTTCTTCGGCGGCGACCCCTTCCTCAGGCGAACGAGGTTGGAGCAAATGGCCAAGAAGACCTTGCGCCTGGGGCAGACGCACATAATCCTTCATTCCCTTGAGCGCAGTAAGCCGCACGGCCCCATCCGCATCCTCCGCCGCGATTTGCATAAGCAGGTCCACCGGCGCGGGCAACGCGCCCTGGCCGGCAAGTTCCACGGCAACACAGCGCACCTGCGCATCATCACTCTTGAGCAATTTCCGGAGCGCCAGGTCACCCTTCTTTCCCGGGAAATAGGCAAGACCGCTCCGGGCCGCCGCGGCCAGCTCGGCATCCTCGGACAGGATCAGGCTTGAGGCCAGGGGCAGCACGGGGGCATAGGCCAGGCGGACGGCCGAGTTCATCGCAGCCACACGCACCGGCACCGGCCCGACTTCGGCTTCCTTCAACAGGGCGGCACCGGCCTTTTTACGTCCGAGTTCGCCGAGCAGCTGCAGTACCGGAACCTTGCGCTCCGGCGGCAGTGCGGGGAGCAGTTCCGCGATTCCTGTGGCAATCTTCAATTTTCCCTTCATCTCCTGGGCGGTGCGCAAGGCAACAGCGAAGAAATCGGGGTCCGCCCCCTGAAAGGCCTCCAGAAGCAGGGGGAGTCCACCCTTTGGCCCTCGGGCCAACATAGATCCCCGCAGGGCGCCGGCCCGAAGATGCACCGGGAGCACCTCTACCGCTCGGACCGCATCATAAATCTTTGCAGCTCCGGAAGTATTGCCTTCGGCAGCGAGATCTTCCGCAGCAAAGAAAAGGCCATCCGCCAGGGCTTGTGCGA
>JAAYBJ010000226.1 GCA_012730105.1 Candidatus Hydrogenedentota bacterium
CGTCAGGCTGGTGAGCGCGGCCAGCGGCGTGAGATCACTGATTTGATTTTCCGCCAGATGCAGCGACGTGAGGACTGTGAGTCCCCGCAGTGGCGTAAGGTTGCTGATTTGATTGTCATGCAACTGCAAATCTGTCAGGCTCGTGAGGCCCTGCAGCGGCGTGAGGTCGCTGACTTGATTATTCCACAGATTCAGCTTTGTCAGGCTGGTGAGTCCGGCCAGCGGCGTGAGGTCACTGATTCCGTTACGGCCCAAAATCAGGTACGTCAGGCTGGTGAGCCCCTGCAAGGGCGAGAGGTCATTGACCCGGTTATGTGACAGATTCAGCTCCTCCAGGATGGTAAGCCCTTGCAGGGACGTGATGTCGCTGATGTGGTTAAAATGCAGATTCAGCTTGGTCAGTCCCATGCAGTATTCGAGTCCGGTAAGGTCCGCAATTTCACGAACGGGGGCATACAAAGCGGGGATCTTCCTCAGGGCGCTCGTCCTGATGGGGGCGGTGGGGCGGATTCCGGGGGCGTAGCGCATTGCCCATTCCAGGCCTGGATCGGGAATGGTGACTTCGGCAGCGCCAGCGGCGATGGTCAGGGTGACCGCGAGGGTGAGGAGGAGGAGGCGGTTTAGGGGGGTAATGGTGTGTTTCATGGTGTGGCCGTTTCTGAATTAAGAATTACGAATTTACGAATTAAGAATTGAAAGCCAAGTATTTGGTTTTCCCGAGGGTTGCAGTCGGTTTTTCTCATAGGGTTACGGTGCATTCGGCGGGGTCGCCGTAGGGGCCGAGTTTGAGGTTTTTGCCGATGTAGCGGACGCGGTAGGCGATGGTGGTCGGCGCGGTTTCGCTGACGTTGTGGATGCAGGGGGAGTCGGTGTCGGTTTCGAGCACGTGCCAGGCGCTTTTACCGTTGATAGTATTGGTATTCTTCCTGCACACCCCATTTCCGTTTAAACGATTCAACCTTATCACAACAACGTTTTTCTTCATAAATATAATATTACATGTTGTTAAGGCTTGTGTCAAGAAAGGCTTTTCTTTTTAGAATGCGCAGTTTGCCGTATTTGGTGGGTTCGGGCGGGGTATGGACCGTATGGACGTTTATGGACGGCGCGTGCCTTGGGTGTATTCTGGGCGGATCTGCGTAGTTGTGGATGCCGGCTTTAACCGGGTACACTTATTTTGTGTGGTGTACAGCAATTGACGCACAGGGAGACCATGATGGCTGGTAGCTGGAGAATACGGATGGGGGCGCTGCCCGAGGCAACGGGGTGCGTGTTTCGTGTCTGGGCGCCCAATGCGCAGGCGGTTTTTGTGGTGGGTTCCTTCAACGGGTTTTCGGAGGAAGCGAACCCCATGAAACGAACGAAGGCGGACGTTTGGTCGGTCACCATACCGGGGGTAAAACCGGGAGACGCCTACCGGTATCGGATCGTTACGGAGAACGGTGCGTTCTTGCGCATGGACCCGTACAGCCGGGCGGCCAGCCATTCCGACGGTCATTCCATTGTGCCTCAGTTGGCGTTTTCGTGGGGGGGAGAGGCGTTTAACGCCCCTGCGCCCCATGAGATGGTGATTTATGAGATGCACATCGGTACCTTCGCCAAGAATCCAGGGGAGGAGGTAGGCACGATTGATGACGCCATTGCGAAACTGGGGTACCTGAAGGACTTGGGCATCACCGTGATTGAGATTATGCCGGTCATGGAATTTGCCGGCAGCCACTCGTGGGGCTACAATCCGGCACTTATCTATGCGGTGGAAAGCGATTATGGCGAGGAAAGGGACTTGCGGCGGTTTATTCGGTCGGCCCATGAACAGGGGATCGCCGTATGGCTGGATGTGGTCTATAATCATCTGGGGCCGCAAGACTTGGACCTGTGGCAGTTTGACGGCTGGCAGGAAAACGACAAGGGGGGCATTTATTTTTATAATGACGACCGGAGCCGCACGCCGTGGGGGGATACGCGGCCGGATTACGGGCGCCCGGAAGTGCGGGCGTTTCTGCGTGACAATGCCCTGTATTGGCTGCAGGACTATCATTTTGACGGCCTGCGCTGGGATGCCACGGCGTATATTCGGAATGTGGACGGACGGGAGGGGGACGCGGCGGGGGATTTGCCGGACGGCTGGAGCCTGATGCAATGGATTAACGAGGAGGCGCGGAAAGTAAAACCGGGTACGGTGACCATTGCGGAGGATTTGCGGAGTAATCCTGCGATAACCCGTCCCGCGTCCGCGGGCGGCGCCGGGTTCGATGCGCAATGGGACGGGGCCTTTGTGCATCCGGTGCGGCAGGCGCTTATCGGGGCCGAGGATGCAGCCCGGGATATGGAAGCGGTACGGAACGCCCTGCTCCATCGTTTTGATGACAATGCCTTCGCCCGCGTTATCTATACGGAATCCCATGATGAAGTGGCCAACGGCAAGGCACGCGTGCCCGAGGAAGTAGACCCCGGAAATGCATCGTCCTGGGCGGCCAAAAAGAAATCCGTGCTGGGGGCGAGCCTGGTTTTTACCGCCCCCGGCATTCCCATGATCTTTCAGGGCCAGGAGTTTCTGGAGGATGACTGGTTTCATGATACAGACCCGCTGGATTGGTCGAAAAAGGACCGCTATGCGGGCATTGTCCGCGTCTATCGTGATTTGATAGCCCTGCGCTTGAATCGTGCGGGGCAGACGGCGGGGTTATGCGGACAGCAGATTGACGTGTATCACATGGACCAGCGGAACAAGATGTTGGCGTATCATCGCTGGAAGGAGGGTGGTCCGGGGGACAGCGTGGTGGTCGTGGTGAATTTCTCGACGCAGCTGTATGAAAACTATGTGGTGGACTTTCCGGCGGAAGGGGAATGGAAGGTGCGTTTCAACGGGGACAGCGGGTATTATGATCCGGAATTCAACAATGGGGGCGTCTGCTGTTGTGACGCCCTCCGACAGGAGGACAACGCGATACGGGGAAGCCTGATTATTCCGCCGTATACGGCCTTGCTCCTGTCTCAAGATAAGCCGTGAACGAGCGGGTAGGCCCCGGGAACAAGCAGGTGATCACATTTAGACAAAAAGCGGAACGCTATATTATCGGGGTGGTATCCCTGGTTGCGTTTGTGCTGCTTATCGCTGAGAATACGACCTTTGGAGACGCCCATCCCGTCTTTTTCCGCACCGTCAATTTTGGGGTATGGTTTCTGTTTATCGTTGAGGTGCTGTCGCATGTGGTTACCAGCAATGACAAGGTGGCGTACCTGCGCAGTCACTGGATAGAAGGCATCGTTTTCATTCCCTTAATTCAATACCTGCCGGGCGCGCATCACCCCGGGGTCTTCAGTGTGGTGCGACAGGTGGTTATTGCCGTGATGCTGATTTCACGCATTCGCCGGGCGCGCAGCCTGGTGAAACTGCTGGAACTCAAGCCCGCCCAGTTGATGCTCACGGGCTTTCTGGCCGCGATTGGGGTGGGCACGGTGTTGTTGATGCTGCCTGCCGCCACGGTCAGCGGTGCGCGGATGCCGTTGATTGATGCCGCATTTACCGCCACTTCCGCCATTTGCGTTACCGGGTTGATCGTAGAGGATACGGCCACCTATTTCACCTTGTACGGGCAACTGGTGATTCTGGCCCTGATTCAAATCGGGGGACTGGGGATTATGACCTTTTCCGTGTCGCTGGCCGTGCTGCTGGGAAAAAAGATGGGCGTCGGCCAGCGTGCCGCCCTGCGGGATGCCCTGGATCATGATACGCTGGCGGGCGTACGCCGGCTGATACGGTTTATTGTCTTAATGACCTTCGGTTTCGAACTGGTCGGCGGCGTATGCCTCTTTTTATCCTGGCACGGCCGGTTTGATTCGTTGCCTTTGGCAATCTATCATTCCTTTTTTCATGCCATATCTGCCTTCTGTAACGCGGGCTTTTCCACCTTTTCAGACAGCCTGATGCAATTCCAGCATAATGCAGGGGTCAACGTGTCTATATGCGGGTTGATTATTTTTGGCGGGCTGGGTTTTGCCGTTATACAGGGACTTCTCGGGGTGTTCCGCGCGCGACTAGGCCGGGGCCCCGGAAACCGGATACGCCTGCAGATGCGGATCGTGCTGCGCATGACCTTCTTCCTTATTCTGGTCGGCGCCGCGCTTGTTCTGCTAACGGAATGGACGGGTCAGTTGGCGGGCCTGCGGACGGATTCCCGTGTGTTGTCGGCATTTTTCCAATCGGTAACGGCGCGGACCGCCGGATTTAATACCATGGATATCGGGGCCCTGTCTTCTGCGACCCTGTTCTTGACCATTGTGCTGATGTTTATTGGCGCGTCGCCGGGTTCCACGGGCGGCGGTATCAAGACGACTACCGTAGTGTGCCTGTGGGCGGCGGTCGTGACCAGTTTGCGTAACCGGCCACACGTGGAAATGCACCGGCGCACTATCCCGGATGAAACGGTTTACAAGGCCTTTACCGTACTCTGCCTTTCGCTGGGAGTGGTCATTGTGTTCACCCTGGTGTTATTGGTTACGGAGACAAAACCCTTTATGGACGTGTTGTTTGAAACCGTCAGTGCCTTTGGTACGGTGGGCCTATCCACAGGGCTAACCTCGGAACTTTCCAGTGCAGGGCGGATAGTGATTATGATTCTGATGTTTATTGGCCGCTTGGGGCCGCTGACGGTAACCTATGCCATGTTGCCGACCCATGCCAGGGTTAACTATAAATACGCGGAAGAGCGTATCATGATTGGGTAAGGGAGGTTTGCAATGAAACAGTTTGCGGTTATTGGCCTGGGCAATTTCGGTTGGGCCCTTGCCCAGGAACTGATGGAGCAGGGCGCACAGGTGATTGCCATCGACCGGGATGCGCAGCGCATTGAGGCGATCAAGGACCAGGTAACCTATGCGGTTACCCTCGAGGCGGGCGACGAGGCGGCGCTCAAGGCAGCCTATGTACATGAAGTCGATGCCGCTATCGTCTGCATCGGCGACAATATGGAGGCCAATCTGCTGGTTACCGTGCTGCTGAAAAGACTCGGGGTAAAGGAAATCTGGGCCCGGGCGATCAGTCCCCTCCAACAGGAGATTTTGAAGGCGCTAGAAATCGATTCCATTATCAATCTTGAACATGATATGGGGTGTATGGTTGCTCGCAGTCTGGTCCTTGAAAATGTAGTAAAACATATTTTTCTAAGTCCGGGGTATAGTGTCGCCGAGATCAAAGTGCCTGAAGGCATGATCGGCAAAACCCTGCGGCAGAGCGGGTTAAGGAAAGACTACAATCTCAATGTGGTCGGTATAAAAAGAAAAGTCCCGCAGATTACCAAGGATGGGGAAAGAACGTTTGAAGAAATTACGGAAAACGTACCCCCCTCCAGATGCGAAAATGGAGGCGGATGATGTGCTTGTGCTGGTGGGGAAAGACCCGGATATCTTGAAGTTTACGAAAACATGAAAAAGAGTATGAAAATTAAACCTCTGACCCTGCTGGCAGCAGGGTTAACAGGTGTCTTGCTGATCCTTATGGTAACCGAGGCGACGATGTCCAATCGGACCATTATATTTCGTGTTGTTTTTGAGGGGTTGCTGCTGTCAGGTGTGGTCTGTATTATTCTCGTGCTTTTCCGGCTGATTCGTTTTTATAACAAAACGTATGGCCTGCTGCGGCGGTTGGTTAGCGGAGACTATGAGGTGGGCTTTCCAGCCCCCACGTACTGGAAGGATGAATTTACGACTTTGGAGGACCTCTTAAACCGACTGGCAGATACCCTCAGACAGTATGATGAATTGCGCGTAACTAGAATTCGGCAATTACGAATGACGTTGGACCTGGTACTTCAGTATTCCGGTGAGCCTATGGCATTGCTTGATATGGAAAGAGGCGCATTGGAGTTTAACCCGGCCATGTTGGAAGTGTTGCAGACAGAACGAAACCTGGTGAAATTGGATACCTTGAAGAACTTGGAATCCAATAACCCCTTTGTAAATCTATTGACAAAAACTATCGAAACGGAAAAGTCTGCTCAAAACGGTAAGGTAAGTCTGCAGCTCCCCGGTCAGGAAGCGCCCGTAACAATACAGGTTTATATCGTTCCTTATAAGGATAAAAAAGAGCAGGTCCCATTGGCTATTGTGTTTGCCAAAGCGGAAGTTTAAGAAAATCGAATTGTGATATAGTCCTGGTGGATTGAAGTGGCAGCGGTTGCATGAATAAGTGAGACTGGTTTCCTTCAATTATGCGGCGAAAGTAACCGGGTAGTTATAATAACGATGCTGTATTACAAAGGCGCCAGGCCCGTCGGTGAGACAGGGATGCCTATAGGCACAGGAGACGGACGGCCTATGACGAAGACGGCAAATGAATTTTTGTATCGGTTATGTCTGAAGGCGACAGAAATCAATTCGGCAGGTAATGATCTTTGCGTCATGTACGACGTAAAGCGGAAACTTCTTCCCGATAGGCGACATTGCCGACGCCCATGCGTATCCGGATACCAAGTTCCCCTTCGAGCCGGATTGCCTTGAAACAGCCATTAAGGTGACTGGCATGTTCGGCGGCCACGGGTTCCCAGTGAATGGACGTCGCTGAAACCCCGATCAGAAGAACTGGGGCTATGGTAAAAAGTTGCCGGCATCTTTGGAGGAATACAAGGCGCTTTTCCGCCGCACGCTGGAAGAGTTGAACCAACTCCGCCAACAGGGAATCGCGGCAGGCGTATATACCCAGACCACGGACGTGGAGGTCGAGATTAACGGCCTGCTTACCTATGACCGCGCCGTAGCGAAAATACCGGCGCAAGAACTTGCCGGGATACGGCGGGAACTGCTCCCGAAACTTACGGATAACTGAAAATGTTGTAGGCCGGGTGGAGCGGATGTAAGGATCTTTCCTGCAATGGAAAACAGACTATATGTATGCAAAGATGCTGTTGATTAAAAGACAGCAAAGCGAAACCCGCCTTTATATTCCGCAACATCAAAAGGCGGGTTACGCTCTGCAAGTATAAATACTCAAAGATCTTTTTATGTATTCGGTTGCCAGAAGACTTATAGGTTGTTGAAAGTGTTCCGCTTCACACGGCCTACTGAAAAAACAATAGAGGAGGAGTAACCATGCATGAGGTCGTAAATCGAACGTTTGCGGATTTCCGTACGGTGGGCATAACGGTATTATATGTCACGGTAGTGGTCGTTGGTGTTTTCTGCTGTATGGCGCCATGCGTGGCGGAAGCATTGGCCCCGGACCTCGAATTGCAGGATCTGTTCACGGGTATGCGTATACCGAAGATTGACGTCGCTGAAGACGGCACCGTCCTCGCCTTCGCTACGTCCGGGAGTCTGCTACGGCGCAGCGAGGACGGCGGTATTACCTGGGGCGATATAATATCCGTGGGTGAGGGTGCGGCAGGTACGTGCGTCGTTGATCAAAGTACGGGCGACGTGCTCGTGGTGCGTCCCGAAAAAGGGCGGCTCTGGCGCAGCAAAGATCATGGAAAGACCTGGACGCCGGAAGACATTGTTGTAAAGGCGAACGACTACGGCCATGGAACGCCTGAACTCCTGCCTGTGGAAACGAGTTGCTCCGAGTCAGGGGTAACGCTGCAACATGGAAAACATAAAGGCCGCCTGCTCGTGCCCGGGCGTGTTATGGCGCCCAAGGGAAACAATGATCAGGAATGGTGGCCCTATCATTACAATACGTCCATTTACAGCGACGATGGCGGCCATACCTGGCAGGCGAGCGCTCCGGTGCAAACTGGCACCGGGGAAGGCACCCTGGCGGAAATGTCCAACGGGGACGTCTATTACAATTCCCGTTCGCACATGTCCGTGGATCATCGCAGGCGGATCGCCTGGAGTTACGATGACGGCAATATGTATGTGGATTGGCGAGTGGATGACTACTTGTTCGAGGTGGGCCAGCCTTTCTACTTCAAGTATGGCACGGAGCCCAGTTACGGGTGCAACGCCGGTTTGGTGCGCCTGCCCCTGGAAACCACAGGCGGCAAGGATGTGCTGGTGTTTAGCACGCCCGACAACCCCGGCGGTGATCGTCTGCGCATGACTGTATGGGCAAGTTTTGACCGGGGCACGACCTGGCCGGTGAAGCGGCTCGTATATGAGGGGTTCAGCGCCTATTCCTCGCTGGCCGCCGACAAGCAAGGCAATATCTACCTGCTGTTTGAAAAGGGTGAAAAGAAACTGTATGAAACCGTGGCCCTGGCCAGGTTCAATCTGGAGTGGCTCGCTGAGGGCCATGACTTGGACGCGCTGCTCGCGACCGAGGTGGAAGCACGCCGTCCCTTGGGTGAAACGAAGAAAAAGAAGTAGCGCTGCTGTGCCCTGTTTCCATTTGTCGTGCTTACCGTAAGGGCGCTCTACCCAAGCCGCCTGTGGCTGTTCCCGGTGTGGATAAACTGGTTTAAGCAAATCCTTGGATAGAATTCATGTGAAGAGCCTTATGAATGATGAAGAAAAAAAACGATACAGCCGTCTTTATCGAGATGGCCTGTTGAAAGATACACTGCCCTTCTGGTTTCCCCGGTGTGTTGACACGGAGCACGGCGGTTTCTTTACCGCACTCGACCGGGACGGCACGGTCGTTGACACGGACAAAAGCATCTGGCACCAGGGGCGCATTTCCTGGCTGCTGGCAACGCTTTATACCACAGTGGAGCGGCGTCCGGAGTGGCTGGCATGGTCCCGGTCTGGAATCGAATTCCTCCGACGGCATGGCTTCGACAGTGACGGGCGCATGTTCTTTCAGATGACGCGGGAGGGCCGGCCGTTGCGCAAGCGGCGGTACGTGTTCAGCGAGGCTTTTGCCGCCCTTGCTTTTGCCGCCTATGCCGCCGCGTCGGGGGATGAAAAAGCCGCCACGGAGGCGCGTGCGATTTTCGACAGTTTCCTGCGCTATACCACGACACCGGGCTTGCTGCCGCCCAAGAGCATTGTGGAAACCCGCCCGACCAAGGGTCTTGCCCAGCCCATGATCACCATTAATGTGGCCCAGCAACTGCGCGATACTGTGGGTGATCCCGAATACTGTACGGCGCAGATTGACCGCTGTATTGACGAGATCCGTAAGGATTTTCTCCATCCGGAAATGGAATGCGTCCTGGAAACGGTGGGGCCGAACGGGGAATTCCTGGACCATTTTGACGGGCGCACAGTGAATCCCGGGCATGCCATCGAAGCCGCCTGGTTCATTCTGCACGAAGCGTGCCTGCGGGGTGGAGATCGGGAACTTGCGACGCTGGGCTGTCAAATGCTCGACTGGATGTGGGCGCGCGGTTGGGACCAGGAGTACGGCGGCCTCTTGTATTTTATTGATGTCAAAGGCCTGCCCGTGCAGGAATATTGGCATGATATGAAATTTTGGTGGCCCCACACCGAGGCCATAATCGCCACCCTGCTGGCCCATCAACTCACAGGTGATGCAAAATACGCGGACTGGCATCGGCAGGTTCATGACTGGGCGTATGCGCATTTCCCCGACCCTGAACACGGGGAATGGTACGGGTATCTGCATCGAGACGGTAGCGTGTCGGTGCCCCTGAAGGGGAATATGTGGAAGGGAAATTTTCACCTGGGCCGCATGCAGTGGTGTTGCTGGCAACTCCTGGAGGGCAGACCGCCCGGAAAACCGCTTGCGCCCCCGTACTAGAAGGAGAATCGGATGCCGTCTGCTTGCTTTAGCCGAATTACTATTCATATTCCTTCCCGTATGTCGCTTATCACGGCGTGCCTTGCGATACTGCTGCTTTCTTTTCCCTTGACGGCGTCTCCGTTGAACTGGGAGGAACTCCCGCCGCTGCCGAACGCGGACGGCGTTGCAGGGCCTTTCGTCGGGGTGCACGGCGATGCGCTTCTTGTCGCGGGCGGCGCTAACTTTCCGAAACCTGTCTGGGAAACGGAAAAGACTTTTTATGACGCTCTTTATGTCCTGCTTCGTGAACTGAAGGACGGAAAAACGACCTACCGTTGGGTTACAGAATTCCATCTTGATCGGCCCATCGCCTATGGCGCTTCCGTTTCCACAGACCGGGGTGTGGTCTGTATCGGTGGAAACGACGCCTCACGGGTCTACGCGGATGTTTTTCTGCTCCGCTGGAATCCGAACACGCAATCGGTCGAGCGGGAATCCCTGCCGTCCCTGCCCGGGCCCCGCACCAACGCCTGCGCGGCCGTCATCGGAAACCAGGTGTACCTGGCTGGGGGAACTTCAGGCTTGGACCTGGGAACCGCTACCGCTGATTTCCTTTGCCTTGATTTCGGGAACGCGAATCCGGCATGGGAGCGTTTGCCCGCTTGCCCGGGACCGTCCCGGGCCTTTGCCATCGCCGCCGTGCAGAACAACGGTGTCGACGAATGCGTCTATGTTTTCAGCGGCCGCCGCGTGAACGAAAACGGTGGAACGGAATTTCTCAAAGACGTCTGGGAGTTCAACCCGGCCAGCCTGCGTGCGGACATCGGCGGGAGTGGGGGAAAAAGCCCCTGGCGTCAACGGGCCGATGCACCGCGCTGCATGATGGCGGGTACGGGTATTGCCCTCGGCCAGAGCCATGTTTTCCTCCTGGCCGGCGCGGATGAAACCCATTTCCATGAGGTGGATGCGCTCAAGGACGCCCATCCCGGCTTCCCGAAAGAGGCCTTCGCCTATCACACCATTACCAACACATGGACCAGCGCCGGCGCCACGCCCGCAAACCAGGTGACCACCACGGCGGTGCGGTGGGGAAGCGATACCGTCAAGGACCCCATTATCCTGCCGAGCGGGGAACTGCGGCCCCGGGTGCGCACGCCGAAGGTGTGGCGAATCACACCCGTTCCGGGCGTGGAGCATTTCGGTTGGACGGATTTCTCCGTGCTGGGTCTGTATCTGGCAGGCGTGATCCTGGTGGGTGTCTTTTTCGCGTTCAGGAACAGGACAGCAGACGATTTCTTCCGGGGCGGTCAGCGGATTCCCTGGTTCGTGGCGGGGATGAGCATTTTCGCCACCATGCTGAGTTCCATCACGTTCATGGCTATTCCGGCAAAAGCCTACGCTACCGACTGGGTGTATTTCCTGGTGAACATGACGGCGGTGGCGATCGCGCCGGTGGTGATCCTGCTTTTCCTGCCCTTTTTCCGGAATATCGACGCTACAAGCGCTTACGAGTATCTCGAAAAGCGTTTTAACCGTCTTGCCCGGCTGTTCGCCAGCGCCTCCTTCACCCTGTTCCAGGTGGGGCGCATGGCGGTGGTCCTGTACCTGCCCGCCCTGGCCCTGGCGGCCATCACCCCCCTGTCGGAACAGCAGAGCATTCTGCTTATGGGCGTGTTGAGCATCATCTATTGCGCCATGGGTGGCCTGGAAGCGGTGGTATGGACGGATACCATTCAGAGTTTTGTGCTGCTGGGCGGGGCCCTGTTCAGCCTTGTGTTGATTGTGACCCAGGTGGACGGCGGCCTGGCCGGGTTTTGGGATACCGCCATGGCGAACGACAAACTGCATTTCGCCAACCTGGATTTTTCAGCGCACAGTTTCGCCACCACCGCCCTGTGGGTGGTGGTGCTGGGCGGGCTTGGCCAAAGCCTGGTGCCCTACGCGTCCGATATGGCGGTAGTGCAACGGTACATGTCGGTGCCGGATATAGGCCGCGCGAAAAAAGCCATCTGGACCAACGCCGTGGCCGTTATTCCTGCCTCGCTGCTGTTCTTTGGTATGGGCACCGCCCTGTTCGTTTTTTACGCGAACCACCCGGACCGGCTTGATCCTACCTTCAAGACCGACGCTATCTTTCCGCTCTTTATCGCCCGCGAACTGCCTGCGGGTATCGCCGGACTTGTCGTGGCAGGGATTTTCGCCGCCGCCCAGTCCACCATCTCCACCAGTATCAACAGCATGTCCACCGCCGTCGCCACCGATTTCATCAAACCCTTAAACCTGATCAAAACGGAACGGGGCTTTCTGTTCCTCGGCCGGGTGCTCACGGTCCTCTTCGGGACGGCCGGGGTGCTCCTGGCGCTGCTTTTCGCCTCCTCGGACATCATGTCGCTGTGGGATCAGTTCATGAAAATCCTCGGTCTCTTCGGAGGCGCCATGTGCGGCCTGTTCTGCCTGGGCATCTTCACGACCCGCGCCAACAGCAACGGCGCAATCATCGGCGCCTTGGCCGGCGCAGCCGGGCTTTTCCTCGTGCAACAATATACACATGTCCATTTGCTGCTGCACGCCTTTGTGGGCGTTGCCCTTTGTTGTATCATCGGATATGCCGCCAGTCTGCTGTTCCCGCCCATGAACCGTTCGATCGAAGGGTTGACCATCTATACGCTTCGCGATGCTGAAAAGACGGTCCTGGAAAATACTAAGATGTGAAGTGCGCCTACCTTTTTACGGAGAAGTGCCAATGTCAATTTCCAAAGAAGCCCCGGGTTTGAAGATGATTCCTATCTCAGATCGGACGGCAAACACCTGTGGGAGATTTATTGCTGTCCTATTGCTCCTTATCGGTGTTATGCAAGGGGCAGTATCCGAGGATACCTGGAGGCTGGAAGCGCAGCAACGCATCGAACAGATTCGAAAATCTGATTTGACGGTTCGCGTAACGGACGCTGACGGGAAGCCGTTGTCCGGTATGCCTGTGCATGTCACCATGATCCGCCACGCCTTTCCCTGGGGTACCTGTGTGAAGGCGCAACGTATAACCGGAGATTCGCCGGATGATGCGATCTACCGGGGAAAAGTAGTTGAGTTGTTCAATTGCGCGGTCCTTGAAGATGCGCTGAAGTGGAACGCGTGGCATGGGGCGTACGGCCCGAGTTTTACCCGCGAGAACACGGAGGCGGCGTTAAAGTGGCTCAAGGAAAGGGCCTTTCGCCTCCGGGGACATTGTCTGGTGTGGCATGGATGGGAAAACCTGCAACCTTGGGGAGCATCGCTTGCCGACGATTTGCCGGACCTGCGGCGGCGTATACTCGAACATATTGATGAATTGTCCAAATTCACCCGGGACTACGTGGACGAATGGGATGTCGTCAATGAACCGGTAAATGTTAACGAGGTGCTCACGGTACTGGGTGAGGAGGTTCTGGCGACGTGGTTTCACCGCGCCCGCGCGGCACTGCCGGATTCCTGTCGACTGTTCATCAACGAATATAACATTGTGGAACCTTTCAGTGCCCGTACGCGGGATGACTATGAAGCGATTATCCAGGCATTACTTGACGCGAAGGCGCCCCTGGAAGGGATAGGATTTCAAAGCCACTTTCAACTTCCGCCCGAATCGCCCGTTGAAGCCCTACAGGTCTTTGATCGCTTCGCCCGTTTCGGGCTGCCGATCGTGGTTACGGAATTTGATGTGAATACCAAGGATGAAGAGCGGCAGGCGCAATTCACACGTGATTTCCTTACCGCCGCCTTCAGTCATCCTGCCTGCACCGGTTTTGTCTTCTGGGGATTCTGGGAGGGCTCCCATTGGCGTCCGGACTCCGCGTTGTTTCGAATGGACTGGTCGGAAAAGCCGAATCTTGCCGCGTATCGTGACTTGGTCTTCAAAGAATGGTGGACCGACGAAACGGGAAGAACGAACGAGAACGGAGAATTCGTGCTGCGCGCATTCAAGGGAACGCACACGGTTATTGTCGGCAATCAGGAGAAGGTGGTGGAGATAGGGGACAGTGCTGCTAAGATGGAGGTTATTCTTTGATGACAGCGCTATTCCCCTCGTTCCCAAACGGAAGAAGGCCCAAAGGACGCCTCGACGCGTACACTGAAAAACCACAGAAGACAGGATTTTCCCGTGCCCGTCACGCGCAACATTAGTCACCAGGAAGTCATGCTAAAAGTTTCTTAACTATGGTATAATTTTCCAATGGTCGAATACAGATATACAGATTATTTTGACAATGAGGTATTAAGGAAGCGTTCTTACTTAAGAAAAGCATGGTGTGTATAGGTAGTCGAAAATGCCGAAAAAGTTGAATCCCAAGAACAGAATCGGTATCGGTTTTGGGCTAGGATTCCGGAACTTGAAAATCGGTACCTGCGTGTTGTTACCTTGGATGACAAGATTACCATACATAATGCTTTTCCCGATAGGAGGTTTAAGTTATGAAAATGAAATACTATAAAGACACCGATTCTCTCTATATCGATCTTTCAGAGAATCCCAGTGTTGAAAGTAAAGAAGTTTCAGAAGGTGTTCTTCTTGATTATGACGTCAATGGCAACTTGGTTGGTATAGACATAGACAATGCCGCCTCAAAGGTTGCCATGGACAAACTCGTGGTCAGTAGTATGCCCGGATCGGTTGAAACCGCTGCCTGATGAAATGAGAAACAGCAACAGGAACGGCAATGTGAGTGGGGTTGTTCATGCTTTTATGGTGAAGGGTCTCTGTCCCTGTACGGAGAAATGAACAATTGCTGCCCTTTTTATCAAAATAGAAGCCTCGGCGAATCCAAGCAGGGAGCAAGGGATGAAAGTGCCACTTCCCAATTTACCCAATGTGTTGCGGAAAATCGTACTCTTTGGCATAAGTCTGTGTGTGGGCCTTTCGGGAACTTAAAATCGCCTGCGCCAAAGGCGGCGAATGTCCATTATTCCGCGCTGCAAATGATAGTCGCCATAAAACACTTTGGCTGTGGCTATGCCACGCTGTATTTTAAACTGCCGGGAACGTGTTCTGTAGTCTGGAACGCGGACGGTCTATCATGGGGATATGATGCCAAGCAAAAAAGATCCTTACGCAAATGCGGCGCAGAAGGTCATCGGCCTGTACGCCCTGTTGCTATTCACGGGCCGCTCTTATTCGCTGCCGCAACTGGCTGGGTTGTTTCATTGTTCCAAGCAGACGGTGCTGCGCATGGTGGAGCAGATTGAGACAAGTCACCGTCTTGAACTGGAAACCTGGTATGAAGGCGGCCGTAAATGGTTTCGGGCGCGGCCTCTGGCGCGGCGCCCTAATGTGACGCTAAGCGTCGAGGATTTGCAGCAGTTGCTGTTGTGTCGCGACATCGTCTGGCGGCTCTTCCCAAAGCCGCTTGGCGACAAACTCACCGAAACCATCGCCAAAACCGCGGTGCTTCTCCCGAACTATGAGGACCGCGCCGAAGCCTTGGATTCAGTGACCCACTTCCAGCCCAAAGGTATTGTGGATTACTCCGGGTCGCGGGAGATCCTCGATACCCTGCTTCGCGCCATCCGGGAACGGCGCCTGTGCGACATCATCTACCGCGCGCCGGAATGGCCCCGGGCGCGGACGCTCACCGTGGCGCCTTTTCGCTTTATAGTTTTTCGCGAGGGCTTTTATGTTCGCTGCCGTCCTGAGGCCGCCCTGGATCCGCCTGATCCCGTCCTGGACCGAACCTTGGCCGTGCATCGGATGCGCAAGGTTGTTGTCAAGGACCGGAAGTTTAAACCGATTCCGGATGCGGATCTGCCCTCCAGTGAGGCTTTCGGTCTGGCCCGTGAAGCGCCTTTTGCCGTGGAGGTGGATTTCGTGCCCAAGGCGGCCGTCTATGTGCGTGAACGGATCTGGAGCGGGGATCAGCGCATCATCGACAAGCCCGATGGTGGCATTACCCTCAGGTTTACGGCCACAAGCCGGCCCGAAGTCCTGGCATGGGTGCTCAGTTTCGGCGGGGAGGCTGAACTGCGCGTGCCCGTAGATATCCGGCAGGAACTCCTCCGGCGCCTGCGCGTCATGATGCGGGCTCATCAAGAATAATCCCATCGGTATCACCGGCCTCGCCGTTCAAATGTGGAACCCGCCTTTTACTAAATAAAAATATCCGTGCCGTTCCGCAGGATGGAACGATGACCGGATATACTTGCGACAAGAAGCGCCCGACACACCGGGTGCGGAAGGGAATCAACCACGAAAGGAGATGCATACCGTGAAGAAAGAAATGTTCCTTGCTGTTGGATGCGTTGTTACCCTGTTGGGCGCGCTCTTGGGCGTTGCGGAAACAACCATTGAGATGGACATGAATGCCGCCGAGGCATTGCATGAGGCCGACGCCGCCCTTAACACTGCCTATAAGGAAGTGATGGCGGTCTACGGCGAGCCGCAGCAGGAGGCGCTTCGGCTGGCCCAGCGCGCGTGGATTAAATACCGGGACGCCTGCGCCGATTCCGAGGGCAGCCTGTACGAGGGCGGCAGCCTGCAGTCCGTCGCGCGCACCCGGTCTGCCGTGGCGTTGACCGAGGCGCAAACGGAACTGCTCCGGGCGCTCCTGCCCGGGGCCGTTGCCGCACTCCCGTCGGAAACGCCGGATCCGGAGACGTTGCGGGAGGCCCGGGTGCGGGCGGAAACGCACATGAAAAAGGTCTACGCCGATTATAGGAAAGACTACGAAGTGCCTGAGGTCGTGGAAGCCCAGAAGACCTGGGAGGCCTTTCGCGACCTGTGGGTGGCCGCGGAAACGGCCTGTTACCCGGCAGATGCGGCAACAACCGTCAAGGAGCGTTCCCTGGCCGCGCTGAACAGTGATCGCGCCGAGCGGCTGAAGGAACTTTTCATGGAGGGTTACAAAGAAGAAGAGGCGTCCGGGGAAACGGCAGACCTCGCCTTTGAGGATCCGCCCCTTATGAAAGCCGTCGCCGCGAATGATCTTGATGCCGTAAAACGGTTGATTGAGCGTGGCGCGAACGTCAATGAAGTGAACGATGCCGATTATACCGCGCTTCATGTCGCCGCGGAAACGGGCAATGCGGCGATGGTCACCCTGTTGCTGAATGCCGGCGCGCGCAGGGACCTTTACGATTTTGACGGCCGCACGGCTGCGGATGTCGCCCGCGAGTGGGACAAACCGCATATCGCGCGCATGATTGAGGAATTCGGCGCGCCGTCCACGGAACAAAAGCCGCCGGAACCGCAACCCCAGGCGACGCCGGCGGCCCGGGAAGAGGCACCCGGTCCGGAACCTGTCGACCTGGAACAACTCCTGGACAGTTTCGGCAACCTGACCGAGCTGCGCCAGGATCAGTGGAACCGGGACAATGAATGGAAACACATCGTCCGCGGCGCCGGGGAAGTGTCCGAGGTGAACCGCACCGGATTCCTGTCTGAAATCACAGACGCCGAATACGAGGTGACCTGCGAACTGCGCGGCGGGGACCGGGCGGTCCTGTACATGGACAAGAACCACAGCGACTTTGTGCTCGACCTGGAGGTCGGCGACACGATCACCTTTACGGGAAAACTGAAAAACATGCAGGATTGGGGCTTCTGGTGCAGTGGTTATGTCAAGGTCGACTAGCCGGCCCCGCAACCAAAATCTGTGCGGCCGCCGGTCGCCGGTTCACAATAACCTGTTACCTTGAAAGGAGAAATGAAAATGAAAACTGCTGGTGGAATCATTGCGCTTATCGCGGGCATCTTCGGCATATTCGCGGCGGGCGGTACCCTCATGATCGGCGGGTTTGGCGGCGCGGTCGAGGCCGACGGCGCGGAAACGGTCGTGTGGCTTGGGTTCGGAGGGGTGTTCTTTTCCTTCCTTACCATTGTTCTCGGGGCCGTGGCGCTCGGGGTGAACTCAAAGAAGACGGGCGTCGCCCTGATCATCACCGCCATTCTCGGCATGGTCCTCGGCGGCACCTTTGTCGCCCTATTCATGGTGCTTGCCCTGCTCGGCGGTATACTGGTCGTCATCGGGGCGGGCCCCAAAACCGCCGCCCAGCCCACAACCTCCACAAGCCCCTGAGGCCGTCAGGCTGACATTTCGTTCTGCAACTACCGGGAGCCTCGGCAATTACGGACGGCGGCGTTGGAAAATACCCGAGTGTCGTCAGAAGCGCCGGCGCTTCCGGTAGTAACCACTCTCTTAACTCCGGCAGACGGACTGCCGTAAATTCGATGAAAGGAACAACCCATGAGTACGAACCTCGTCCGGCCCCCCGGCATACACGATCCCCGGGAAAATGTCGCCGATAAGGCCGAAAAGAAGATCAGGAAACTCCTTGGAAACACGCCAGCCGCAAAACTCCTCGGTAAAATCGTGAAGATCTCCATACGAAACACGCCCACATGAAACAAAGTATTTGGGGTGATAGCCAGACAGGAATGTTATTAACGGTGGGCCCGACATTCCTGTCTGTTCTGCTACCACAGGAGTCCCAGCACCCCAGGCGGGTGTGGCACCCACTCCTGATAAATGGCCTGACGGAAGTTTCAGAAAAAGACACCAATCAAGATTTGGATGGATAAAAAGAGTGTGGTATGTGAAGGGAAACGAGTCGGATTTCACAAAGGCACTTTCCAATTGAACAGACTTCCAAAGTACTTGTTTTCATGAAAGGTATTGTGATACAAAAGGATTGTGTTGCGAAACCGTATCAGAATGGAATGGCCTGTTTTGTACCGACGATACAAACGAGAAGGGGATAAGGATATGTCACTGCCTATTGCGGACGTATTCATCAAATTCATGGCGGACCCGAAAAACATCGGACGGCTCTGTGAGGTGGTCGGTGAAATGCCCAACATCGAATTCCCCACCATGGGCGACCACGTTTTCTGGGATACCCTCGCCACAGAAAATGGTTACAAACTCCAGAAGAGCAAAGTGACCGGACATTGATGGAATACCAATAATCTATGATTGCCCAAAAGGTGGATAGGAAGATGACGCTGGAACGGTCGCAAAGATGTTCAATCAATTGAATTGTATCGGAATAACGTAAAGAAAGCGGTGGAGGAACCATGTCCACAAAAATAAACTATATAAAAGGTCTCGACCGGGCCATTATAGTTCTTGTCAGCCTTGTTTCTATTTTTTATTTCTTGGAGACATTCGACCCCTTAGGAGCGCTTTTGGGCTTTATCCTTTCAATAGTATGCCTCTGCAGTTTGACGCGATTTGTTCGCTGGGCCATACCTTGGGTCAAACAAGGATTTCTTGATGAGGAATAGCGTTTATCGTTTTGGATGGCAGAACCGTCAGGTGGAGGATATATTTGATGAAGTGATGGCAGATGCTTTTACGATGTTGAGGTTGATTGTTGGTTGCCATTTAATTTTGTATCGCGGTGGAAGACGGCACAAAGTGGAGTAAGAAAAGATGTCGATTTTTGATGACCATGAAATGCAGGAAGAAATCGGAATCGAAAGTATCAGCACGAGAGCGGTCCACCCTGTTCAAGGTCTTGCTGAAGATGACAAACAGCGCTATCTGAATCTTGTTGCATATCTAGGCAATGCAGATGGGGAATACCACCCCACTGAAACAGAGATGCTGGAGGATCTTGCCGTTGCGCTGGGACTCACTAAAAAGAATGCCGAAGCGGCGACTGCACTTGTCCGTAATAAAGATAAGGTTGCGCTAAAAGACTCTCTGTCAGCGTGGGAAAACCATGCGTTACGATTTGTCCTGTTCTTTGATATGTGCCGCATTGCTGCTGCGGATGGCAGCATTTGTGATAAGGAGAAGCGCTATCTGGAAGATTTTTCCAAACCCCTGCAAATCGGCAGTGCCAGCGAGTCTCTGCAAGAACTGGCCCGAGCCCTTAAGCCGTACAGCGCAGGCAATACGAAACAAAACTTTGATTTTATCATAGAAAATGCAGGGGTAAGCCCCGAAAATTTTGCTTTCATACGTGAAGAGTTTCAGGACGCGCCCTCGGGGTGCGACGGGAAGAAACCGGTTATTTCCGCTTCCATCTTTGATACGGAGCAAAGTAGTCCTCCCCGCGATATGAGTCTGGCGAACAGGGTGATTCAGGAGTGTCAGGAAAACGTCTTGGCGCATCTTTCGATGCTTCAAAATGTCCTTGACAAATGCAGACCGACCGGAAGCGGAAAATACGCGTTGGCCAGCGCAGAAGAAATTGATAAGTATGTGTGTCAAATTCAAGAAGAGAAGGCCAAGGTTGACCAATTGCGCATGACCTTGGCTGTTATCGGCCCCATGAAGGCGGGAAAATCCACATTAATTAATGCCATCGTTGGCGCGGAAGTGCTTCCAAGCCGGAGTGGCGCCATGACGACCATGCCCACTCTCATCACGCATGTTGATGGGTGTAAGGAGCCGGTCCTGAAGTTTCTAAAACCGGAGCCGTTTAACAATACCATCGCCGCGATTGCAAAAATGAAGTTTTCCTTAAAAGAAAGGGACGGAGATGATTACATCGGGACGCTGGAACGAATCCGTTCCGGAAAACTTACAGAGATTCATACTGAATATCGGGGCGAGGCGCAAATTGCAGACTTCATGACCGACCTGAATGACCTTGTCCGTATTAGCCAACTGCCGGAATTCGATTTGCCGAGTCCGTTGGAGAGCTACAGCCAAATCGATGACTTTCCCGAGATCGAGGTGGAGTTCATCTCACTGACCAATCGTGTGAGTAACACGCTCGGAAAATTGACGCTGATAGATACTCCAGGGCCCAATGAGGCAGGCCAGGGACACTTGAAGGGGGTCGTGAAACAACAACTGCAACAAGCAGCGGCAATAGTCGTTGTGGTGGCGCCGACACAGAAAGATGGAGAGGCATTTGCCGAGATTCGCTCCTGGGTGCATAACGCCCGGGTGCACAACGGCGTACCGCTTTATGTGTTTTTGAATAAATTCGACGAGATGCGTTTCGCGGAACGCAACAAAGACAACGCGGTGGCATTGTGCCGACGTCTTTTTCCTGACATTCCGCTCGACGACGGCACGCTACTTACAGTTGAGGGCTGTACTTTTCCAACCTGTGCCTTTCCGGCGCTGCTTGCAAACAAGGCCATTCGGTCCTTGGAGAACAACGGCAAATTGCCGGACAAGGTCGCTTGCCCCTGGGTGTGGGACTTTGCCGAGCAGGCTTTTGGTACGGCGCTTGCCAGTGAAAAACTCGAACAGGGGGGGCACCATGATTTTCGGGAGGGAAGTAATATCTTGTGGCGGTCGTCACTGATGGACAATCCGCTAAGAAGCGTGGTAAGCGCTTCGCTCTATCGGGCGGCACCGTTGTGCCTGCATTCCGCCGTGGATAAAATCGCAGCCACAGGCAAATTTTTTGAAGACCAGGCGAAAGGTCAAAGAACATCACTGACGCAAAGTCTTGATACCTTACAGAGCACCATACGCACCATGAACGGTTACTTGGAAGACCTCAGAAAGGCGCAGGCAAAATTGCAAGTCATTGTTGGCTCCGCTGTCGATACAATAGGCAAAAAACTCAACACCGAACTGGATGCTCTACAGTCAAGTGCGGAGTCTATGGTGAAGGCGTTGGCAAAACAAAAAGGCCGTGAACTTGATGCGCAGGAAGAAGCAAGGAAAGATCAAAAACGCTCACCATTTTTAGATCTTTTCAATAACTCCAAGAAATCAGCCCCTATCGATAAAGTTTTTACGGGTAATGAGGTTCTGGAGTTTGATTCCCAAAACGATGCTGAGCAGTTCTCCCGTGAAATTAGCGACTCCCTGAATGCGAAGATGAGAAAGACACTCCAAGCAATGGCAGATGGCTTAGAGCCAATCGTATTGAAGGAGCAGGAATATCTTGCAAAAAAAATAGAGGCGCACATAAGTCCTATTGTTAAAGCAATTGCTGATGAGACCAAAGACACCTTTGATATTAATTTGACACCACCAAAAATTAACTTGCCAAGGCTTTATCTAGACCTAGACATTATCTCATGCGTTAATATCGACAAGAAAACGATACGAAAGAGTTATACTGAGCGTCGATGGTACACACTTTTCCTCAAGAAACATAAGGTGGAATACGTTGATGATGTATACAAAGTCGATCCCCGAGAAATTCGTAAGTCCATTGTTGAAATGTTCAAGGGAAAAATTAAAGACTTGCAGGAGGATGTGAATGCCTTCATTGGCAACAAATTCTCCGAAACCATGGGGGAGTATTTTCAGGGCTTGGAAGTGAATGTGTCCCAGGTCCGTTCCATTGCGGAAGCGGGAATAGAGAATAAAAAACTAGACCAGCAGGCGCAGAAGCAGGCAAAACAACAGTGGCAAGATACTGAGGAAGAACTTCAGGATTTTGGCGCCTCCGTATCACATACAAAGGGCAAACTAAAAGAAGTGGAGGTATAGTGGATGAACGATGCGCCTGATATACAGCTAGAGGCATGGCAGGAGTGTGTCCAGTTTCTCAAGGACGAATCGATCCAAATTCCCCACCTGTCTGAACGCCTCCTGGTGGATACGGTGAATGGACTGGATGTCATAGACGACCAGTTACGCTATAAGAGCAAACAAGGACTTGTTTCCCGTTGTCTCGGCGTTTTCGGTTCAAACCGGCGTCGTGAAATAATTATTCAGCAGACGCAGCAACAGGCCATGCACGGGTTGTTGTATTGGATTGAAGAGTTGACGCATAACGCATCCATTACCTGTGAAGCATTGTCACAGACCCGAGTGCGTCTGGAGGCAACACGCCGAGATTTGCTTTATGTGGCTCGGCACAGCATCCGAAACAGGGATCTTATTGAGGCGAATACCGAGCGTATCAGCTATATTGAACAGCGACTCAATATGGAGATTGAGACGCGGCTGGAATCTTTGGAAATTGACAATGAAATAAATAAGAAATGCACGGCGTGGCAGGCAGGAAATTTATACGCCAATTACCCTGCGCTTATACAAGCAGCGTATGTAATAGACGACCTGATTCGTGGGGCTCGTGGACACCGTATCTGTGAGGAGCATAGGGAGTATCTGTACAATGCGGTTGTGGTTGGCTTGAAATCAATGGGCTTTGAACCGGGAGCGCCTCTTTCGCTTGACGACTGGTTGCGCGGCGCTTCGATTGACGAACCGGAAAGACAACAGGTAGCCGTTTGGTTGCTGTGCCACAGGCGAAAAGCATTGTTGCATAATGCTATTGGGGAATCGGCGGAGTTGGGAAAACCCGCGATGTGGGTTTGTGAAAAAATAAGTAATGGGCAACTTTTGCCTTACTATAAGCCATCTGGACTGGTGCGCGAACTGCGCCGCGAGGCGGCAAGCGCGTTGGAGAATTGATTATGGCAGTGATAAAATCAGGTTTAGTGCTTTCAGGGGGGGGCGCGAAAGGCGCTTACGAAGTTGGTGTTATTAAAACGCTGGCTCGGCTCGGTTTTAAATTGGACGCGGTATCTGGAGCCAGCATAGGTGCTCTTAATGGTGCTGTAGTGGCCGCATCACCAAATCTTCAAACGGCTGCAGATATACTTGAGGCTGTTTGGACAGGTCTTGATAGCGAGTCAGTCCTTAAACTGAATAAATCCAATATCCGATATATTGCTTTGGGAGCACTTCATCAGGTTTTGAGAAAAGCACTCTTCCTTAACCCGGTATCCTTCGTTGCCATGGTTGCCGCTTCCAGGATTGGGCGAATAGTTTTTACAGAAGAAGACGCCCGGTTTATGGCAATTTTGGACAGTTCGCCCTTGGAGAAAATCATAGAGGTAGCCTTGGATTTTGATACACTTCTTGGCCCAGAGGGCAAAGAGTTTTACGCATCGGTTTATCCGTCTCGCGGGGGCCGGTTTCTCGGCACAGTGAGAGATTTAGTCCGGTATGGCGTCAGCGCGGGTGAATCGGTATTTCTCAGGATTAACGATTATGACCAAGAAACCGCTATCAAAATTATTCTTGCCAGCGCGGCAATTCCTATTGCGTTAAACGCCGTCAAGGTTGACGATGAAATCTACCGAGATGGCGGCATGGGTAATCGGGTTGAGGAGCAGGGTAACGTGCCTATGAAACCTTTAGCCGATGCGGGTTGTACTCATGTTGTTCTGGTCATGTTGCGGCAGGGTAGTTTGTTCAACCGTAATGAGTGGCCAGATATAACACCCATAGAAATCCGGCCATCGTTCGACATCACCGGTGGTCGCATGCTCAAATCGACCTTTGACTTTTCACCTCAGAGAATCCGAGAACTTATTCAGTGTGGAGAGGAAGATGCAGAAAAATATATCGGAAATATTGCACGGGCGTACGGCCTTCTCCGTAATATGCGGCGGCAACAAAAAGAAATGGCAAAAACCTGTGAACTTAACCATGCCCAGGAACAGGAATACGATTCGGGCATGAGGAAAATTCACGAGGATTTGCATCGGTAGTCCACCCACAGAAACCGATCAGTGTGCTTTGAAAACAAGCCATCCTGCGCAATAGAAATTATTTTACGAAACATGAGATGCCCATTAAAGACGCACAATCTTCTCATCCACGGCGTCTCGGGGCGCAGGGATATGTCGGACAGTGTTCCGGTAGGATTCGCTGCTGTTTTTGGGGAGGTCGTCCCAGGGGAAGATGTTGGGCCGGGTGCGTCTTATATCGTCCCGAGGGCCGGGGTGTAGCCGGTGTGGAATCGCTCCGCGCAGTAGCGTTGATGTTCCATTTCTGCGAGGGTTTCTGTTTCTTCGGGGGTGAACACGGTCACGGGGGAGTCTGGCGCGTTCTTTGGGGCGATGACGCACCCGATGGTCCGCAGTTTTACGGGGATGTGGTCGGCCTGTAGCTGGTTCGAGTTGCGCCGCAGCAGATGGAGGTCTTACCAAGGGCGGCAGGCAGGGTTGCTGACGGCGTCGTTTTTATGGGCATGGTTTCTGTAATATGCCTCGTGTACAGCGCGCGTGAGTTTATCAAGCCGCGCGTTCACAATCTCGTCAATCTTGCAGGTTTCCGCGAATCCCGCGAAGGCGTGCATGCAGCCCAGCCAGCCTTCATTCTTTTCGAGGAGTTTGGCCAGCCTGGGCGGAGCGGGGCATTGCGCTGATTAAGGATTTCAAGGATCGCCTCCTCCAGCATCCTGTCCGCAAATCCTGTGGCCTTTCGCATCACGCTTCATCGTAGTCCGGGACCAGTCCCGCGTTTAAGAAAACCCTTTGGCAGAGGGTTGCCCAGTGGCGCACCTGGCGGCTTTCACTGATGCCCGTCTTGCACCATACCACAAAGTGTTCGCAGTTGTTGGTGAGCAGGTTGTATTCGCGTTCACCAATGCGGGAACTGGCGCGTTTCAGGGTCTCTTCCGGCGCAAAGGCCGGTGGAGTGTCATGCTCGTCCCGCCTCGCGCGCTTCCCCGCTTCTTTCGCGTTCGACAGGGCCGACGACAAAAACATGTCCAGCAGGCCACCGGACGATTCACCCGGTTCCAGGATGAAATACTCGGCGTCATCGCGCAGGAAACGCTCAAGGGAGGTCTCCTGGATTTCGGCATTTTCCGGGTCCAGATCGGAGGTGTCGGCGGTGTAGTGGATGACACGGTTGTCTCCGGCATAGATGCCGTAATGCTGGTACATGCCGCGGTCCACGCCGATGATGTCGCCCGGAACCGGCGTCCGCGCTTCCCCTTCAGAGATGTCGAAGGGTCCGCTAAGGCAGGTGCCCTCCAGGAGTTCCTCCAAATCCTCAACGATGGTTTCGACCAGTTCACGAAATTCGCTGCAAATGCTCATGGCGTAGTCTCCTGTTTCCGCGCCGGACCATTCCGGCCGCGATGATGCAATGAGTATATCTGGCAAGTGTTCCATTGTGCGGAACGGTATGGTGTAATTGCGCGACGCAGCGACAGACTACCCAATAGCAGGGGCTGCCACACGGCTTACACATAACGGTTATAGGCTATTGAGCAGTCAGTTCCTGTTTCGCTCTGTCTTCTTGTTTCGTTTCCATCGTATTCGTGCTCGTGATTCGTTTTCGTAATCGAAATGCACAAAAGGGATTCGATTACGAAAGGCGATTTGTAAAATGCGGGTGCGCCTTGGTTACGGTTATACCGTGCTGTGCTATACTCAATTATAGTGTTTGTCCGAGCCAACCCTACTGAAGGATGCTAACATGAATGAAAGAGTGTGGATCGACCCGCAGATTTGTCATGGAAAGCCCGTGATTCGCGGTACGCGTGTGCTGGTTTCCACCATTCTTGGCGCTCTTGCCGGCGGCGATACGGTTGAGACCATTTTGGAGGATTACCCGAATATTACCCGGGAGGATGTGTCCGCGGCGCTGGAATTTGCCGGAGAACTGTCACGGTTTGAAGAATTGCCTTATGAAGTAAGCTCCCCATGAGGTTCTTCTTTGACGAAAATTTTCCCAAGGCCGCGGCCCTGTTAATTACCGCACGGGGACACGAATGTATTGACATTCGGGGGACAAATCAAGAAGGCGCCGATGATGATACGATTTTTCATTTGGCGCAGGAACAGGGCGCTGTATTGCTGACCACAGACAGAGACTTTTTTCATACGATCCCTTTATTGGTACGGGATCACCATGGTGTTGTTGTGGTGGCTTTGCGTCAACCCAACAGACAAGGCATTCTAAAACGGCTTGAATGGTTCCTGGAACATTACGAAAACACGGATATCAGGAACAAGGTGTTCGAACTTCGGAATAGCACCTATTTGGTGTTTCCGCCAGCCGAAATGGACAAATGACCTGGAGGAGAAAGCCCGTTGCCCTGCGAGTCGGTAGCGTATCCTGGTAAGCAGACGCCATAATCACCGAGGAGGAATTTTTATTATGAAACTGTCGCTTACACCGAATCTGTTCCTTTTCCTATCCGTACTCACTGCAGTAGGATGCGCGGTGAGCATCGCCGAACCCATCGGCACGCCCCTCTACACGCAGGGCGACAACGGCTTTCATACGTATCGCATTCCCGCGCTGGCAGTGACGAAGCAGGGGACGGTGCTCGCCTTCTGCGAGGGGCGCAAGACCTCCGGGGGCGACAGCGGTGATATCGCCATTGTGCTCCGTCGCTCCGGGGACAACGGCGATACCTGGGGTGAACAACAAGTGGTCTGGGACGATCCCGGCAACACGAGCGGCAATCCCTGCGTGGTAGTGGACCGGGATACGGGCGTTATCTGGTTGCTGATGACCTGGAACCGGGGCGACGACCACGAGAAGGACATCATCGCCCTGCGCAGTAAGGACACGCGCCGCGTGTTTGTTAGCCATTCCGAGGATGATGGCCAGACGTGGAGCCCCGCAACGGAGATCACCTCCGAAGTGAAACAGGAGAACTGGACCTGGTACGCCACCGGTCCCGGCAGCGGGATACAACTCCAGCAAGGCCCGCACAAGGGCCGCCTGGTCATTCCCTGCGACCATATCGAAGCGAAAACGAATCATTATTACTCCCATGTCATTTATTCCAACGATCATGGCAACACCTGGCGGCTGGGCGGCAGAACGCCCAATCACCAGGTGAACGAATGCGAGGTGGTGGAACTGGCCGATGGACGGCTGATGCTGAACATGCGCAACTATGACCGGGATAAGAAATATCGCCAGGTCGCTTTCAGTGAGGACGGGGGGATGACCTGGAAAGACCAGGCCTTTGACACGGAACTCATCGAACCCCTCTGCCAGGCGTCCATCACGCGGCACCATTGGCCCGCCGGAGACGCCCCGGGTGCCATTGCCTTCAGCAATCCGGCCAGCAAGGACCAGCGCGTGAACATGACCGTGCGCGCCAGCTTCGATGAAGGGCGCAGCTGGAGCGCGAGCACGGTGCTGCACACCGGGCCCAGCGCCTATTCTTCGTTGGCGGTGTTGCCCGACGGTCAACTCGCCTGCCTTTATGAAGCAGGCGAAAAACATCCCTATGAATCCATCGTGTTCGCCCGCATCCCGTTGCCGACGCCGTTCCTGCCGTCCTTGCCCGAAGGCCGTTCCTGGGATCTGGTCTGGCAGGACGAATTTGACGGGGAGGCGATTGACGAAGGTAAATGGGAGGTCATCGGGGACAGCCCGCGTCGCGATGGATTCTGGGTGAAGGAGGACGCCTTCCTCGACGGCGAGGGAAACCTCGTGCTGCGCACCAAAAAGGACGGCGACCGGTACACGAGCGGAGCGGTCCGCACGCGGAGTAAGTATGAAAGCGCCTATGGCTATTGGGAAGCCCGATGCGAATTTCCGGTCCAGCCGGGCCATTGGCCCGCTTTCTGGCTCATGCCGCCGAAGGGCATTGGTTCGTTGGAACAGGCCGGGCAGGACGGCACGGAAATCGACATTATGGAGAAGCCCTGGCGGGAGGATAAAATCCAGCACGCCTTGCACTGGAACGGCTATGGCGAGCATCATAAATCGGAAGGCAAGATTGCCGATATCCCCGGCGTCAGCCAGGGCTGGCACACCTTCGGTCTTTGGTGGACGCCGGAGGAGTATGTCTTTTACGTAGACGGCAAGGAAGCGTGGCGCACGGCCGCGGGCGGGGTATGCCGCGTGCCGGTGTATATTAAACTCACCGAGGAAATCGGGGATTGGGGCGGCGACATCGCCGAGGCGGCCCTGCCCGACACGTTTCGCGTGGATTATGTGCGGGTCTATCAGGAGAAGCCTGCGCCGGACAAGGACGGACCGGAAGCGCTGCCCCTGGTGGATCTTTCGGGGGATACAGCGCGGCAGGTAGTGATTGCGGCGGGCACGGAAACGGTCTACCAGGGCCATCCGACCACCGTGCTGCTGCCCGACGGCAAAACGATGTTTGCCGTGTGGTGCATTGAACACGGCGGGCTTGCGGGGCCTATGGCCAAAAGCATCGACGGCGGCCTCACCTGGACGCGGATCGACGACCGGATGCCGGAAGGCTTTAAAACCCACCGGAACTGTCCCAGCATCTACCGCATGGAAGGTCCGGACGGTGTCGAGTGGCTGTGGGTGTTCTCCGCCTGCACTGGTGAAAAGGGCGGGCCGCCGTACATGCCGCGTATCCTGAGCGAAGACGGCGGCGACTCTTGGCGCGAAATGGAGCCCTTGGGTGATAAATTCAACTGCGTCATGACCTTCAGTTCCGTGCTGCGCCTCAAGAACGGCACGTACCTGGGCATGTACCACCGGCGCAGCGGTCCGGAAAATAAATTATTGGAAGTGGTGCAGACGATTTCACCGGACGGCGGCCTTACCTGGTCCGACCCTGTGGTCGTTGCCACGGTCCCGGATAAAATGCCCTGCGAGCCCTTCGTGTTCCGCTTCCCCGACGGCAACGAACTTTGCTGTCTCATGCGCGAGAATACCCATAAAGGCCGCAGCCTGATGATGTTCAGCAACGATGAGGCGCAGAGTTGGTCCACGCCCGTGGACACGCCCTGGGGCCTCAGCGGCGACCGGCACATGGGCGTATACGCGCCCGACGGCCGGCTCGTGATTGCTTTTCGTGACCGCGCGCCGGACAGTCCGACCTCGGGACATTTCGTCGCCTGGGTGGGCACCTATGACGATATCCGCAACGGCAGGCCCGGCCAATACCGCATTAAACTGCTCCACAGCCACGTCGGAAGCGATTGCGGCTATCCTGGTGTGGAACTGCTTCCCGACGGCACCATCGTCGCCACGACTTACATCAAGTACCGCGAAGGCAAGGCAAAACATTCCGTAGTCAGCACGCGCTTTACATTGGAAGAGATAGACCGGATATTGAATGACGCTCCCGATGTGAAACACTCCGGCAGGGGTGGAAGCCATTAGTCGGTGGTTGAGCGAAGCGATACCACCGGATCACGACATCACCTAATGACCCATCCTGGAGGGATGGATTGGTCTCTCGTTCCCAAGTTGTACTTGGGAACGCACGCTCTCTTGAAATTCTATTTCTTTCTGACCCTGTGTGCAATAGGCTTGCCGCAGGCGATGGTTAATGATTGCGAAGTACAACTTCGCACAGAATTGCGTTCCCAAATAGAATTTGGGAACGAGCGGCAAAGGGGGTGCGTCACTCCGCTCTGAAACACCCCGGCAGGAGTGGAAGCCATTAGCCGGTGGTTGAGCGAAGCGATACCACCGGATCACGACACCGCCTCATGACCCATCCGGAGGTATGGATTTGTCTCGCCCCAAAGTTGTAGAAATTGTCTCGTTTTACCCACAAGGATTACTATAGATCCCCTGACTGAAGAATGAGTTATGAAAGCAGGGACGGGCTTAAGCGAATCTGACCCGGCGGCGTAAGGCGGTGCTGGCCCAACATTCCCAAGGCGGCCTTACGAACATGGAGTATACGGGATGAACCGAAGAAAGAAATGGTACATAGCCGGTATCGGCGGTGTTCTCGGGCTTGTTCTCATTTCCGGCGTGCTCCTGGCGGCAGCCTGGTATTCGCTGTCGGGTCCGGAAGGGCAGTACTTCGATTCGGCCGGGGTACGGATTCATTACATAGATGAGGGACAGGGGGTGCCCGTGGTGCTCGTGCATGGTTTCGCGGTCCCGGCCCACCTGCAGTGGCGCAAACCGGGCCTGATAGCGGCCCTGGCGAAGGACTATCGTGTGATAGCGCCGGACAACCGCGGCCACGGGAGAAGCGACAAGCCTCACGATCCCGGCCAGTACGGCGTACAAATGGCGGAAGACGTGGTGCGTCTTATGGACCACCTCCATTTGGACAAGGCCCACGTGGTCGGCTATTCCATGGGCGGTTTCATTACGCTCAAACTCGTAACCTTGCACCCCGAACGCCTGTTAAGCGCGGCGGTATGCGGCGCCGGCTGGCTCCAACCCACGGAGGAAAACCGGGCATTAAGTGAGGCTGTGGCGCGGGCCCTCGAGGCCGGGACGGGATTCGGCCCCCTCCTCAGCCGCCTGGGGTTGCCGGACCGTCCAATGACATTTCGGAAGAGGGCGATGCTCTATTTCTTCATGACGTTTTTTCACGACCCCCTGGCTCTGGCCGCCGTTTCCCGTGGCGGCGAGGAGCTCAACGTGACTGAAGCGGAACTGCGGGCCAACACGGTTCCCGTCCTGACCATTATCGGCAGCGAAGACGGACTGCTCCCCGAAGCCGAAGCGCTCACAGGCGTCATGGCCAACCACCAACTGGTTGTGCTGGAGGGGAAGAATCATAATACCACGTCCGGCTCAAAGCCATTTCTCGGCGATCTGCAGACGTTTTTAGCGACGCACACGACCGGGGAATCACAATAAGGTTTGCGTGCCATGGACTCCAAAGAACGGGCGTTGGCCGCGATTGATTTCCAGCAAACGGATCGCGTTCCCATGGACTTCCACGCCAATCCCTGGGTGTATGAACGGCTGCACCGCGATCTTGGAACCTCTTCGCACAGGGAACTGCTATTGCGGTTGAGAAGCGATATCGTAGACCTGCGCGGTGTTGTGGATCCCGTATACCACGGTCCCGTGCCGTTATCACGCGACCTGGGCGACGGTGTCCGGGAGAACGTCTGGGGCTGGCGGCAGAAACTGGTGGAAACGGCAACCGGATGGGAAGACTGCTACGTGGCGTATGCCCTTTCCGAAGCCTCCTCAGTAGATGACCTGGAACAACATCGCTGGCCCTCGCCGGACTGGTTCGATTTTTCTGATATCGCGGAGCGGCTCGAGCCCTGGAAAGGGTTTGCGGTCATGGCCAGCGGCGCGAGCGTGTTTCAACACCCGACTTTTCTGCGCCGACTTGAAGTCCTGCTGATGGATATGGCTACGCAGCCAGAAATGGCCCATTGGCTCATGGACCGCTTTACCGACTTCTACGTGGGCTTTTTCGACCGCATGCTGACTGCGGCCGGGGGACGCATTGACATCCTTCGCGCGGCGGACGATCTCGGCACCCAGCACGGGCTGCTGTTCAGTCCCGACATGTTCCGCACCTTCATCAAGCCGCGACTGAAAAAACTGGTGGATATGGCGCACAGCCATGGTGTGAAATTCATGTTTCATTCCTGCGGTGCAATTCGTCCTTTCATTGAGGACCTTATCGAAATCGGGATTGATATTCTGGACCCCCTTCAGGCGGCCGCCGCGGGCATGGAACCAGAAGGCCTCAAAGAAGATTATGGCGACCGCGTCTCCCTGCATGGCGGCATTTGCACCCAGCACCTGCTGCCCATGGCTTCCCCTGGAGAAGTGAAAGCGGAGGTACGGCGGCGCATTGAGATACTGGGCAAAGGCGGCGGCTATATACTGGCGCCCTGCCACGTGCTGCAGTCGGATGTGCCGACGGCGAATATCCTGGCCATGTCTGAAGCGGGGGTTGCGTTCGGGAGCGGTTCTTCGTAAGATAGGAGAAAGGCAAAGACGTATGTATTCACAACACAGGGAGCCGAAGTTCATGAAAAGGACCATTGGGATATCCAGAATAGTGTTGTTTGCGCTAATGGTCGCGACAATGGCCTATGGGCAGGATGTTTTTGAGCGGGCGTCACAGTCTGGGGTTGTCGTGGGGCATGCCCTGGATAAGGTGCACCGCTGGCTTCATGAAGTCGCCTTGTCGAAAATTGATCCTGAAACCGGTTTGTACAAGGCTGATGGCAACTGGAATTACCAGGACACCGCAGCGGACTGCTACCCCTTTTTTATCTGGGCGGCCTACGTGGTGGACCGGGAAGTGCTGAACGGGCCCGCCCGGTCGGTGCTCTATCGGGAAATAACGCTTTGCAATACGGTGGATCGCATCCCCGTTCCCTGGGACTTTGAAAAGGGCGCGCCTGCGACCGATACGGAATGGGACGAGATGGTGTTTCAGGCGTCGGAATATGTCAAGGACGGGGTGATCGCCATTGTCGAGGTCACGGGTCCGGACGAATGGTTCGACCGCATGCGCGCCATCGAAGACGACCTCTGGGCAACGGCCCGTTACGACACCCCGTCCGGCAAAATTCCCTCGACCAATGTTGAGGTCAATGGGGAGCAACTGCAGGCACTGGCACGGTTGTACACGATGACCGGGGAAGAGAACTATCTCGACTGGGCGGATCGCCTGGCGGACTACTATTTCGACGATGCAAACTTCGTGGTGACGCGTCTGCGCGATCACGGTTGTGAGATCATCGGCGGGTTGGGCCTGCTCCATGCCGTGGAGTCCACCCACCGTCCGGACCGGGCTAAACACTATGAGCCCAAATTGAAACATCTATTCGACACCATTCTTGCACGGGGTTGCAACGAAGACGGTATGATGTACGACACGCTCCGTGAATCCCCGACCGGCCTCAAAGGCGTGGTCGGCGCTGCGGTAGGAGCCCTAACCGGCAAGAAGGAAGACCGTCTCAGCGACGGCTGGGGCTATAATTACGTGGGCTATCTCTGTTACGACATGGCTACGGGGGCAAACACCTACCGTGCGCAGGTGGAGCGGGTATTGAAAAATACGGCCAAGCCGCTTTACCAGGACTACCCCTGGGAGGGGGAATCCATAGACGGGTTCGCGGATTCCATTGAAGGCGCCTTGTACCTGCTGAACCGGGTGCCCGTTCCGGAAGGATTCGCCTGGGTGGACCGGGAGACGAAAAACAACCTCGTGGACCATCCTTCCCGGCTGGAAAACGGCGACCTGTGGGGTACCATGAAACTGCAGGCCAACGGCGTGCGCACGGTGTTGATCCATTCCCTGATGCATACGCAAGGCGTCATTGCCCGTCCCTGGCTTCAGGGGCTTCAATTGGGCGCCGCCCCCGACGGTGCCGGCCTTGTCATTTCCTTGCGCTCCCGGGAGGCGTATAGGGGCGTGCTTGAGTTTGATTTGCCCCGTCACCGCGTCTACATGGGCTTTGCCCGCGACTGGCCGCGCATGAACACGCTGCCGGAATGGTTCACCGTTGAGCCGGATAGCCTTTATACGGTTTGCAGGGGCGATGAACCGCCGCGCCACTATACCGGAAGACAGTTGCACGCGGGACTTGAAGTGTCGCTCAGTGCGGGCGATACGCTTCGCATCTCCGTGGCTCCCGTCGCCCGGTGATCGTCATTCGCCGGGAGGGCGGCACACACGGCGTATCGGGTTGTCTCACTACGGCTGCGTGCACTATACTGCAAAAATACCCCTTTGACCGGTACTTTCACGGGGTAGTATCTTGTTCGGAGTCGCGATGTACCGGCGGACGAAGCGGGAGTCTGTCATGATGCGCCAAAGAATGTCCTTGTCCGGTCCTGTTACCGCATTGCTGCTGCTCGCCTGCCTGGGCATGTTCATAGAATTCGCCGTACCGCTGTTGCTTGTGCCGGCGTCGGCGGAAGAAACGCCCGACCTCGCTTCCTTGGCGCCGGAAAAAGTCCTCTCCACGCTGGACCTGTCCCGGCCCGGCCTCGCCGCGGTGGGAAAGGCCGAAGCTGCCGGGGACCATGGGAAGGCCCTCAGGGCATTGTTGCAGTATTACCGCGAAAAATACCCGCCTGCCCCCACAAGGGATATTGCCGGGGCCTCCCGCAAGGAAGCGGATGACATTGTCAATCATATCTTTCAGTGGGGGCCCTATGAATCCGCCGACTATGGCAGTGAAATTCGGTGGGACTGGGACCCGCGGGGCGATATTGAATGGGTGGCGGCTATGTACCGCTTCCACTGGGCCGATCCATTGGCGCAGGCCTTTGCGGAAACGGGAGACCCGAAATATGGCCAGGCCTTTGTCGAAGTGACCCGCGACTGGATCGTCAAGCACCCGCTGGAAGAACGGGACAAGGCGCACTATGTGTATGAACACTGGGAGGGGTTCGCCTGGTTGGACATCCAGACGGGGATACGGGCGACCCGGCTGTGCCAGGCCTTTCCCGTGATGGTGCATGCTGACGCGTTCACCCCGGAATTCCTTGAACGGTTTCTCGCCAGCCTGTACGACCATCAGGTCAAGACGGAACGCTATCCTATGGGCAAGGTGCATAACAAGGCCGTTTTTGAACAGCGCGGCTTCGTCAATATCGCCTATACCTTCCCGGAATTCAGGGATGCGCCGCTCTGGATGGCCCTGGCCATGGAACGGCAGTATGAGGCCTTCATGGCGCAGGTTACGCCCGACGGCGTGCAGCGCGAGTGGTCGGGCGGCTATCATACCGGCGTGCTGCGCGATGCCGTGGAAATTATGGAGCGCATGGATGCCGGGGACGTTTCCGTTCCGGAGGACTACCGGCAGCGGGTGCGGGCAATGTACGACTATATGTTCGGCATTGCCACGCCCGAACTTGCCTATCCCATGTTCGGCGACACCAGCCGGGGCATCGATAAACCGGCCGCGCGTTCCCAATGCCAACTGTATTCGGAACTAATCAAGGCCACGGAACTGTTCGGCGACCCCAAGTATGCCGCGCGTGCCACCCTTGATTATGCCCGCCTGCCAGAACAGGGCTGTTACGCCTTTCGGGACGCGGGGATGTACGCCCTGCGCGATACTTGGGAGCCCGACCAGATTTACCTGGCCCTTCATTGTTCTCCGCCCGCCATCAGCGGGCATGACCAGCCAGATAACGGCACCTTCGAACTCTGTGCGTTCGGACGCTGGCTGATGACGGACAGCGGCTACTACACCTATGGGCATGACCCGGAAGAAGCCCGGGCTTGGCACCGGCGGACCCGGGTGCACCAGACGCTGACCCTGGATCGTAAAGACACGGCCGTGGCGGGCAAGTCCCTGCTTTGGCATACGGAACCGGAATTGACTGTTGTGGCCGTGGAAAACGCCTCCTATCCAGACCTGACCCATCGGCGTACGGTGTTTTTTGTGGACAACCGCTTCTTTGTGCTGTTGGACGAAGCCATCGGAAATGCGCACGGTTGCCTCGACCTGCATTTTCAATTTGCGCCGGGTGAGATAACGGTTGATAAGGATGCGGGGCAGATAGCAACAGCATTTGACGATGTAAATGTGTGTGTCCGGAAGGGAGCAAGTATCTCCGCAACCATAGAGGAAGAAGAGGGCTGGTTCGGATGGACCTACGGCAAGCGGGTGGCGCGGCCGGCGGTGCGGTTTCGCCATGACAATCCCGCGCCGGCGTATTTTCTGACCCTTATCGTTCCCTACACAGGTGTCGGGGCGCCTGTCCTTACTGCCGTCATGGATGATGGGTACCTCGTCGGTGCTGATAAGGTCAGCCTCACCGTTCAGGAGCCCGGGAAAACCTATGCTTTGGGCTGCGATCTTAAGCAACAAAAGGCCTGGTATAACAGATAGACCACCCTACAATGGGAACAGGAAGACACAAAATATCACCACATCCTAGGATGAACAGAACTACCGGAACGCGGGAACTTAACGTCGCAACGTGATTAGCGCATGAGACAAATGCGACAAGTTCACCTATCGTTCAACTTTCCAGAACCGTGTTACGAGGAAAACAACATGAATCGCAGACACTTCCTGCAAAACATCACAGCGGGCGCGCTGACTTTTTCCTGTGCCGGGCCGCTTATGGCGGAAAACGAACCACTGCTTCCCAATATCGTACTGATTATGGCGGATGACCTCGGCTACAAAGAATTGGGTTGTTATGGGCAGGAAAAGATCAAGACGCCGAATATAGATCGTCTCGCGGCAGAGGGTATGAAATTCACCCAGTATTACGCGGGCTCCGCCGTATGCGCGCCGTCCCGATGCAACCTCATGACCGGGATGCACGGCGGGCGTGCTTATATACGGGACAACTTCGGTATGAAAGCCCCATCGCCGAAGCGCTTCGGCGGGCAATTGCCCCTACTCGAAAACATACCCACCCTGGCCAAAACGCTCAAGGGTCGGGGCTATGCCACCGGTTGCTTCGGGAAGTGGGGCCTGGGGCCGCAGGGGTCGACGGGTGACCCGCTCAGGCAGGGTTTTGAGCATTTCTACGGCTATAATTGCCAGAGTAACGCCCACAATCTGTATCCCGAATACCTGGAAGACGATGACGGCATCCATGAACTCGAGGGTAATGATCGCGGCCTGACCGGGAAACACTACGCGCCACAGTTGATTGCCGACCGGGCCCTGGACTTCGTGCGACAGAACAAAGACCGCCCTTTCTTTCTCTATTATCCGACCGTGCTGCCGCACTTGGCGCTGCAGGTGCCCGAGGCGGATCTTGCCCAATATAAAGGCCTCTTCCCGGAGACGCCTTACAATGGGAAATCCTACCTGCCTCATGACACCCCGAAAGCGTGTTATGCCGCCATGATATCCTTCATGGACCGGCAGGTGGGCCGGCTCATGGCGCTGCTCAAAGAACTGGATCTGGACGACAACACGGTCGTACTGTTCACATCGGACAACGGCACCACCCACCTCAAAGAACAGGTGGATGCCGAATTCTTTGACAGTGTCGGGCCGTTGCGTGGGCTGAAGGGGCAACTGTATGAAGGGGGCATCCGCGTGCCCCTGGTGGCGCGCTGGCCCGGAAAAATCGAGGCCGGTGCCACCAGCGATCACCTTGCCGCTCATTACGACCTGCCTGCAACGCTGGCCGATATTGCGGGAACGTCCTTTGGCAATGCGACCGACGGTATCAGCATGCTTCCCACCCTGCTGGGCCGCACCGACAGGCAGAAAGCGCACGAGTTTCTTTTTTGGGATTTCGCCGGATACGGCGGTCAGACGGCCGTGCGGATGAGAGAATGGAAAGGTATCAAACAAAACCTGGGCAAGAACCCGAATGCGCCCCTGGAATTGTACAATCTGACAAAGGACATTGGCGAACAGCACGATGTCGCGGCTGAGTTTCCGGATATCGCGGCAGAAATAGAAGATATCATGTCACAAGAAAGAACCTTTCCGGAAGTGGAGAAGTTTCGCTTTGGCAGCTACGGCAACGGAAAAAAGTAACCTGCGTTGTTTTGTTGGGTATGCCTATAGGACATCTACGACAGATAGGACCTATAGGACGGCAGGAGCAGGTTGTGGGCTCGTTACCATAAAAGGCAAGCATTCAGGGAGAACCAGGATATGCCCCATACACCATTGGATCGCAGAACCTTTATGGAAATAGTGGGCGCTGCCGTGGGCATGGCGGCGTGGTCGGGTGCCGCGCGCGCGGAAACAGCCGTAACACGTCCCCCGAATATCGTGCTCATTTTTGTGGATGACATGGGTTATGGCGATCTCGGATGTTACGGCCATCCTTTGATTCGCACGCCCCATCTTGACCGGATGGCGCGGGACGGCGTGCGACTGACCTCGTTCTATGCCGCCGCGCCGGTGTGCTCTCCCTCGCGGGCGGCCCTGCTCACCGGCCGGTACCCGGTACGCTGCGGCATGCCGGGCAATACGGGGCCGGGAAGCAAAAAACACCTCCCCGAATCGGAGATTACCATTGCCAATCTGCTCAAGGACCGGGGCTATCGGACCATGGCGATCGGCAAGTGGCACCTGGGCCATCAGCGCCCGGAAGTACTGCCAACAGGCCGCGGCTTCGACGCCTGGTACGGCCTTCCCTATAGCAATGATATGCGCAAGCCATTCGTGCAGACCGACGAACCGCTCAAACTGTATCGCGACACGGAGCCCATAGAATATCCCGTGAACCAGAACACCCTGACGGAACGATATACGGAGGAAGCGGTGAATTTTATCGAAGCTTCGGGTGATGGGCCTTTCTTTTTATATCTCGCCCACAGCATGCCGCACCTGCCGGTCAGCACCTCGGAACAGTTCCAGGGGAAATCCGATGGTGGCTTGTACGGGGACGTGATTGAGACCATCGATTGGAGCGTTGGTCGTATCCGTCAGGCCCTTGAGGAACGAGGCCAGGCGAAAAATACACTGCTCATTTTTACCAGCGACAATGGACCTTGGCTTGATTTGCCCGACCGCATGCTGAACGAGGGGGTTGAGCGCTGGCATGGCGGTTCCCCGGGTCCGTTGCGCGGCGCCAAGGGAAGCACCTGGGAGGGCGGCATGCGTGTCCCCATGATTGCCTGCTGGCCGGAACATATTCCCGCAGGCACGCAAAATGCCCAGGTCGCTTCAACCATGGATGTGCTGCCGACCCTGGCGGGTATCTGCGGCGCCGAGATCCCCCGGGACCGCACTCTGGACGGTTGCGATATTCTGCCGTTGCTACAAGGCGAGGCGACCTCTCCTCATGAATTCTTTTACTATTTCCTGGATAAGCGGCTCCAGGCGGTGCGCCACGGCGTTTGGAAACTGCGCCGCGAAGACGAGGATGGGGCAGCCGAATTGTTTCACCTGGGCCGTGATCCGGGAGAACGCTACAATGTGGCGGAGGCGCACCCGGAAATCGTGCAACAACTGACGGTGCGCATGGCTGCGTTCGTTGAGGAGGTGAAAGGGCCGTGATTATTGACGGTGATGCGCGGGCGGGTCCGGCTGGTGCATGAAACAAAAAGGATGAAGCAGATCTGAACAATGCGCTATGTTTAAGTTATGTCCGTTAAACCACATGTCGGCCAGTTGCGAAATAGTCTTTTGCCTTAACACTAATAGGAGTTTTCCCTTATGCGGCACTTAGTATACCTTGTCGTCCTGTTAGCCGCTTTTCTCCCCGATGCCGTGTTTGCCGAAACCGATCCCGCCCGGGCAGCGTTGGGCAGGACCGACAAACTGCGCGTGCTTGTGGACAAAGTCATGCAGCCCGAGGCCAAATGGGTCACCGAGGAATGGATGATCAAGGAGGCCGCGGAGGCCGGGTTCAATGTGTTCTCGCCTCGTGCCGGCTATGACCGCCTCGATGAAGTGCGACAGGTGGCCACCTGGTGCGGGAAATACCGGATCTTTCACATGCCCTGGATGCGCGGTTCCCTGACCGTGCCCGATACCCCGGATGCCGATGGGAAGCGGGTTGTGTGGGAAGATGGCACGGAACAGCCCCTCTGGAGTCCGAACGCGGATGCCTTTTGGGAATGGAGCGGACGCTATGTGCTGGAATATGCCCGCATCAGTGTGGAATGCCCTGCGTTGATGGGTGTATTTCTCGATTATGAAAATTATGCCCCCGGCAAGCCGGGCAATCTTTATTCCCTGTCCTATGACGACGATATTTTGGGCAGGTTTGCTAAAGCCGTCGGCCTGGAACTGCCGCGTCTTCAGACGGGGGAGCGGAAAGGATGGCTCGAAACGCAGGGGCTTCATGAGCGGTTTGAGGAATTCCAGTTGAACCATTGGCGTGAACGCTGCAGGACGCTCCGGCAGGCCGTTGACGCCATTGCGCCGGACTTCCAATTCTGCGTGTACCCAGCGCCGGGAACTCCTTTCATGGTGCAGGCGATCTATCCCGAATGGGCGACGGCACAAGCGCCCTTGATCCTGGCTGACGCGTCCACCTATGGTCGGCCGTCCAGGTTTCAGCCGGAAGCGGAATGCCTGGAAGGGAATCGTGCCAGGATGATGGATGGACTGCAGGTGCCCCGGGAAGCGGGCATCCCCTTTATGTACATGGGTGGCATCGATCCCCTGGTGCGCGGGGCGGACTCCGAGTTTTCCGGAAAGAATGCGGTTATGATTTCGGAGATCACCGACGGGTACTGGATTTTCTATGAAGGCCCGTCCTATACCAAAGACGACCATGCCGCCTATTGGAAATGGTTTACCTGGGCCAATAAGGCCATCCTGGAGGGCCGCTTCGACGCCCAACATCAGCCCCGTGAGACTCCGGAGCATTGGTTCGCGGAGGCGTTCAGCCGGGTAAAGGCGGGCGTTAAACTTGTTGCCGCTGAGAAAGCGGGGGAGACCTTGGAACTTCCCGGCGTCAAACTGCGCGGCGACAACCTTAGTGTGGTGTCGGTTACGGCGGGCAGGCCGCTCGAGGTCCTGTTGCGGGATGTTCCGGTCGGCCGTTATGACGCGCCGTTGCGTTGGGAACTGCGTGATTCGTCCATGAAGCCCCTTGTTTCCGGGACTATCCCGCACGATGAAAGCGGGAACGTTCAGTTTGTCCCCGAGGCGGACGGACTGTTTTTCCTGGCCTTGTCCTCCGGAAGTTGCGCTTATTCCATCGTCAAGGCCAACGCGCCCCTGGGATTGTATGCTGCCGAGGGGCTTTCGTTGATCGGAGGCGTCGAACGGCTCTGGTTCCATGTGCCGGACAGAACGGACACATTCAGCGTGACCGTAAACGGCCAGGGGGCGGAAACCGCCCGCCTGAACGTCTATGATCCCGCAGGCGAACCGGTCGCTACGGTCCAGACTTCCACGAAGCAACAAAGCGCCAAGGCGACCATTACCCCGGACAACGAAAGGGCGGGAGGCGTGTATTCCCTGGAGATAACCCGGGCGGATGAGGGCGTGCTCGAAGACTGCACCGTTACCCTTGACGCCAAACTGCCGCCGACACTTTCCCTGGCGCGAGAACAAGTTTTCCAGCTGCTTCCTGAAAAGTAACGATCGGTTACGCTTCGTTCACTTCAATGTCCACCGCGCCGACCCAGTGGGCGGCGTGGTTGGTCCAGGGCTGGGGCGGGGTGGCGTCAAAAACAGCGAGAAATTTTCCCGGAGCGAGGGTGACAATGTCCGTGTAGCCCGTGGTGAAGAAGGGGGCGAAGTTCATTTCTTCCGTCCAGGAGGCGCCGCCGTCCGTACTGAAGGTGATGCAGTTGCCCCAGCGCGGATAGGCGAGTCCGCCATAGGTGAGCGCGAGCACTTCCCCGTCAAAGGCCATGCGGGGGAAACAGCCGCGGGCCTGTTTCATGGGTGCGGGCCGCGACCAGGTGGCCCCGCTGTCCCCGGAGAAGGAAATCACCAGCGGCGCGCTGGGCGGACCGGGTTCGTAGTAGTCCTCCGCCGGAAGCGTGCCGGGGTGAATGCCCGTACCGGGGATGGCGTAGGAGAGATCTTGATACGTCTTTTTCGGCGCGGCCATGAGCGGCTTGGAGTCATCATTGACCAGGCGCGCGACACAGACGAGATTTCCGTCGCAGAGGTGGGTGATATTGGGCTCGCAGGGCCCCCACAGGCTCCAGCCTTTTCGGGTGGTCCCTTCCGGGTCGTCCAGCGTATCGAGGGAGGCGATATGGCTTACAAAGCGCCAGGTTTTCCCGTTGTCCGATGATTCGGACAGGAACGTCCGGAACACCCAGGGTTCATGGGTGCCCTGCATGGCGGCGAGCAGGCGGCCGTCCGGGAGTTCTATGGTGTTGCCGTGAAACCAGTGTTTTTCTTCCTGTTTGAACTGGTCCGGGGGCAGCCGGAGAGTGCCGTCCTCGAGCGGGCCGCGCAGGGTATGCAAGCCGTCATCGGACTCCCAGCGCCGGGTCGTCCGCAGGCCTTCCTCGCCCGGCACTGGTTTCGTATCGTAATGAATCGAGACGGCGGGACCCGCGCCCGGTTGGAAGGTGTTCAGGCCGAGACCATCCACCCCGGCCGGATGGGTGCGCCATGTTTCCCCCCTGTCCTCGGACCGGATAGCCGTAAGGGGGCCGCCTTCCTCAACGGCCTGGGCGAATACCAGGATCGATGCATCACGGAAACAGGCCAGGTTGGGGAACATGGGCCCGCGCATGAGCACGCGTGGGCGACCAATGCGAATGTCAAGACCGTTCAAACGCGCGCGGTGCGCCGCAAAAGGGGAGGGAAAGGCGATATCCGAATCGGGGGTGCGCTCCGGATCTGTCCCGGCCGCGCGCGCCCTGTTCGCCGCCATGGCGCTGCCCGCCGCCATTCCCAAAAAATGCCGTCTTTTCATGGTTGTGTCCCCGGTTTTAAAAGATAAGTGTAGTTGACAACTATAGAGGAACCTACCGCTTATTTCAATAGCAACAGCAAATGGACCCGGAAAATGTATAGAACTCAGCCCCCGATATCCGGCTGTTTGAGCGCATGCGGGGAACACGTATATCATGAGGGGTAAAGGATCGCAATAAGATCGGTAGCGGGACCAGCCCGCCGGCCGCAACTGTTGCGGGAATATGGGAGACGGGCCATGCGTATGATCTTTATGTCGGTGGGGTTAATTATCCTGCTGTTCGCTGTCGGCGCGGTTGGAGCGGAGGAAAGCCTGTGGCTTCACCCCAAGTGCGGGAGTCTTCCCTCCGGCACGCTCGGTCCTTTCGTTACGCTGGGCGACGGCGCCATTCTCGCCGTTCATGACACCGTGGCCATGGTCAGCCGGGATGAGGGCGCGACATGGCAGGTGTCTCCTATTTTCACACAAGGCGAGCAGGTATCCCTCAGTACGGAACGCGCCTTGCTGCGCACCAGCGCCGGCGTGATTATTGCCGCCTTCATGAACATGCGCGCGGAAGACTGGCGCTGGAACAGTGAAACCCACGACGCGGACCCGGGCACGCGCCTGCCCTGCTGTGTCATCCGCAGCCTGGATGAGGGGAAAACCTGGCAGGACTTTCAAACGCTCCATGAGGAATGGACCGGCGCCGTGCGCAATATGATTCAGACCCGGGACGGGCGGGTGGTGTTTACATCCATGCGCCTGCTGAACCGTCCCGGAAGGCACAGTGTGCTGACCTATTCTTCGACCGATGACGGCCTTACTTGGAAACCCAGTAATGTCATCGATCTTGGCGGCAACGGCCATCACGACGGGGCCACGGAGGCCACCGTGGAGGAACTGCGCGACGGGCGGCTCTGGAAACTGATCCGCACCAATCTGGGCGTGTTCTGGGAGGCCTTCTCGGACGATGGTGTCTACTGGCGGACGATGGGTCTGACAAGCATACAAGCGAGCAGCGCCCCGGGCCTGCTCAAGCGTTTGCAGAGCGGGAGACTTCTGCTGGTATGGAACCGGCCTTTCCCGGAAGGAAAGACGGGGTATCCCCTGACGGGCGGGGACTGTGAGTGGTCGGAAACGCCGGTGAGCAACCATCGGGGTGAAGTGTCCGTCGCCTTTTCCGAGGATGACGGGAAAACGTGGACTGCGCCGGTCGTGATCGCCCGGCAGCCGGGCGCCTCGCTCGCCTATCCTTACGTTTACGAGCGGAAACCGGGTGACCTCTGGATCACCACCATGCAGGGTGGTATCCGTGTGAAGGTTGCCGAGGCTGACCTGCTTCCGTAAAGAAAGCCCCACGTTTTTTTAAAGGAGTTGATGTAAGGAAACGTTAACGCAGGGTTCGCTAGTTGTTTTATTTGTACTGTGCATTTTGTGTGCTATGTGGCTTTTCTTAGAATAGTTTTCTCGCCACAAAAAGCACATAAATCACAAAATATCTTTGGATTGCTTCTATGCCTTGTTTTATCAGGTTATCAAGGGCCGATATTCATTGTTTTTTCGAACCATAAGGAAGTCATGGACATGCGCAGCATACAGGTAAGTATCGTTCTCGCGGTGTTTTGCGTTGTTTGCACCCTGAATTACGGTACGACTCAAACACTGGGGGATATAGTTTCTCCCGCTGTTCCCAGGACAGCCGAACTACTGTTGGCAGGCAAGGAGCCTGTCCGCATCGTATGCCTGGGTGACAGCGTCACGGGTGTCTACTACCATACCGGCGGCCGGCGCGCCTATACGGACATGCTCGCCATCGCGCTGAAACGGCTGTACCCGGAGGCCCAGGTGGAAGCCTTTAACGCGGGTATCAGCGGCCACACCACGGTTGACGGGCTGAAACGACTCGAGGCGGACGTGCTCGCCCGCAAACCGCACCTGGTAACCGTGATGTTCGGGCTTAACGACATGACCCGTGTGCCACAGGAGGAATTCGAGGCGAACTTGGCGTCCATTATCCGCCAATGCCGGGCGGTTGGCGCCGAGGTCATGCTGTGCACGCCCAATTCCGTAACCGATACCCCCGAAAGACCCATTGCGAAACTGGAGGAATATGTGGCCGCCATACGGGAAACCGGTGCGCGGGAACAGGCTCCGGTGGTTGATTGTTACGCGGCCTTTGAGGTGGTCCGGTCACGCGACCCGTTTCAATGGCAGATGCTGATGAGCGACGAAATCCATCCGAACATGACGGGCCACAAGTTGATTGCGGAAACAATAGCCGGGACCCTTTCCGGCAGGGAAGTATCCCTTGCGGATGAGGGGCCGCCCCAACCGCTGCTTCCCAAGACGCTCGCGCTTCTCAAGGGGGGCAAGCCGGTCCGTATTTTCGCCATGCCTCCCTACGACAGCCAGGCGCTTTCAGCAGTGCAGGCGGTAATGCCCGGCGTGACCGTGGAAATGATACCGTGGCCCGTGGAAGGCATGTCGCTGCCGCAAATTGAAGAAAGCGCGAAGCAGGTGCGGGAACTGAAACCGGACCTTGTCCTTGTCGCCGTTCCGGTGGAAGCCGGGGCCGATTCCGGGGAGCAGTTCCTGCGATCCTATAAATGGGTACTTAATAATGCCCTGAGCTTTGGATATCAGGAATGGGACTGCCTGGCCGTGGCGCCTTCCGTTTCAACGCCCGAACTCGAAGGGGTTGCCTTGGAACGGAACCAACTCGCGACAGCGCTGATCCGGGCGCAGGATATCGGGATGGTGGAAAGAACCGAGGGGGATACGTGCGCCCCGGAGGAACTGCTTACCGCGTGGTTTCGTGACGCACTGGTTACGGGAGAGAACTAGGTATTGTCCGGGGCCGTGTGGTTTCGTGGGGTAGTACGGGCAGGACTAATGTGGTCAGGGTTTTCTCGTCCTATCCGTCCTGCGGGTCCTGCATGTCCTACCCGCCCTTGACATCCGTGCCGCGGCGGAGCAAAATAGAGTAACGCAAGGAATATGAGCACGATGACGCTACAATGTAATTTATGCCCCAAAGGCTGCGTTATCGAACACGGCCAAAGCGGCGAGTGCCGGATACGCGTCAATATTGATGAGCGGCTTGTTGCCGTCACCTATGGCCACCCCTGTTCCGTTCATATCGATCCCGTTGAAAAGAAGCCTATGTTTCATTTCCTTCCGGGCACCGGAATCCTGAGCATTGCGACCGTGGGCTGTAATCTCCATTGCAAGAACTGCCAGAACTGGGAGATCTCCCAGGAAAACCCCGAGAACGTGTCCGCAGAGGAATTGTCTCCGGAACGGGTGCCTGCGCTGGCCAAGGAATACGGCTGCCAGTCCGTGGCCTATACCTATACCGAGCCGCTTGTTTATTACGAGTACACGCTGGACTGTTCCATGCGCGCCCGGGAGGCGGGCCTTAGAAATGTGATCGTGACGGCAGGCTATCTCAACGAAGAGCCCCTGAGAAAACTCTACCCCCATATCGACGGCGCGCAGATCGATATCAAATCCATGTCGGACGCTTTCTACCGTGACATCTGCGACGCGTCGCTGGGGCCGGTGCTGAATGCGTGCGTGCTGGCGCGGGAAATGGGCGTGCTTGTGGAAATAACCAACCTGGTGATACCGACACTGAATGACAGCGACGAGGAGTTGAGGAAACTTGCCCGATGGGTGGCAGCCCATCTCGGCGCGGAAACGCCGCTCCACTTTTCACGGTTCTTTCCCCAGTACCGGATGAAGAACCTGCCGCCCACCCCCTCGGAAACGCTTGTGCGTGCGCGGGATATCGCCCGCGAAGAAGGGCTCTGCCATGTCTATATCGGCAACCTTTCACTGCCGGATTCGGAAAACACCTATTGTCCCGCGTGTAAACAGTTGCTGATAGAACGGCGCGGGTTCAGTGTGCTGACAAACAACATTAAGTACGGAAAATGTCCATGCGGGAAAGAACTTTACGGCATATGGCAATAAATCGGCGGGGATTCCTGCGGGTGACGACGGCGGCGATCCTGGCGCCGATTCCACGGTTCGCCGGGCATGGCATGGTCCGGGGGTATGTGGAGGCGGTACCTGCGCGCCGTTACCCGGGTCCGCTACGGAAAATAACGGAAAAGGAAGTAAAAATACCGGGCCATTGGGCGGGTTGAGGACGCGCACGGTCCCGTGACCGGAAAGGATACGGCAATGCCTTGGAGACATGTGCGACGGTTAGTGGTTCTGTTCCTGCTGCTCGTGGTGTTCCTGGCAGGATTGCAGGCCTTTCTTTTTCCGAGAATGATCAAGTACGTCAAGGCGAAAGCGATTCAGGAGGTTCCGGAAATCATGGAAACGACACAAGCCAAAAAGGTTTTCAATTCACCCCTCGCGGGAATGTGGTATGACGCCAATGCGTCCCGGCTCAAAAGCGAGATTGACGGGTATCTCGCGGGGGCGGATCCCGCCCCGCTGGAGCAGATGCAGGCCCTGGTGCTGCCCCACGCGGGATACCGTTATTCAGGCGGCGTGGCGGCCTTCGGTATCCGGAAAATTGCCGGGGCAGCCTACACGCGTGTTATTGTCATGGGCCCGTCGCACCGGGTCCGCATGCATAACGCTGCCCACGTTTCCGATGCAACCCATATCGTCACCCCTCTGGGCGAAGTGCCTTTGGATGTGGACGCCTGCGCCGAACTCCGCAAACACCCGGAATTTCGTGCGGTCCGGGGCGTGGATGAAACGGAACACAGCGTCCAGATCCAATTGCCGCTCCTGCAAGCGGCGTTGTCCGGCTTCAAACTTGTCCCCATTGTGGTGGGTGACGCGGATGCGGCAACCCTGCAAACGATGGCCAAAGTACTACTGGGTATCACCGATTCCAGGACGCTGGTTGTGGCCAGCAGCGATTTTACCCATTACGGTGCCAACTACGGCTATGTACCCTTTGAAGAGGATGTTTTCGCGAATTTGGAGAAACTCGACATGGGAGCATGGGAAAAAATCCGGGACAAGGATGTCGACGGGTTTAACGAATACGTGAACGCGACAGGCGCCACCATCTGCGGACGGCACCCGATTTCCATTCTCCTTTCTATGCTTCCGGAAGCCTCCCGGGCACATTTGCTCAAGTATGACACGTCGGGCCGCATGACGGACGACCCGGACATGTCAGTCAGTTATTTAAGTCTTGCCTTTACGGGAACATGGCCCGAGAACAAGGCGGCATTTGTCAACAGCGAACCAGCTGGGACGGCGCTTTCCGAAGAGGATAAAGCGCAATTGCTTAAACTGGCCCGGGGTATGCTGGAAACCTATGTGAAAACCGGCAAGACCGCTTCGGCGGAGGCGCTCGGTGTCACGATCACCCCGGGCATGCGCCAGGTGATGGGCACTTTTGTTACCCTGACCCTGGACGGCCAGTTGCGGGGCTGCATCGGCGAGATATTTCCGAGGCGGCCCCTCTACGAGGCCGTGATGGAACGCGCCGTGGATGCCGGAATCAACGACCCTCGATTCCGGTCGGTGACGGAAAAAGAGTTGCCCATGCTCCACTATGAAATATCAGCGTTGACGCCGCCTGTCCCGGTCGCTTCCTATCAGGATATCGTGCTGGGCAGGCACGGGATGGTGATCCAGAAGCAAGGCCGCAGTGCGGTGTTCCTGCCCCAGGTCGCGCCGGAACAGCACTGGACGCTGGAGGAAACGCTTACCCATCTTTCCCTCAAGGCGGGGCTTTCCCAGGACGCATGGAAAGAAGGCGCTTCCTGGACCGTTTTCGAGGCCATTGTCTTTGAAGAAGAACATTGAGGCATCATCGTGAACGGAAAGCGCGGCTTTCTTCCGTTGGTGGGACTGGGCTTTTTTTCCCTCATCGCCCAATCGCTGCTGTTTCGGGATGTCGTCGCGACTTTTGAGTACAACGAGCTGGGCATCGGTGTTTTCTACGCAAGCTGGTTGCTGTGGATTGCCTTGGGAGCGTGGGTGGGACGGCGCGAAAGCCTGCCGCTTCGCAAGGGTGCGGCATGGTTTCCCCCAGCCCTGCTCGCCTATATCCCGGCCTTTCTGCTGCAGCATGTCCTGATCATAAACGCGCGGTGGCTGGCGGGGGTACAGGCCTATGAACTCTTCCCGTTGGCGGTGATGTTAGGCCTGTTGTTCCTGGTAAATGCCCCGGTGAGTTTCCTCACGGGCTTTTTGTTCCCGACCGGGTGCCGCTGGGTGGAGCGGGACTCCAGCCTTCCCGCGGCGCGGGTCTATGCCTTTGAAACCTTGGGGGCCTGCCTGGGCGGCTTGTTTGTAACGGCGCTGCTCCTGGGCCGTGTGTCCGGACAGGTGGTCTTCGCGTGGATGTGTTTTATCGCGTTTTTGGCGTTGCCTTTCGGGGTGGGCTTCGGGCGCGGTTCCCGCCGCAGGTTCGTGTTTTGGATGGTCTTCCTTGCCGTTGTCGTGCTGGCGGGCCTGGGGGATGTGCCCGGCAGGCTGGGAAGGCGCTGGACCGGGACGGAAGACCGGGCGGCATGGACCCGGCTGCTTCCACTTGAAAGCTATATCGGAAGCAGGAACACCGCCCGGGCGCGCTATTTATACGGCACGCGGGAAGGACAGCTTATGGTGATGTCCGGCGGCGGCGTGTGTGAGTCTTTCCCCGGAGGTGACCACGCGGCCGAGGTCGTGGCGCTGCACTTGGCGCAGCATCCGGACGCCAGCGAGGTCCTGGTCTTCGGCGCCGACACGCTCGGCATGTGCGCGGCCTTTGCATCGATTCCAAGTATCGCCCGGGTAACCTGGCTCCATCCCGACCCGGAATATCCCGCGATGCTTTCGGAAATGCTTGCCGGGCGCCTGCCCGGGAAACTAGAAGCGGTTCCATCTGAGTTAAGGGCGTTCATTCGGGAAACATCTCGTCGCTTTGACCTGGTCCTGCTTTACCTTCCGGATGTGACGACGCTTACGCTCAACCGTTATTGTACGCGGGAGTTTTTTGCGGAACTTGCCGGTATTCTGTCTGAACAGGGAATGGTGGGCGTCCGCGTCAGCGGTGGGGCGAACTATGTCGGGGCCGAATTGAGCGATCCCGGCGCCATGATGCTGGCGACCCTTGGAACAAGTTTCAAAAACACGGTGATCAAACCGGGGGATGAGACGTGGCTGATCGCATCCAATGGCAACGGTGTGGAACAGTCGGCGGAGATACTGTTTAAGCGGTACGGCGGAATCGAGGGGGCGGAGGACCTTTTCCCGCCCGAAGGCGTGCTCGCCCTGTACGCGCCGGAACGAGTGGCATTTCAGAGGAGCGCCTATGAAAAGGCCATGGCCGATGCGTCCGGCGATGCGGTGGTGAACACGGACAATCTCCCGAAAGCCCTCAAGTTCGGTTTGTTCCTGGCGCTGAAGCAGGCCGGATGGCGAAGGGTTTCCGGGGCCCTGCGTTATGCGCTTCAAGCGGGCATCTGGCTCTTTCTGACGCCGATACTGATCTACGGGGTGTTCAGAGCCGTATATGTGCTGAAAGGACGGGGAAAGGAGCGGTCGCTGTTTGACAGTCATTTCTTGATGCTGTCCACCGGGCTTGTGAGTATGGCCTTCAGCATCGTGCTGATGTTTGTTTACCAGTCCCGTTTCGGTTCCCTCTTCCTGGAAATCGGCATGGTCACGGCCTTGTTCATGTTCGGCGGGGCCGCGGGCTGCGCGGCGGTGAGTTGGCTGCTGCGGCATCGTCCCGGTCTCTCGGGACGATGTCTTTTGGGAACGTGCCTGCTGCTTCAGGTGCTCCTGCTGGCAGTAATCGCAGTGTCTCCTGAGGGGCCGAAACCGTTCTGGCTGGGCCTGTTCGTCCTTGGCGGCGGATTTACCGGCGTATATTTTCCCATGGCCGCGAAGCGGATGATCGCCTCGGGAATCGATGCCGTGCGGACGGGCGCTGTGCTGGAAATGTGCGATACCTTGGGCGGGGCCTTGGGCGCATTCCTGACTGGACTGTTGCTGTTGCCACTGGCGGGTGTTTCCGTGACGATTGCACTGCTGGCGGGCCTTGTGGCGGTGAATATCGCGGCGCTGTTGACTCCGACACGGAATACCATCGCGGCCGGGGACTGGTTCGCAAGAGTGTCCCGTCCTTTGGGATACACGCTTGCCGGCATCGCGTGTTACGCGCTGCTGGTATCCCATCTTGCAGCCAATGTCGAGGCGGCAAGACAGGAGCGGAGCATCGAAACACATGCGCGTGTACTGGCGGGAACAGCGGAACTGCAAAAGGAAACCACAATCCGGGAGGATGGAACAGCGGCGGAATATCTGTCAGTTGCTCCGGAGGCGGATAATCCGGGAGGCTATGTGTTTGATAGTCGAGACTGGACAGGCCCCGTAAACGGCTACGGCGGTCCCATGCGCCTGTTGGTATATACCTGCCCGGACGGCGCCCTGCGGGATTATGAGATCGTGCGCCATCAGGAGACGCCTGCTTATCTGCGCATAGCGCAGGCGGAAAAACTGCGCCTGCTGGGGCGCTGTTTGTTTGAGTCCGCTCCTTTCAGGGAGGTGGATGCCGTAAGCGGCGCCACCGTGACCAGTGAAGCAATCACCCGTATCCTGGAGGAGGCTGGTCGTGGATTTGTGCAATACGCGTTGGGCAGAAATATGGAAGGTTACGACAGGTCTCCGGGTAGTTCCCGGCGTACCAGGAATACGGGGCTTCGTGATTTTTCCCTTCTCGCCCTGATGCTGGGCGCTGCAATCGTGGTGCGTTTACGGCCGGGTGTATGGCCGAGGCGTGTCTTGCTGGCCTTTTCGTTGATAGTGGCGGGCATGCTGTTGAACCTGCAATATTCCATGCAGCAGGTGATCATGCTGGCGGACTTCAATCCCGGTATGGTCGGCTTGACGGGCGGCTTCTTCCTGGCGGTAGTCGTTCCTCTATCGGTGTTGTTTTTCGGTAATGTCTACTGCGGTTACCTATGTCCCTTCGGCGCACTGCAGGAATTCCTGGGAGACCTTGTCCCCGGCAGCGGGCACATTCCGGAAAGAGGAACCTGGCGTTACGGTCGCGCCGTCAAATATGTATTTCTCTTCTGTTTGCTGGTTTTGTTCGCAGGCGTCCGTGACGCTTCTGTCCTGCGGGGCGATATCCTGATCACGCTGTTTGGCGGCGCCCGGGAGCGACCCGTTGTAGTGCTCGCGGTTGCGGCGCTTGTCCTGTCGTTCGCATTCCCCAGGTTCTGGTGCCGTAACCTCTGCCCGGCGGGCGCCTTCCTGGCCCTGTTAAACGGGGCCAGGCCGCTGCGCCGCTGGATGCCCCGGCAGCACCCCGCCCAATGTCATCTGGGCGTCAATACGCGATCGGAACTTGACTGCATTCACTGTGACAGATGTGTGGTTCGACAGAACATTGCCGTTCCGGAGCGGGACTCGCGTTCGACAAAACGCCTGAACATTCTGTTCTTGCTTTTTGTGTTGCTGGCATTTATTGGGGCTATGGCGTTGACCGCGACTTCCACTGCCACGTGGCTTGACAATGCAAGGATACAGGAGGCGCCGGCCGGTGTTGGCAAACCGAGAACTGTCGACACGGTTGAGATCAAGCGTCTGATACAAGAGGGCAGCCTGTCGGACAGCGAAGCGGATTTCTACACCAGCAAATAGCCGGCAAGAGATTTTCCTTCAGGGATTTGTTTTCTGTGTGTATTCTGCCGGGGACGCAAGAAATAAGTGTATTCCCTCTCCGCAAGTGTTATGAGTGCGCACATGTATGGAAAAAGATTGTTGTGTGGCCAGGAGGGACAGAAGCCGGTCACGCCTTGCCTGGCGGACTTTCCCCTGTACGATCGCCGTGAAACTTTCCTTCAGGCGGTTTCGAACGTTTTCCGACAGCGAAGGATATGGAACGGGTGGGACAAACCTCGATGCAGGTGCCGCAGGCGAAACAGTCCGGTATAACCCGGTTTCTTTTTAATACGGCGTCCATGACGGTGGAGGGACAGGCCTTGGCGCAGGCTTCACAGGCGATACAGGTGTCGTAGTTTACCTTAATTTTGAAGAGGCCGATTTTTTCAAAAAGCCATCCCACCAGGCCGAAGGGACAAAACATGCTGCACCAGGGACGGTAGGTAAAAAGACTTAAAAGAAGAAGGACAAAAAGAAAAATACCCCCTGTAATTCCCAGGTACTGCGGTTTATATATTTTGAACGGATCGATAGGGTCAACAATATCAACAGCCCATAAAAAGGCCGCCACGGTAAAAAGAATAAAAAACAGGACGCGAATGCTGTTCGACAGGACAAAAGGAATTTTGAACTGTCTGACATTCCCTTTTCGGTCTTTCGGATCCCGGTTTAGTCTGAATATCAGGTCCTGAAGCGTTCCGAACTGACATCCCCAGGCACAAATAAATTTGTTTGCCAGAATGATCATAAGTAGGAAAACGGACAGGGCGATTATTCTCGGGAGAAAAAGCACTCCCTTGGAGCCGAGAAGTATAATGGCGTCCTTGACCGTGCCCATTGGACTGGGGTCGGATCCGAGAACCACGCCAAAGAGCACTACCGATGCGGTATACAGACCGATCCTTGCCCGTGGTGTTAAAGATTGTCGGTGTAAAAGGACAAGGACCACGGTAAGGAAAGCGATCCACAAAGCAAACTTTACCAGGATTTTGATCCAGTTTTTGGATTCCTGTTCGATGTAGATGGCCAGCGTTTTATCGACACGCGCGCATACTTCTGTTTGGCTCAAGGTGAAGTCGCCGATTTTTATCCGGAGGTCATCCTCCGAATCAAGTTGAAGCGCCTTTTTCAGTACTGGTTCAGGTACGTTGTTGGCCTGTCCGAACTCGGCGATGGTCATGTTTTCATGTATTGTCCATTCCTGGATAACGGGGCCCTCTTCCGGTTTTCCGCCCCATACCAGTGTGGAAAGAAATGACAACGTAAGGATAATACCGATCAGCGAAACGAATTGAATGGCGACGGTAACTTTAGCCGGCGTTTTTTTCATTTCTTTTTCCTATTATCGATTATTCCACGCAAACGAACCAACTTACTGTAATTGACATTATTTCAAAAGGCAGGGAATGAAGGGTATTTTTATTGCGGTTGTTCCGGTGAAATCCACCACGCCATGGCGTCGGAACCGTTGCCGGTCTTGATTACGCCTGCGAGGGAGAGTGTGTCCAGGTCGATCACATGTACGCCGTCCTCATGTTCACTGCCGACAAAGGCGCGCGTTCCGTCCGGGGAAAGTTCCAGGCCGATGGCCTGCCTGCCGACGGGAAGCCGCTTGAGCTCCTTGTGCGAGTCCGCCTCCAGAACCACCAGTTCCCCGATGTCGGTCCAACTGGCCACAAGAACCCGCTGCCCGTCCACGGTAAAGCGGATGCGTACCGGCATGCCCGGGCACGGGAAGGTTTCCACGGCGGTATTTGATGACGTGTCGATGATGGTTATCGAGCCCGCTTCCTGATTGCCGACCCAGAGATGTTTCCCGTCAGGGGTGAAGCACATGCCTTCCGCGCCCTTGCCGCAGGGCACTTGGGTGATCAATTCCCCGGAAGCGCGATCGATGACGGAAACATTTTCAGTCACGATATTCGCAGTGTAGATCCGTTTTCCGTCCGGCGACACCAGTACCATGTGCGAAATCTTGCCGTGGGTCGGGATGGCGCGGGTGACGGCGTGGGTGCCGGTGTCCACCTCAACCACGTAGCCGCTTTGGCCGGCGGTGAAATACGCATGTTTTCCGTCAGGGGCGATGGCGGCGCCGTGGATGCGGCCATAGTCTCCGGTGGATATCTGTTTCACATGGTTGCGGCGCACAAGGTCGATTACGGAAATGGTATTGCCCGGAGGCGCGTAATTGGACAGATAGGCAAAACGCCGGTCGGCGGAAAGCACAATTTCATGGGGATTGGGGCCTGTGGGAATCTTGTCCACAGGCTTGAGGCTCGCCGGGTCGACAAAGGACATGGTGTCTTCATGTTTGTTGCACACGAGCAGGAAGGGGTTGGTAGCCTCGGCTACCGCGAAGAGGGGCAGCAGCAACGCTGACAGAAAGAAAAGGATTCGCATGTCAAATCTCCATGGGCCTGTACAGAGTTGGTAATGGCGCCACCCATCTGGTGTGCGCGAGATAAGTGTCGTTTCCGGTTTCGGAACGGTGCTTCCGTTATTCTTTCAGAAGTGTCTTAATGGCTTCGGTGAGCACCGCTTCCACTTTGGGAGATACATTGCTCGAACGCGGACTGGTCTCATAACCGCCTTGTTCGTAGGCGATGGCCGTACCGATATACCCGGGCGTATAATCGCCGTAGGCGGCCATGGCAACAAACAAATCCGGGCGCTCGGCCTTGGCCATCAGTTGGTACTCCACAAACAGTTCGGCGGGAAGATGGAGGATACGCGCATTACCGAGCGACAGGCAGGCTACGTCAATGGGAATGCCCGCCTCGCGCCGTTGAAGCCACGCGATCTTGCGGGCACAGTCCTCAACGACGGTCATGTCCTTTTCTTCGAGCATGCGTTTCTCGAGTTCCTCTGCATTCAGCCCCTCCGCTACGGGCAATCCGACGGGCTCCACCGCCCAGCGAATGTCTTCCGCATTGATGGGCGCGCGTTCCGTGGCTTCCCAGGCTCGGCGCATGCCGTCTTCCAACCGTTGCGCCAATATTAGACGCATTTCTTTGGAACCGTCGTTGTATTTGCCTGCGGCCACGTTGCCGCCGGCCCCGTCAAAATGGATATGCAGGGCTTGCGGTACCGCCAGTTGCCGCATAAACCGGGCGATGCCGGGATAATCCGGATTGGCTACGCCGGTCCGGTAGTAACTCTGCGGGTGGCAGGCATAATAACTGAGTACGGCCAGGGGTGTTTCACCGTTCCAGAAACTGACCAGCGAAATGTTCGGGTCAATCAACCCCTCGGGGGCTGCGATCAAGTCGGGAGTTTTACAGGAAGAACCGCGCATCGGACCCACCTTGCCGTCCGGCCCCAGAATGCGCCGGTTGGAGGCTACCTGGTGTACCGGTGCGCTGCCCAACCCCAGGTGTGTTACGGGGTGCTGTTTCCCCATGGCATCCCGCACCGCCGTGCCCAGGCGTTGCAGCACTTCCCGATGAAACGCGCCCTCGTAGCGGTGCGGCGTGATGCCGTGTTCTTTTAGAATGCGCTCCGCCGTGAAGTCACAACCGGGGGCGTCATGCTGATGCACCGTATGTACTGCCACCCGCTGCATGTCGGTGCCCGCGGCTTCGGCGAGGGTCTGCCGGAACGCGTCATGGCCTTCACTGCCGATGCCGACCCAATCCACCGCGCACAACACAATCGGTTTCCCCGCGCCCGTCAATACGATGCCGCGCGCCCGGAGGCTCATGTCCCAGTTATTGACGACCTCATCATAAGCCAGGTAAGAACCAATGGGCGGTGTGGCGTCAATATCAAAAACAGCAAGTTGCAGCCCGGCCGTTTCTTCTGCATGGGAAGTCTGTACAGCCGTCAGTGCCAAGAATAGAACCACGAACAACGCATTGAATTTAACATAAAATCGTTTTATGCCCATGGGTGGTATCATCCTTTCTTTATTCCTTCCTGTATAACATATTAAACGTCAGAGAGCAAAAAGTGTAGGCCGGGTGGAGTGGAACCATTTGGTATGTCGTTCGTGATAAATACGGCCGAAAAGAAATGCTGATGCGTGGGACATGTTCAAGGCTGAGCGTAACCCGCCTTCACAACATACATGCCGAGTTCAAAGGCGGGTTCCGCTTTGCTTATTTCATCCTTTCTGTGCAATATGCATACCTTCTGTGTGTGTGTCACCATGGTTTGATTTGTTAAGGCCCACTCCACCCGGCCGATTTCGAAATACTTTTTGGTACACTTAGATTCGAGCCAGAAAGGATACGCTTATGTCCCGGTATATTCGCCTAAGACGTGAAGGCGGGCTATACTTCTTCACCCTCGTGACCCATAATCGTTGCCCGTTTATGACCAGTGAACTTTCACGAAACTGCTTGCGAGCCGCTTGGAAAGAAACCCAATCGTTATATCCCTTTGATATTGTAGCGGTATGCGTGCTTCCGGACCATTTACATTGTATCTGGCGATTGCCCGAAAAGGATGACGCCTTTCCAAAACGATGGCAAAAACTGAAAAGTCTGTTTACGCATGCATATCTTAAGGCGGGCGGAAAGGAAGGGCAACCTACCGTACGTCAACAAAAAAAGGGAGAACGGGCTGTCTTCCAACCGCGCTATTATGAGCATTCCATTCGTGACCAAGAGGATCTGAAACGTCATTTTGATTACATACATTACAATCCAGTGAAGCATGGTCTGACGCAAAGTGCCTCTGCGTGGCCTTGGTCTACTTTTCATAAATACGTGAAGATGGGGTGGTACGATACTGATTGGGATCTTTCTCCGGATGCCCCGGATTTGGACTTGGAATAAAAATCCGTTTTGTAATACGACCACAAACGCGAAGCATATAATTGATGTAGGCCGGGTGGAGCGGAACCATGGGGTATATCTTCCGCTATAAATAAGACCGAAAACAAACTTGCTCATTTGGGACATGTACGCCATTGAGCGTAACCCGCCTTCAAATAGTCTGTGCCAAATCTTAAAGGCGGGTTCCGCTTGGGATATTTCATGATATCGGAATCATGCCCATGAAAACGTTGTACACAATGTATATGTTTGTAACAAATGGGTTACGCTTCACCCGGCCTACACCGTTTATTTTATGTCTTCCATTGCTGCCAATTTCCACGTATCGCCTCCGTCGGGGGACATCATCAACGCGCGGCGGGTGCCGTGGTGGTCGTTACGGTAGAACCAATAGGTGGACCAGCAGTCGTAGGACAGAAACAGGCGTCCCTGGGGATCGATGGTGAGGCGGTGGTAGAAAACGCCGTATTCGGAGAAGGGGGAGACTATGAGCACTTTCGGGGAGGACCAGGGTTCTCCCGGCCGTTTCCGCATATAGGCCAGGGTTGCGTAATGGCTTGCTGGGAAATAGGGCTTGCTAATCATAAATTTCAATAAATAACTTGCTTTTTTTTTTTGCATTTGCTGTATCATAGGACATAATTGTACTGACAAGTATGCGTAAGAACAGGTTAAAATAAGGAGATAAAACATGAAGCAGTATTTACGGCTGACAGTAATTTCTTTCATGGCTATGGGGGCAATACTTACCCTTAGTGGATGCCCTCCAGATTGTGAATGTGAAGGAGAAGAAAAGGCTTGTACCAAACCCCCAACGCCTACGAAATGTGCTCCTCCTGGCTCAAATAATAATTGTTATGGTTGCCTTGATGTTTATAGTTCTCGGAATCAAAATTATAAACTGTGTGTTGATGCGGATGACCATAAGAAACCCTGCCCTTCAGGGGAAAAATGTGACAAACCATGTTCTTGTCAGTGCGACCTTATAAAATGGGTATACCCTATTGATTGCGGTACAGATGCAGGAGGAGATATGGATTGTGATAAAACCGCATGTGGAGAACCAACAGCTGTTTCTGTAGCTGCGGAATTTGGATGTGAATAAATCTGATCCACTAAAATCAACTTCCAGAATTGGTAAACTGTATAGAAAAAATGTTATGAGGGATGCTGTACTTTTCTGATACTATGCCCATTATAGGCTTGGACTTTTTCGCGTAAAAGAAAGGTATTAAAGAGATGACAGTACTTGCGTGTTGTGCATGGATGCTTCTCGGCCTTAGTTCCACTGACTGTCCGGGTTTTGGAGTTTCGGAAGATACTCTTTATGTTTCTTCTGATGCCGCTGTTTGGCGCAACGCATTGTTGGATTGGTCACGAAGCCTCAAGTCATTCCAAGGAACATACACAGTCAATAATACCTATACGGACCCATTGGAACCCGGCACCACTCGGCCAGAATGGTTTAAGGTACATTACCGCCGTCGTGACGATGCCTTTTATGTCAGTGTGGAGAGTGATATAGCAAAAAATGAACAAGACATTTATGTCGAGCGTAATAACTACTTAACCTATCTTACAGTTAACCTGGATGATCCTTATGAATCTGTTTACTCACAACAAACACTTAATCCAGGTGAAATACATGCGTATGCCTATCCTAGAGAGGCAATCTCTGTACCACAGTTTTTGTTTGGTCAAGACTTCAGATCTTATGTCGTTGAGGAATCTGTAGAAGGGTTTTTGGCTGCAGGATGTTCGTGCATGATTATACGGGATGACCAGCCTGTATTCGCTCATTTTCGGGGCGGCCGTTTTATTGAGTGCCAATTTGATAAGGGGGATAGGCCAGTACGTCTCAGTTTTGGTACCGGGTGCGATTGTCCGGCTGACTTACGACAATTCTATGTGAAGGAATATGGGTTTGACGCCGGTACTATTGGTGTACCTTGGGTTGATATTTTCTATTATGACTACAAAATTATCGGCGACATTTTTTTCCCTCTACACATTACCCGATACGTTTATAAACGTAATCAGGATGCTATCATTTGGACCCAGCAACTAAAAGATCGTCTAAAGGAAATAGGCGAACCACCAGGAAGCGCGGAAGTTCGCGAAGAAAGATGCAAAGTGCTTGCAGAAATTTCACGCCTGAAAATGTATGAAGCCAACAGAATATCGGATATAAGATACATTGAAGAAACCCTGTCAATAAATGTACCGCTTGATGACACCTGCTTCGATATAGCATTGCCCGATGGGACCAAGGTTTTCGACAAGGAAGGACGGTTTTCATATCAAAAAGGGGTTACTATGCCACCTTTAGTTAAGAAACTCTTACTAGTGGGTGCAATAACCGCCGCCACGGTATTTTGTTTAGTCGTGATAGGGTTTATGTTATATCGTCGAAAATGATAGTCAGGTTTGACAAGATGCTTGTGGTGAAATGTTTGTTCTTTGCTGATATCGTAGTATCAGAAACTTACATGTTGCATTTCTAAAGACTGTAGATTTCCGAGAATCTTATCCTTATCTGCATACCCATCAATGCTTCAGGTTTTCCATCGCCGCCAATTTCCACGTATCGCCGCCGTCGGGGGACATCATCAACGCGCGGCGGGCGCCGTGGTGGTCGTTACGGTAGAACCAATAGGTGGACCAGCAGTCATACGACAGAAACAGGCGTCCCTGGGGATCGATGGTGAGGCGGTGGTAGAAAACGCCGTATTCGGAGAAGGGGGAGACTATGAGTACTTTCGGGGAGGACCAGGGTTCTCCCGGTCGTTTTCGCATATAGGCCAGAGTCGCGTAATGGCTTGCGGGGAAATAGGGCTTGCCGCCGTCAAACCAAAGCCGGAACACGACATGCAGTGTGTCCTCCTGATCGCATACCAGCCCGACATAAGTCTGGCGCAGGCCGGGGCCGAGTTCCTCGGGTTCCGTCCAACCGCCTTCGGCATCGTTGGGTTGCAGGGACCGGACATACTGGAAGGTGCGGCCATGGGTGCCGATAAGGACATGGAGATATCCCTGGCTATCCATGGTAATGGAGGGCGTATTGTGACAGTCATTGGCTGGTGGGCCATAGCCCACCAGGGCGGACTTGCCCAATTGTTGCGTGTTTCGGTCGTAGGTCACAACGAAAGTGGGCACGCCGGGCGCTTTTTCTTCCGGCTCGGTCGCTTCGGCCCATACGACATGCACCTTGTTGTCCCGGGACACCACCGACGAGGGAATGCCGGAATGGGCGGAAAATCCGATGCACTTCCTGGAGATCGGTATCGGCTTCCCGATGGAAATGGCGCCGTCCGTATTTTGTGCCGGCAACAACAGGTCCAGAGTATTCAGTCTGCGCCAGAACACTTCCGGGTCTTTTTGCGTGAGCGTGTATCGTGTCATGGGCGGCGGTCCTTCGGGCGTATTGTTCCCCGAGAACTGTTCCAGGTCTAAAGCGCCTTCGCCCAGAAGTGCGCACATCTTCAGGCGGGTGTCGCCGGGACGGGCAAAAAGGAGTGCGGAACGTCCCTGCACCTCGCCCAGGAGATAGACCGTGTTGTCCCTGTCAAAGGCGCATTTTGAGGATCGGCTGCGGAAGGGAAGCGAGCCACCGTCCGACTGAACGACTTCTGATATGGCGGTCCATTCCTGGGTACGCCAGGTCATCAACGCGGTATCCGAAACCATGAAAGGACAACCATCCGGGCTGAAATAGACCTGGTTGTCATTGGGATAGCGGGGCAGATACCCGAAGCGTTCATTCTCGTGGGTGTACGGTTTAAGCACCAGGGGCAGTTCGAGCGGTTGCGCCGCCGGGGGCGAACCACGCTGAACGGTAACAGTCGCGTACGTTGAAAAATCGGGTGTGTCCCGGGGCGTTGCATGCACGCGGCAGGAGGCGCTGTCGACGCCGTCCGGCAGGGCGCAGCTGAGGTCTACCGTCGCAGCGCTTTTGGCCGCCACCGTAACTTCAGAAACGGAAAGCGCCGCCTGAAATGCTGCTCCGGGAAAATCAAGGCTTAGCGTGACGGTTCTGGGCGCTACGTCATTATTGTGTACTTCAAACGAGACCGTTTCACGGGGCGCGCCGTTCAGATACACGTTGCGGCTGTACGGGGTGAGCAGCCAGCGATTCTCGTGAAAGGGAAACGAGGAATCCTCGTTGGGTGTCCACAAAGAAAAGTTGGGAAAATCACTCCCTGCGGGCCAACGGGTTACGCCGTCAATCTGGACCGTTCCACGGAACACCGGCAGATGCAGCCGCCAGGGCGTTGACGCGCGCGGCGCCTCGGCGGGAACCGTGAAGTGTCCGTTACCCTCGGCGTCCAGGGCAATCACGCCGACCACCTCATCGTCCCCGTTATACAGTACGGGTGTTTCTGCACTTCCTTTCATGCCGGAAATTTCCAGGGTAAAGGCCTGGCGTTCAGGACGGAAACAGATATCGCCGGGCACCTCTGGCCCCAGCAGCACCAGCGGTTCTTCATGGGCCGCATCCCGGTGGCCCCGCGAGGTTTCGACGAGATACTGCGGACAGTTCGTGCGAAAGCCCCACGCGATGTCCTCGCCATACCGATCCTCGCTCACGGTGATGTTCAGCGCGTAAACGCCCTTGCAGGGCACCTCCGCGCTTAACCGCGTTCGCTGTACCGGTCCCGGACCGTCCCCCTTGCCCAGCCCGTCTTCGGGCAGGGTCTCTTCCGCCAGCACGGTTCGGTCCGGTCCCGCCAGAATCGCCCGCAGAAAGGTCTTACGCCCTTTCAGATTCAAATCGTATTTTTCGACCTCCACCCACAGTTCCCCCGGTTCCGCCAGAAAATACACCCCGCCGCAACCGCCATAATGCAGCACTGGCGCCTCGGAAGACTGCGCCGCCGCCGTCCCAAACCCGCCGCCCAGAACGACCAGTATGAAAAGACAACCCGTTAAAGCCTGTATCCCTCTCATGGCAAAATCCTTGTGTAATTGTTCAGGCAGGCGATATCCCGCCCGCCTGACCACTCAGCTCTAGGCTCGTTCCCAAATTGCATTCTTGTCATTACCCACATCTTGTATCTATAATTTCCTTCAGCACAACATATAGTGCCTGCTATAAGTTGCTGGAAAGGATACTATTATGAATGTACTTGCGTGGGCAAATCAAGAATTTGGAGAA
>JAAYBJ010000227.1 GCA_012730105.1 Candidatus Hydrogenedentota bacterium
ACTCGTGTTTCGTACTCGTGTTTCGTACTCGTGTTTCGTAATCGTGTTTCGTACTCGTGTTTCGTAATCGTGTTTCGTAATCGTGTTTCGTAATCGTGTTTCGTAATCGTGTTTCGTAATCGTGTTTCTATTTTACCTTCTCGATTACGATTACGAGATACGAGCACGAGTACTATGAAATATTGGGTTTTGGGCAATGCCCACGTTACTAGATTATCGGCTCATAGAGCCTATAAAACTGATCAATATCCATGTCAGAACAAACAGTTTCCATCCGATTCCAACCCGGCGGACGCATAGTCCGTGTCAAGCCGGGCACGGGCCTTATGGAGGCGGCGGCCCTGGCGGGCATGATTCTGAATACCCCCTGCGGCGGCATGGGAAAGTGTGGAAAATGCCGGGTGCGTTTCCTCGTCAATTTGCCTTCCCCCGGTGAAGCGGATATTCGCCGCCTGACCGGGGCGGAACTCGAGGCTGGATGGCGTCTCGGCTGCCAGACCCAGTTTCTTTCTGACGCCGAAGTCGAGTTGCCTGCCGCCTCCCTGCTGGGCGGGGAACACCAGATTCAGGCGGAAGGTCATAAGGGGGAGAACCATAAGGCCGATGGGGACGTGCGGAAGTTCTTTCTTCAACTGTCCCCGCCAACGCTGGCGGACGGGCTTCCCGATCTGCTTCGCATGGAACGGGCCCTGCGGGAAATCGGCAATTACGGCACGGATTGGCCGGGATTGCACGCCCCGGCATCGGTCCTGCGTACCTTGGGCAGCCGGCTTCGCGCGGGCGCCTTTTCAGGCACGGTCACGACAAGAAACGGCGTCTTAATTGACTATGAACAGGGGGATACTGCCGGGCAGGCCTATGGGCTTGCCTTTGATATCGGCACCACCACCCTGGTGGGTGCGCTGGTGCACCTCGCCTCCGGCGAAGAAGTGGCGACTGTTTCCGATGTCAATCCCCAGGTGAAATATGGCGATGATGTGTTGTCCCGGATCGCCTTCGCTTCCCGGGACGACGCGTCGCTCGCCGAAATTCGCGCCTGTTTGCTGGAACAATTGCGTACGATGATCGTCAGCCTCGGAGTGGAAGCGAATGTCTCGGCCGGGCATATTTACGAGGCCGCTTTCGCGGGTAACACGACCATGCAACATATTCTGGCGGGGTATAGTCCCGCTTCGTTGGGGATGGTGCCTTTTGTGCCTGTGTTCGGTCGGAGCCTGGTACTGGACGAGGATGACTTTCATCTCGGTATCCATCCCAACGCCCGTATTCATATCTTTCCTGTCATCGGCGGATTCGTGGGCGGTGACACTGTGGCGGGCATGCTGGCGGCGGAACTCCGCAGCCTGGACGGTCCCGTGCTCATGCTGGATATCGGCACGAACGGGGAAATCGTGCTCGTGTACAAGGGACGCATCCTCGCGGCCAGCACGGCCGCCGGGCCCGCCTTCGAGGGTGCGCGCATTTCGTGCGGCATGCGCGCCACGACGGGCGCTGTGGAGAAGGTGGTCATCCATGATGACGTGGAACTGGGTGTTATTGGGAATGTCCAGCCGCGCGGGCTTTGCGGCAGCGGCCTGATAGACCTGTGCGGTCAACTGCTCAAGGCCGGGTGCCTTGCCCATGACGGGCGCCTCTTGACGGTCGGCGAAGCGGGGGAGGCGGTTTCCGCTTCTTTGCGTCAGCGCATGCGTTTGGACAACGATGGCGCGCCCGAATTCGTGATTGCGCAATCCGGGGAACAGGCCCTTACGCTGACCCAGCGGGATGTTCGTGAACTGCAGCTGGGCGCGGGCGCCATCCGCGCCGGAGTGTCCATATTGATGAAACAGGCCGGATTGGAACCGGTGGACCTGCAGCAAATCCTGATTGCGGGCGGCTTCGGCAGTTTCATTCGGCGCGACAATGCTCAACGCATAGGGCTTATCCCCCATGAAGTGCCCCATGAAAAGGTGCGTTTCATAGGAAATGTCGCCTTCAGCGGCGCAAAGTGGGCGGTGATTTCCGGCAGTGCGCGGCAGGAGGCGGAACGCCTCGCGCGATGCGCTGAACATGTCGAACTAAGTCAGGATCCTGATTTCGCCATGGAATTCGCCATGGCCATGCGGTTCCCCGGCGAAGAAAGTGACCGATAGACCGGCCTTCAGCCTTTCCCTCCCCAAGCCAGGGCGTTATCCAGGGGCGTATAGGACGGTGCGTTCCGGTGCCGGTATTGATATAACAGAAACCAGGCAATGGTAATGACGGCGATGATCCCGGGGAGAAGGGGATTCTGGTTCAGGCTGTACAGGGTGAAGGACAGCAGGAGCATGGCGATCAGCGGCAGATGACGGTGATTCCACAGGCAATGGTAAATGGAGGCCGTTACCGTGATGCCGAAGAAGGTGGCCATGATGACACAGTAGGGAAAATGGGCTGCTGTGTAAATGCGGGTAAAGCCGTGGAAACAGCCCAGCAGCAGGAGGGGAGCCCGGAACTTCCAGGATTTGATCAGCATAAAATAAATGATGGTTTGTGCCCAGAAACTGGAGGTGTGCCCCGATATGTACGAATAGCTGCCGCGCACGATTTCATCGTTCAATTGACGTATCCCGCCGTTCCAGGCCGCATTCGCGTCGTTCAGGGGGCGGGGACGGCCTATCCATTCTTTGATCGTGTCTTCCCCGAGGGCGTTGACAAAAAATAACGCAAGCAGGGTCAGCCAGAACGCGTGGGCCAGCTTGGCCTGGTTTTCATCGTCCAGCCAGAGATAGAGATTGCCGGCGAAGTAAAAGCCGGTCAACAGAATCAGCGCCAGGGGCAGGAAAACCATGGGATATTCATACTCGGACCAGTAAAAAATGCCTTTATCGTGAACGAACATGCCCATGCCGTACCAGACCGCGAATACAATTCCCAAGACATGTAACACCCGTCGAGCCCGCTTTTGGCCGGTTGGCCGGTTGCGCGTTATGTAATACCCGATGACCCAAGCCAAAGGGATTACAACCAGGTACAGCAGCGCGAAATCGGTCTGCATAATGATGAGTTCATCCAGCACCGGGATATAGGCATCCGGGTTCAGGAACAACAGCAGATTGATGTCCCAGGCCGCATCGACGAACCTGCCGAAAAACAGGGTGACGCCGAACAGGACTCCGAAAATCGCCAAGAATACGGGCCATGCCAGGGCGTGTTCACGAAAAGTTCCAGTCTTGATGATCATGAGTTCTCCGTTTTATTTTGACGGTCTGTACGGTGCTTGTGAAGGTGTATGCCGTTATTGCTTTTGTTCGTCGACAACGGCCTTCATCAGGTCGGGCTGGTCGATAAAGCCACCGTCAATATCGTATTTGAAAAGAAAGGTCCGCATTTCCTCTTTAACGTCCGCATAGGCTTTGGGCACGAATTCTTTCCTGAAGGTGTAGGGATGCACTTTCAGTCCGGCCGCATGGGCTTGGGTGACCAGTGCGGGATTTTCCTCAATGCATTTTTTTTCCGGTCCGATGGCTTGGGCATAGCCGGCAATCTTTTCATACCCGAGCCCTTCCAGCATTTTATTGTCGGAAATCAGCTGCATCAGGGGCAGGGTGGTCTTGAACTCTTCACGCAACCGCATCAGCGCCGACGGTGAAAAGCACTGGATATAGATATTCGCGTCGGGGCCGTCGTATCCGTACTTGGCTAGCACTTCCAGAAGAGTCTGCTCGAAAGGCAGCGCTTCATCCTTATAAAAAGACGGATCCTTCAATTCCGGGTAGATGCCCACATCCCTGCCTGTGGAGGCATTGAGTCCCTGCACCAGTTGAATCGCTTCCTCAAGGGTCGGTATCTGGAACAAACGGGTTTCCCTCGGAAAACGGCGGGGCAGCCGTTCACGGGCATGTAGCCGGCGGATTTCCTCCAGGGTGAAGTCAGCCGGGTAGTATTTGCCGTCCGCGCGTTTACGGTCGGGGAACACCTCGGCCACATCGGTGGTGGCATCCAGCGTGCTGTCATGCAGGCAGATCAGCACGTGGTCGCGTGTCATCGCCAGGTCCTGCTCGATAAAGTTCGCGCCCATCGCATACGCCATGGCATAGGCCGCCAGGGTATGCTCCGGCAGATAGCCGCTTGCGCCTCGGTGGGCAATAATGACCTTTTCCGCACCGGCAGTGCTGAAAAGACCAAACGCGGCCATAAACGTGAGCGATGCATAAAACATTTTATTGCCTGTCATGTCAGGGGAACTCCTATGGGTTGTTTGTCAGTCATTCTTTGGTCCGTAGGCCCTGATATGCTTGGAAACGACTTTAAGATATTCTGCCGGATTCGGCATTCAGGTGCGCCATATACCCCTAAGGTACGGATATTTGCCGGTCGGTTCAAACAGATACCCAGACTGGCAGTTCGGTTTTCTGCAAAAGGCAAGAGCCGCCAAGTCAGATGACTTGTTGTCTGCTCGGCGATGAGACGCCCATCTCTTCCCAGTCGTCCCAGTCGTCATCGGTCGTCGCAGCATCTCCATCTGTTTGGATTTCAAATTCCTTAACTGCGATGACCATGGCGTCCTTGTACAAAATGCCTTTCACGGTGACGCCTTTGCCCGCGTTTTCCTCACCCGAGATCAGTTTGGACGCTGACGCGACGGGGAGGTAATGAAGCATTTTTCCGGCAAGCCCTTCCAAGGCTTTGCCTTCTGCGTCCACGGCTTCCGTAACGACCAGAGCGTTCATAGCGCCGAGGGCAGGATCGAGTTCCTGTGCCTCATCCCCGCACACGGCTTTGATCAGGTTCTTATTTTCGCCTGTTATTTGGACGCTAATCCCTTCCCCGGATGCTTTCTGTGCCGCCAGGGAAGAGGACCACGCAAGGGCTAACGCCAGAAATGCAAACAATGCAACTGATGTAAAAAATTTCATTTTATTGTCCTTTCATGGCTTCCTCGTATTGATGAAAATCGGAACGGGGTAATACTTGTTCGTGTTCCATTGTACCTGATGGGTTCCGTTTCAGTTCAAGGATGTAGTGGATGCAATAAAAGTGGACCCGACAACCTGCCGAAGCCAGAAGGCCGGTCCGGTAACGCGTCGAGTCCACTTCGCTACTTATTTTGGTTCGGGTATGATACTCCGGCGATGTTTTTCGCCGCACGATAGCGGTCAGATGACCTGCTGCTGGCTCATGGTCTTGACTTCGAGCTCATCCCAGTCGTCCCAATCGTCACCGCCCGCAGCGGCGTCTTCGGCGGCCTTCACTTCGAATTCCTTGACCGCGACGACCATGGCGTCCTTGTACAAAACGCCTTTCACGGTGACGCCTTTGCCCGCGTTTTCTTCACCCGAGATCAGTTTGGACGCCGATGCGACGGGGAGGTAATGGAGCATTTTGCCGGCGAGCCCTTCCACGGCTTTGCCTTCCGCGTCAACGGCTTCCGTGACGACCAGCGCGTTCATGGCGCCGAGGGCGGGATCAAGTTCTTGCGCCTCATCCCCGCACACAGCCTTGACCAGATTTACGTTCTTTCCCGTTACCTGCACCGAGATGCCCTTCGCGGCATCGTCCTGAGCGGCCACGGAAACGGACCAGGCGAGCGCCAGCGTTACCAACGAAATCAATGCCACCAACGTAACTCTCTTCATAACAATTTCCTTTCTGTGTTCTGTGATGTCTTTTTTGACATGATACTCCTGCTACTACCGTTACTATACATGACGAATTCACCACCGCCCTATTCACCGGGCGGAAGGGAATCCAACCGTGTCCTGCATTTGTCATTCCGGCCAAAGGCCATCGTACACTTCTGTTGCGGGCCCTTCCTGGTAAACGCAGCCGTCTTCCGCCCAGGTGACAGTCAGCACCCCGAAAGTGAGGTGAACGGACACGCGCCGTTCCGTCCGGTCCGTGATCATGGACGCCAGGGCGGAGCCGCAGGAGCCGCTGCCGCTCGCCATGGTAATGCCGCTGCCTCGTTCCCAGATGCGCATTACAATGTTCTCCCTGTCAAGGACAGAGACGAATTCAACGTTTGTCCGCGCGGGAAACGCGGGATGGGTTTCAATCTTCGGGCCCAGGTCCGTCAGACCCACCTTTGTGGCGTCTTCCACAAATATGACGGCATGGGGATTGCCGATGTTCGCGCAGGTTACCTGCACCACCCGGCCGTCGTCAAGGGCGAGCGGTTCTTCCATCACCCGTCCGGGTGCGCCGGCCATGGGTATCTGCGCGCGTTCGAATTTCGGAACGCCCATATTCGAACGCACCGCAAGGACCTTGCCCGCGTCCACCGACAATTGGACGCGGTTGGGCCCCGCCAAGGTTTCAATGACAAAGTCCGTTTCCCGGGTCATGGCGCGTTCGTAGACATATTTCGCGAAGCACCGGATGCCGTTGCCGCAGGTTTCCGCCTCGCTCCCATCCGCGTTGAAGATGCGCATGCGGAAGGGGTGGGTCTCTCCCGGCAGGACCAGGATGATGCCGTCCGCGCCGGCGCCCAGGTGACGGTGGCTCATGGCGCGGGACAATTCCGCAGGGTCCGCTATTTTATGGCGGGCCGCATCTATGAAGAAATAGTCGTTGCCCAACCCGTGAAGTTTCGTAAATGCTATGGTCATAGGTTGTTTATCCGTTATGGTTTGCCAAACGGCGCCGTTCAATGGCGTCTTCCGTCAGCATTACAATCAACTCATTGTAGGAAATGCCGGCGGCGGCGGCGGCCTGGGGGAACAGCGAGGTTTCCGTCAGGCCGGGCAATGTATTCACTTCCAGCCAGACCGGTCCGTCTTCACCAACAATGAAATCGCTGCGGCTCCAGCTGCGGCATCCCAGGGCGGTGTGCGCGGCCACCGCAAGTTCCTGCACCCGGGCCGTCAGGGTTTCACCGATGTGGGCCGGGGTTATCTCACGTGTCGCTCCCGGAGTATACTTGGAATAATAATCGAAGAAGGCCGACTGCCTGGGGCGTATTTCCGTTACCGGCAACGCGCGGGGATGCTGTTCCTTAATTGTATCAAGGACGGAACAGGTTACTTCAAGTCCCTGGACAAAGGCCTCCACCATGACGACCCCTTCCAGGGGAAGAATTTCGTTCATATCGCGCACCATCTCGTGTTCATCGCGGGGAATGGCCATGCCACAGCTGGAACCCTGGCAGGGTGATTTCAGCACGACCGGCAGCCCCATGAGGTCCATGACGCGGTTAATGATTTCGTGTCGCTCATGGTGCCATTCCGCCTGGGTGACACAAAACTTATGCGCTGTCGGAATGCCTGCGGCGGTTATGACATCCTTGGAGCGGACCTTGTCCATGCTTAGCGCGCTTGCGGCACAACCGGAGCCGGTGTAAGGATATCCCAACACATCGAGCAGGCCCTGGATGCGCCCGTCTTCGCCGTTCGGTCCGTGAAGCGCAAGAAAAACGCAGTCGATCTTTTCATCTCTCAGACGGCTGAGACCCTCAAAAACAGACACGGGGGTCTCCCTTCCCAGTTGCCAGCGCCCATCCTTGAGGATGGTGACCGCTACCACGCGGTACCCTGCAGCGAGCAATGCGCCTGTGACGCCTTGTCCTGAACGCAACGAGACTTCGTGTTCCAAGCTGCAGCCGCCCATGAGTACACCGATACTTGTCAACGTACTTTTCATAAGAACACTTTCTTTCAAATTACCCGCCCAAAAGTTACAACAACCTTGTAAACGTCAAAATAAACAACCTTATAAGATATGAATAATGCTTACAAATTCAATTCTAGACCATAATTTTGATTTTTTATCTTGAAATCTACAACCACCTATGATATACTCTGCTTAATAGTTGAGGCGATCAGGAAATGAATGGCATCGCCTGACACGGTGTAACAGGTTATTAAGTATTGCTGAGCACACTTTAATTACTTTGTTTTATGGGTGCAGTGCATCGGATATAGTCCTGCTATATAGTGACTTTTTCGATGGGTGCTTGTCAACCTGAATGTAGCTTCCGGGCCATAGACAGGGATCAGTACTCCGGAACACTTGGGCAACGTGTCAAGAGATGCGGTGCGTCACGAAGGCAGAAGAATTAACAGGCAGGACAGAAACGCGCCATTAAAGGTGGATGAATGGATAGATCAGGTAACAATGCCGATAGGAAAGACAGCAAATCTTCTTCGGGGAAAGGGGTGTGTTATGAACGGGTATAACAGCGGGGCGAACAACTCAGGAACGACAGACGTGCTCCACAGATCGACGTTGTGGCAGACGAGGACCTATAGACGTGCTCCACAGATCGACGTTGTGGCAGACGAGGACCTATGTGCCTGAACCGGGTACATTGGTTCGCCCGGTACGGGGACATGATACGGTGCTTGGCGGCTTGTCAGGGAATGCAACCGGCCGTCAGAACACCAATGTTAGTGAAGTTTCTTCGCGCGAAGGTGACGGGCTGCCGGATTTCCTGGTCAACCAGGGGAACGTGCCCATTGCCAAAGTATTGTGGGCCTTGCAGGAACAGGAACGAAGCGGAGTCTTTTTCGGGGAACTGCTCGAAAAAACCGGGATTCTGAAAGACAATTCCATTGTCGACCTGCTGGTGCACCATACCCGAATGCCTTATCTTAGCCTGCGCGATTATCTCTTGGATAAAAATGCTTTAAGCCTGATTCCTGCTGAGTTCTGCCGTAAATACCGTCTTTTACCAGTGGATAAACTTGGGCGCAGCCTGACAGTGGCCATGGTAAATCCCCTCAATTATGACGCGATAAAGGCGCTTGCCGGACTGCTGCCCGAATGGCGGATTCAGCAGATCATTTGCAGTAATCACGAGTTTGTGCGGAGTCTTGAGCGCTACTATAACCAGCCTGTTTTTAATGAATCTTTGCCGGCGGTGTCCTAGATTTGCCGGAATTTTTTCGCCACAGGGTCCTTAAAGGACCTGCGCGTGGGGGTGATTCGCGCTTTGAAACATGGTGAATTGTAGCTTGGGCGTGAATCTGGTACACTCACGTCGTGGGTTTCCCCGTCAAATTCCAAGACGATGGGGCTTAACCCCGGTGTGTCGGCGTATGGCCTGTCATCCCAACTTCCCGGGCGATTGTAATGGCTGTATGCCTGCGGGACGATGAGTATTGGAACCGAAATAAAGCAGGCGCCCTGTTATGTCTTCATTTTCCGCGATGGATGCGCGTCATTTAAAACCCGTTGCCAATACTGCCGGAATGCTGTGCCTGGCGGGACTGTTCCTGGTCGCGATGACGGCCTTTGTGCTGTATTTCATGTTAATTTACGCCCCCCTTCAGGGGGAGGAACTGGAACGGTATCTGCCGTCATTCACTGACTCCGGACCACCGTCCCCGATGGAAGCGGGAAATCTGTTAGTGAAGGGTTTTCTGCCGCGTATTGTCCTGGGCGCTTTATGGCGGCTGTCCGGAGGGGACGTGAGTCTGGTGCGCTTTTTTTCTTTATTGCTGCACGTCCTTACGGCTTCGCTCACATTTCTCCTGATTCGGACATGGCTGGGACGGCCCGAATCCGTGCTTGTCCCCCTGGCAGGCGCGTTGCTGGTTGCGGTTTCCCCGGCAGGCGCCGCGGCCATTGCCCAGTGTGACGGTCTGGCCGTATTACTGGCAGCAAATTTCTTCCTGTGCGGATCGTTGTTGTACCTATCCGCCGTTTCCGTGTCTGGAAGGCATATTTATTACCGGATCGTGTTGGCGGCATGGTGCGTTGTCGCCGCTGCGGCGTGCTGTCCGGCTATGGTGACCGCACCGGTTATCTTTCTTTTGCTGCGTGCAGTGCAGCGCCGGGATTCTCAATCTTTTTTTTCGGGTCAAAGTTTGGCGCCCCTCCTTATTCCGATTACCGCCGGGATTGCTGCCGCAACCGTTTTGCTTGTTAATGACCGCTCCTTTGTGCCTGATGCAGGATATGCGCCTTACTTTCTGTCCATCGCAGCCGCCTTATTCGTGGGCCGGCTCGCCGCTTGCGGGGTGCCGGGTATCGTAAGGGGTGTGGCTGCGGCCTTAATATCGCTCTTGCTGCTATGTTCCTGCGTGGTTTCCTTCCTGCAGGCTGCACGGTATGCCGATCCCGTCGCGTATCTTGAAGAGGCCTGCGCCGAAACAATGGAGGGGCCGCCAGCGCGACGGCTTGCTATGCAATACTATGAAAGGGCGATGAGGCGGGAAGACAAGGAAGAACGCGCTGTGCTGCTGCAACAGGCGCTGGCTGCGGGGCCGGACAGATGGAACCGTTCCAGCGGCCGGGCATGGGAAAATCTGCTTTGGGCAAAGGTTCTGATGGAAACGGGGGATTCACAACGGTCATCGGATGTGGCCCTTGCGGCGCTGAACCGTGCGCCCTTTGAAACGACAGGTCCTGTCGCTACCCGTTTGCGTGCGGCGGGCCTGGACGAAAATGGCGCGTCTAGGGAAATCGCTTCGCTGCTTGCTTTCGCGTCACACGCTTCCTCTCTGGGGCCGGAAGAAGCCCTTAAGTATGCCCGGGCGCTGGTGCGTCTGGGGGATATCAGCAGCGCCGGCCGGGTGCTGGCCGACCTTCCTGAATTTCCGGAAGGTACAAACGAAGCGCAATTGCAGCGCCAGGTCGGTATGGTTTCCAGTCAGGCCCAGGCTCTTGAGAAGACCTACCGTGAAAAAATGGCCAAGAATCCGCGGGATATTGCCGCCTATATCGCCCTCGCGGAAAGCAACATCCTGATGGGCAGAGACCTGCGGGCGTTTTATTTTCTGGAGATGGCCTTGCAGCGGGATCCTGACGCCCGGGAACCCTGGGAATTATTGGGTCTGGTCTTCGCAAGAAAAAAAGACCCGGAGCGTTTTATCAGCCGCTGGGGCGGGCTGAGGGCGGAAGAAAAAGAAGCCTGGTTTGCCCTGGCAAGGCGTGTCGCCCTGTCGGGAATGTGGGAGGTGGCTTACGCGTACTGCCGTGTTTACGCAAAGGACACCATCCCTTCCGCTGAGGAGCAGGTGGCCGGTTTCGCGGTGGAGGCGGGACAGTTGAAAATTGCCGGGGAGTGGCTTTCACGTGCCGTTGAGGCATACCCGCATTCTTACAGTCCGCGATTGTTGTTGACCGATCTGGCCCTCGCCGCGGATAACTCCGGGGAAGCGCGCAGATACCTGGCGGAAGCTGCCCGGCTGGGGGCGCCCGAGACGGAGCTGGCCAAACGCCGTGAAAGACTGGCGGAACCCGGCGCCGACACGGTGCAGGAGCCTTTTGAACCCGAGCGCACCTTCATTCAGTAACATTCCATGGTCACTAGTGTCCGGTTAATTTTTTCGATATGGCCGTTTCGGCCTTTATTTATAGTATCAAAGCGCCATGAAAAAATTTTTCGATTTCAAATCGCTGGGGCATTTACACCATACTTTTCCCTTTTCGAT